>CAXXSP010000057.1:0-9276 GCA_963676605.2 Sphaerochaetaceae bacterium | reverse complement strand
GAGGACTGTTTGTACAGTATCTGAGAGCGAACAAGGTCCCCGGAGCCGAAAGCATCGAGGATGTACGGGCCTTTTATGAATCGAAGGTACCACTATCAAGAGGATGTAAGACAACGGATGTAGTCAGGGCAATATGTTATATTGTAGAACAGAAGTATGAGACAGGTCAGGCCTTGCCGGTAACCGGCGGGCAGGTAATGCTCAACTAGACAAGGGAGATTATGATGAAAACAAAAGCAGTAAGACTTTACGGAAAAAACGATCTGAGAGTTGAGGAATTCGAACTTCCCGCAATCAAAGATGATGAGATACTCGCAAAGATCATCACCAACAGTGTGTGTATGAGCGATCATAAGGCGGCAGAACAGGGCGCTGATCACAAACGTATTCCGAACGATGTGGCAGACAATCCGATCATACTGGGGCACGAGTTCTGCGGTGAGATCGTAGAGGTCGGGGCAAAATGGAAAGATTCCTTCTCTGTAGGATCGAAATTCTCTATTCAGCCTGCACTCAACTACAAGGGATCACTTGCGGCACCGGGATATTCCTATCCCTATATCGGAGGAGATTCAACCTATATCGTGATCCCTCACGAAGTGATGGAGCTCAACTGCCTCCTTCCTTACGAAGGCGAAGCTTTCTTCCTCGGATCACTGGCTGAACCTGTATCGTGTATCGTCGGGACCTATCATGCTATGTACCATACGACAAACGGGTCTTATGTCCATGATATGGGAATCAGAGAAGGCGGCAATCTTGCCATCATAGCCGGAGTGGGGCCGATGGGGCTGGGTGCTATAGACTATGCGATCCACTGCGACCGCAGACCGAAGAGAGTTGTGGTAACCGATATCGACGATGCTCGTCTCGAAAGGGCTCAGACACTCTATTCGATCGAAGAGGCGGCGAAAGGTGGTGTCGAACTCATCTATCTCAATACGAAGAACACCAGCGACCCTGTCGCTGCTCTGATGGAGCTTTCGGAAGGAAAGGGATACGATGATGTTCTTGTTATGGCTCCCGTGGCTCCTCTTGTGGAACAGGCCGACAAGATCCTTGCCAGAGACGGATGTCTCAACTTTTTCGCAGGTCCCAACAGAACTGATTTCAGTGCTATGATGAATTTCTACAATGTTCACTATGCTTCTACTCATATAGTGGGAACCAGCGGCGGAAACACGGCCGATATGACTGAATCCCTTTCCATGATGGAGAAAGGTAAACTGAATCCGGCCAGTATGGTGACTCATATCGGAGGACTCAACGCGGTAACCGATACGGTCATAAATCTTCCTTCGATTCCCGGCGGAAAGAAACTGATGTACACGCATTACGATCTTCCTCTCACAGCGATCGCAGACTTCGCTGAACTGGGAAAAACAGATCCCTTCTACAAGGCCCTATCTGAGATCACAGAACGTAACAACGGCCTGTGGTCTCTCGAGGCTGAGCAGTATCTTCTGAAACATGCCCCGAAACACTGAGAGGAGAACTTATGAGTAAACATATAGCAATCGACCTGGGCGCCAGCAACGGACGTGTGATAGTGGGGGACCTCGACAGTTTCGAGGTCGTCCACCGCTTCGTAACGGAGAACGTGAAGCTTCTGCATGAGACCTATTGGGACATTCCCTATATATTTGCCCAGATAAAGACAGGGATCAAAGCGGCTTTAGACCTCTACGGGGATCAGATCACCTCCATCGGTGTCGATACCTGGGGTGTCGACTATCTTCTGTTCGATTCTTTCGGATCTCCCGTATCGTTCGCCTACCACTATCGTGACAGCAGAACGGATGAACGCATCGAGCAGATCACCCGGATAATCGACAGAGAGACGCTGTTCAAAAGAACCGGGATAGCCTTTCAGCCGTTCAACACGCTTTATCAGCTCAAGGCGATGAAAGAGACGCGGCCTCAAGTCCTTTCGACCGCAGACCGCTATCTCAGTGTCCCGGACACGATCACCTACTGGCTCACCGGAGTGATGAGCAATGAGATGACTCACGCATCGACGACTCAGCTGTTCAACCCGACGACAAAAGACTGGGATTACGAGCTCATAGAGAAGGCAGGTCTTCCTTCGTCTATATTCAAGAAGATCGTTTCAAGCGGTACGAAGGTAGCCCCTCTCGAGAGCGAACTTGCCAGAGAACTCAATGTGAGACATCGCATCGATGTCGTAGCAGTCGGTACTCATGATACGGCAAGCGCTGTGGCAGCGGTTCCGAATAAGAAAGGAAAGGATTTTCTCTATATCTCAAGCGGTACGTGGTCACTTCTCGGAGTTGAATCAGAAGAGCCCATCGTCACTAAAGAAGCGCTTGATAGCGGTTTTACAAATGAAATGGCCGTGAACGGCAATATCCGGTTTCTTAAGAATATCATGGGGATGTGGATTCAGCAGGAATGTGTACGATACTGGGAAAGTAACGGAGAGAAGATCGAATGGAAGGAGCTTGACGGGCAGACCATCGATTGCGCTTCCTACGAAGGATATATCGATCCTCTTGATACGGTGTTCCTCAAACCCAATTCTCCCGGGTCTCTAATGGTGGACCGGGTGAAGAAAGGATGTACCGACAAGGGCTTCCTTCCTCCCGAAAGTCACGGTGAGATCATGGTAGCGATCTACAGGGGCCTTGCCAGAGCCTACAGGCAGTCGATCGATGAGATCAAAAAGATAACAGGACAGACGTTTGATTCGATTCATGTGATCGGCGGGGGATGCAAGAATGAGATTCTCAACCAGTGGACTGCCGATGAGACGGGACTTCAGGTAGTTGCAGGCCCGGTCGAAGCTACTGCCTTGGGAAACCTTATGGTCCAGATGATCGCCACTGGCGAACTCGACGGCGTTCAGATGGGGAGAAACAGGATCGTAGAAACACAGAAAGTGAAGGTTTTTGTTCCCAACAGACAGTGACAATCACATCATTCAAAGAAAAGTTCTCTGTAATAGGAGAACTTTTTTTTATGAATATTTATGTAAAAACTATTGTATATTTATGTAATAAAATCTAATATGCAACAAAATTCATATAAATGCAACGTAAAATGTTGCATAAATGGAGTCGTAATGGCCACACGATATCTGATATTACAGGATGGAACGACCTTCAAAGGAGTCTCATTCGGTGCATCCGCTCTCTCATATGAACAGCTTTCAGCGCTGGAGGATCTCACACTGAGCAGCGGAGAGCTGGTGTTCAATACCTCGATGAGTTCCTATACGGAGGTTCTTACCGACAACTCGTATGCAGGGCAGATGGTTGTGATGAGCAATGTTCATATCGGCACATACGGGTGTGACCCTTCCTGGTTCCAGCACCTGACAAGCAAGCCTCTGTGCGCAGGGTTCATCGTAAAAGAACTCTACCGCGGAATTATCAGCGAGAATAGAATCAGTTTCGATGCTCTCTTAAACGAATTTGATATCTGCGGTATCGAACAGATCGATACGAGACTGCTGACGATCCATCTGAGAAACAACGGATCCATGTACGCCGTCTTCGTCGATGAGGATGATCTGCAGCAGAAGCAGATCGACACCATCGTCTCGAAGCTGCAGAATATACAGAATATGAGCGAACGGGACTTTATCTCGCTTACCGAAACACAGCAGATTCAGCATCTGAAATCGCCGGATGGTACAATGAAAGTCGCGTATATCGATTACGGAAGCAAGAAAGCGATCATTGATGAGATTCTCAAACGAGGTGGAGATGTTGATATCATCCCTGCCTCCTTTTTTTTGAAGATGGAGCCTGAAGAGTTTTCCTCCTACGACTGCGTATTCCTATCCAACGGGCCGGGCGACCCGCGGTATCTGGACGATCATATCATCAAAGTGAAATCGCTTTTGGGAAAGATCGCTGTCAGAGGCATCTGCCTCGGTCACCAGATCATTGCACTTGCCCTTGACTGCCGTGTGAAGAAGATGAAATTCGGGCACCACGGTTCGAACCATCCCGTGAAGGACACCGTCACAGGTAAGATCATCATAACGAGTCAGAATCATAATTACTCCGTGGATCCCGATTCTCTTGAGACTACGGCTTCCCCGTGGTTCATCAATCTCAACGATCAGTCCCTCGAAGGATTGATCGACAGGAAATGGAATGTGATGTGCACCCAGTTTCATCCGGAAGCTGCAGCGGGCAGCCATGACGGGCTGTGGATCTTCGATTCGTTATTAACCAAGGAGAATTTCTGATGCCGAAAATGAAAGATATACAGAAGATGCTGATCATCGGAAGCGGTCCGATCGTCATCGGCCAGGGCTGCGAGTTCGATTACTCGGGAACTCAGGCACTCATAGCACTGAAAGAGGAAGGATTCGATGTCGTTCTGGTGAATCCCAATCCAGCGACGATGATGAGCACTCCGTCCTTCGGTGCTACAGTCTATATGGAACCGCTTGAGGTCGAATACCTGGAGAGGATCATCGAATCGGAATCTCCCGATGCACTTTTGGGCACCATGGGAGGACAGACGGCTTTGAACCTCACCGTGGCACTTGCCGAAAAGGGTATTCTGGAAAAACACGGAGTAAGACTCCTCGGCGTATCGGTCGAGGCGATAAAGAACGGTGAAGACAGAGAGAGTTTCAAACAGCTGGTTTCCTCCATAGGTCTGTCGAGCCCGCACTCACAGCAGATAACATCACTCGAGATGGCATATGATTTCAAAAAGGATCACTCACTTCCTCTGATTCTCAGGCCCAACTACACGCTGGGCGGAATCGGAGGAGGGATCATTGAAAAGGAGAATACCTTCGATTCGATGGTTCAGAAAGCGCTGCTTGCCAGTACGACTCACGAGGTGCTTATCGAGCAGTCTCTTATCGGATGGATGGAGTTCGAGATGGAGGTCATCTGCGATCGCGAATCCAACGCGATCGTCGTGTGTTCGATAGAGAACGTCGATCCCATGGGGATCCATACAGGAGACAGTATCACGGTAGCGCCCATCATCAATCTGAGTGACCGCCAGTACCAGAAGATGAGAGACGCATCGCTGAGCATCATCAGAGAAGTCGGAATCAGAGGGGGCGGAGTGAACGTTCAGTTCGCAGTCAACCCCGATACCGGTGAAATGCTCGTCATCGAGATGAATCCCAGAGTCTCTCGGTCTTCTGCCCTCGCCAGCAAGGCCACCGGCTATGCGATAGCCCGCGTGAGTGCGAAACTTGCGGTGGGCTACACTCTCGATGAGGTCCTTAACGAGATCACGGGGACAACGAGCAGCAGCTTCGAACCTGCTCTCGACTACATCGCGGTGAAAGTTCCCCGGTTCGAGATCGACAAGTTCCCCTTCACAAGTCAGCCGCTGGGCACACAGATGAGAAGCGTAGGAGAATCTCTGGCACTCGGAAGAACGTTCCTGGAGGCACTCAATAAAGCGATCAGGGGTACGGAGGAGAAGATAGAGGGTGTTGTAGAACTTGAATCGATCGACCGCTACAGTGAGAACGATGTCCTTACAGTTCTTTCTTCGCTTCATCCATACAGGATCCATGCCCTGTATTCATATCTGAACCGCTACGGGTCTTCACATGCGGACAGCGCGATGAAGATCACCCGTTATCATCCGTTCATAGTCGATGCTGTAGTGAGACAGGTCGAGTTCGACAACCTGCTCAGAAGCTCTGCATTGGACAGGGATCTGTACATCAAAGCGAAGTCGTACGGCATGAGCAATCGGCGGATCGCCTCTCTTGTCGGTCTCGATGAGAAGGATGTTCAAACTCTCCAGAAAGAGTACGGAATATTTCCTGTCGATCATTTCGTAGATACATGTGCCGGAGAATTCGATGCTTCGACACCCTACTGCTATCTTACATACGATGAGGTGAACGAGAGTGAACCGGTAGGGAAAAATTCGGTCGCTATCGTCGCGAGCGGACCGAACCGGGTGGGGCAGGGTCTTGAATTCGATACCTGCTGTACTCTGGCCTCCCTTGCCTACAAGGAAAGCGGTGTCCATCCCATCATGATCAACAACAATCCCGAGACAGTGAGCACAGATTACTCGATCTCAGACAGACTCTATCTGGAGACTCTCAGCAGCGAAGAAGTCATCAACATCGTCAAAAGGGAAAAGGTCAAGGAGGTTGTCGTCCAATTGGGGGGGCAGACTCCCCTGAAGCTTCTCAAAGCGCTTCAGAAAGAGAATATAGCAATCTCAGGCACGTCATATGAGTCTTTGTTCATCAGTGATGAACGAAAGGCCTTCAGCGCTCTTTTGGAGGAGATAGGAATCAGGCAGAGCTCCAACAGGAGCGCCACGAGCATTGAGGATGTCATCCCGCTTGCGAAGCAGGTCGGCTTTCCTCTTCTGGTAAGACCCTCTCATGTTCTCGGCGGTGCGAACATGCATATTCTCTACTCGGAAGATGAGCTTCAGCAGTATCTGAACGATCCGGTCGTCATCAGTGACGATTCTCCGCTTCTGCTCGATCACTTTCTAGAGGATGCATTCGAATATGATGTAGATGCCCTGTTTGACGGAGAGTCTCTTTATATCTGCGGTATCCTTCAGCATATCGAGGCTGCGGGGGTTCATTCCGGAGATTCTGCCGCGGTGTTTCCTCCCTACAACATGAGCGATGATCTTTTACAGATGACAAAAGAGATCACCTATAAGATCGCAAAGGCTCTCGATATCAGAGGATTCATGAATATCCAGCTCGCAAGCATAGACAGTCAGCTATATGTGATCGAAGTCAATCCGAGAGCAAGCAGAACGATTCCGTTTCTCTCAAAGATGTCCGATGTCGATATCGTAGCAATGGCGGTCAATATCTGGGAGGGGAGATCTTTATATGATCAGAAGGTCGTACAGAAACCCGGTGATACTGTCAGCGGTGTATGCCGTTACGGCTGGGCGATAAAGGAAGCGGTGTTCTCATTCTCCCGGTTCACTCATCTCGACCCGGTGCTCGGACCCCAGATGAGATCGACAGGCGAGGTCGTCGGTATCGGAAGCACTTTCGGCGAGGCGTATTATAAAAGTCAGGTCGCTGCCGACAATGCCCTGCCCGTGAAAGGGAGGGTGTGCGTATCGGTCAACAAGAAAGACAGAGAAAAAGTTCTTCCCATCGTAAAAGAATTTCAGAGACTCGGGTTCTCGATCGCGGCAACCCGGGGAAATGCGGCATTCCTTTTCGAAAGAGGTATTCTCAGCGAGGTTCTTCTGAAAGAGGGGGAAGGGCATCCGAATATTGTGGATCACATGAGAATGGGGACTATCGATCTGCTGATCAATACCCCTATGGGAAGACGGTCTCTCCACAGTACACTGTCATTGAGACAAGTCGCATTGGCCTACGATATTCCCTATACGACGACCTTAAGTGCAGCCGAAGCCGCTTTGGAGGCTATCAAATACGCCCGAAAGGGAGAAATACAAGTCAGAGCTCTTCATCATGAAAAAGAGCTCTGATCAGTCGGTTTTTTTAATGTGTGGATTGTCTTAGTCGGGTAGAGAGGATTTGAACCTCCGACCCCTTGGTCCCGAACCAAGTGCGCTAGCCCCTGCGCTACTACCCGAATAGACCCCACTATAATTAATGCGTTTTTCAATGTCAATCACTTACGTTGACATACTTGTAAGTGTATGGTATTTTTTCCAAGGTATCTCAACATTCAGATACGATTTTGCGCATAAAGAGGTCATACATGCCTTCAAAGGATTCCAAGCAGTCTCAAACCGATGGTACTAACGTAGTGAAGCTACCAAGTAAAACACCTAAGAAAAAAGATGGAAAGAAAGTCAGGCAACCTATTACTTTTTCTCTCATTCTTACCTATGTGATTCTGGGGCTGCTGTCTATTGTATTGATAGTCGGGGTCGTTGTCCCTTCACTGGGCTCTTCTCAAAGCAGCAGCAGCGTGCAGTTCGGTACGTATAACGGAGAGCCGATCGAATTTTCACAGGGAAACTATTTCTACCGTCAATATCAGAATCAGGCTCAGCAGAACAGCGGCAGCGGTGAGGCTGCAGCATATCAGATCTGGCGGGGAGCATTCGAACAGACCGTATTTCATACCGCGATCGAGCAGATGGCGGATGATGCCGGTATCATCGTAGCAGAAAGCACTCTGAATGATGCTATCATCGATAGCGGTGTCTACAACAAAGACGGTAAATTCGATATAGCGACATACGAAGAAGCAAGTGTCGAAAGCAAAAATTCGGTCAAAAAAGAGATCAGTGATTCGATTCCCACACAGATCATCGTGAGCGATCTGCAGTCGGTTCTCGACAGTGACGGAGAGCTTGATTACATCCTTTCGATAGGAGACGCCTCAAAAGCATTCGATTTCGTTATCCTTGATGCTTCGATCTATCCTGATGATGCTACCCGGGCCTTCGCTTTATCCAATCCGGCTCCCTTCACACTCATTGATATCTCGATCATCTCACTTGATGATGAACAGACCGCACAGTCGATCAGAGAACAGATCGTAAACGGCGAGATCACTTTCGAACAGGCAGCTGAAGAGAACTCTCTGGACGGATTTGCCGAAGAAGGCGGGAAGGCCGGAGTGTTCTACTACCACGAGATCGAGACCAATTTTACCGATACCGAGCAGGTCAATGAACTGTTCTCCACGGAGGTTGCTCAGGTCAGTGACGTCTATGCATCTCCCAACGGATATGCTCTGTACAGAGTAGAACAGGCTCCCTTCTTCCCCGATTACAATGACAGTGATGTCCTCGATGATGTAAGAGCCTATATCCAGGCGAACAATCCCGATGTGACTCAGTCATATGTGGCTGAGAAGGGTGAGCAGCTGCTTTCCATGGTGAATGACAGCTCGATGAGCTTCAGTGAAGCTGCTGATGAACTCGGTTTGACTGTCAACAGTGTCGACCTGACTCCACCGAATGTGGGAGAGACAAGCTATCTCATGGGATTCAGTTATACCGATCAGACAGGCTACCTGCAGGCTGTTTCCACCGATGTGGATATCATGAAGGAGCTTTACGCTCTGAAAGAGGGGGAAGTCTCCTCTCTGATTGCCAGCGGTGATTCTTCCATAGTCGTTCAGGTCACCTCCGAAGGTGAGATGGACGAACAGACAAGAGACTATATTTCGATGATCTATCCCTACGTTAACCAGCAGTCCATTCAGCAGGATCTTATCAACACGATATTCACTGCGGACGATTATGAGGATAACTTCCTCACAGTTTATCTGGACAAGATCATGGGTATAACTTCACAGCAGTAGAAAACCGGATCATCATAGCGTAAGAGGTGAG
>CAXXSP010000056.1:0-33150 GCA_963676605.2 Sphaerochaetaceae bacterium | reverse complement strand
AAAGAGTACACTAAGAGCGGTCTTGCTGCCTGGCTGTCACTTGATCCGGATAACATGACCGGTAAGTTCAACGCAGTACCACGCAGAGAAGAAGTTGATGAAGTGAAGGTAATCAAAGAGCAGTTGATCGTCGAACTCTATTCTCGTTAAGGAGTGAACATGGCACGTAAGAACCTTCTGAAAGGATTTAAGAAGCCTAAAGGGATTACCTTTGAGCACTCTCTCGTAGAAGCGAACAGTGGAAGATTCGTCGCATACCCTTTTGAAAGAGGATACGGCACAACCATCGGAAACAGCCTCAGGAGAATTCTCCTTTCTTCGATCCAGGGCTATGCTGTTACTGCAGTGAGATTCACCACCTTCAACGCCGAGGGACTCCCTCACCTGCTTAGCAGTGAGTATGAATCGATCCCCGGAGTTGTGGAAGATCTCCCCGAGATTATCGCGCGGATCAAGAAACTGCAGATCAAGATGCCTGAAGATGCTGAAGGTACTGTTCTTCTTATTGAATGCAAGGGAGCCGGTGTCATCACCGGCGCCAGCCTTGAGAAGAACGAAGTTGAGATCATGAACAAGGATCACCTCCTGTTCACGATGATGGATGATGCGAATATCGAGATGGAGATGCAGATCGACCTCGGTAGAGGCTACGTCCCTTCTGAGCTCAACGAGAAGTACATCGAAGAGATCGGGTACGATCCCCATCGGATGCATCTTTCTCCCCGGTCACCCGGGTCAAGTACGAGATCGAACCTACCCGTGTGGGTCAGAGAAACGACTATGACAAGCTCGTTCTCGACATCTACACACGACGAGTTCAATCGCACCCGAGAATGCACTTGCCGAAGCTGCAAAGATTGCGAAGGATCACTTCTCTATCTTTATCAACTTCGATGAGTCTCTGGTGAACAGCAACGATGAAGTGGATGAGGGTGAAGAAAGAATCAAGAAGATTCTGAACACCAGCGTCAGCGAACTCGAACTCTCCGTGAGATCGAGCAACTGCCTGAAGAACGCTCAACATCCAGACGATCGGGGATCTGACAAGGAAGACTGAAGAAGAGATCGGCAAGACCCGTAACTTCGGTAAGAAATCCCTTTCAGAGATCAAAGAGAAACTGAAAGAGTGGAATCTGAGTCTCGGCATGACAGATTATTCTGTCCTGAAGAACTCAATCAGAATTCCAGGGGACAAGGAAGAAGAGAATGAAGCATAGAATTGGTTTTAATGCACTGAGCCGACGCTCACAGGAAGCGTAAGGCCTATGTTACGGAATATGGTTCACTTCGCTGTTCAGATACGAGAGAATCGAGACGACAAAAGCGAAGGCCAAGGAAGTTCAGCGCAACGCTGAGAAGATGATCACCCGTGCGAAAGGTTGATTCTGTTCACTGCCCGGCGTATGATTTCAAGGGACATCAAGGACCAGGAAATCGTCGCCAAGCTGTTCACCGAGATCGCTCCCCTCTACACAGAGAGGAACGGCGGGTACACCAGAATCATCAAGACCGGTCGCCGTCAGGGTGACAGGGCTGAGATGGCTCTTCTTGAGCTCGTTGTCAGAACTGGCGAGAAGAAGGAAGAGAAGAAGGCTAAGAGCGAGAAGAAGAGCTCCTAACCCCATCTCTGACTGAATAATTCTTACATCTAGCCGTCCTTTTACAGGGACGGCTTATTTCTTTTCTGTCAGATATATATCCCTCACCACATGATTTTACCTCTCAAGTCAGACTTGACACGGTACAGGCCTCCCCGTATTATGTGAAAATCACAATGGGGGTAACTATGAATTTACTACTTATATGTATCCCTCTTTGTCTTGTAAGTATTGTCATCGGATGGTTTATCCGTTGGACGTATGCGAAGTTCAAGCTGACTTCAATCGAGCAGAAGGCTGTGAGATTGAATGAAGAAGCTATAAAAGAAGCAGAAGCGAAAAGTAAAGAACTGTTAATTGAAACCCGGGATTTATTGTTAAAAGAACAACAACAGCAGGAAAGGGAAGCAAGAGAACGGAGAGGTGAACTTCAGAAAACCGAGAGAAGACTGTTAACGAAAGAGGAAAACCTCGAGAAGAAACAGGCAGATCTCGATGTCCAGAAACAAGAACTCGCAGATAAAGAGGTACAGAACCAGAATCGTGCACAGGAACTGACGCAGATGGAGACCAAGTGGACAAGCGAACTCGAAAGAGTTGCGACCATGAGTGTCGAAGAGGCGAAGAACCTGATCATCGAGTCTCTCGAGAAAGAGGCGAAGCGTGATGCACAGCTGAGTATCAACAAGATCGAGCAGGAAGCTCAGATCAAGGCGGACAAGGTCGCACGCGACATTATTGTCACCTCGATCCAGCGTCTGGCAACCGAAGTGAGCAGCGAAGTGACCGTCACAACGGTCTCTCTGCCTAGCGACGAGATGAAGGGACGGATCATCGGCCGTGAAGGTCGTAACATCAGGACTCTTGAGACCCTTACCGGCGTCGATATCATCATTGATGATACTCCGGAGGCTGTCGTCATCTCCTGTTTCGATCCTGTTCGGAAGGAAGTGGCACGTGTTGCTCTCGAACGTCTTGTCCAGGATGGAAGGATTCACCCGGCACGGATAGAAGAGGTTGTCACGAAGGTTACCAAGGAGATCACCCGCATCACGATGGAAGAGGCCGATAAGGTGCTCTTCGACCTCGGCATCCACAACATGTCGCAGGAGATGGTCAGGGCTCTCGGGAAGCTGCACTTCAGAACGAGTTACGGACAGAACGTTCTCTCTCACTCAAGGGAAGTTGCCGTCCTTGCCAGCATGATCGCAGGTGAAGTCGGGGCCGACCGTGAGATCGCCAGACGCGGCGGACTCCTTCATGATATCGGAAAGGGAATCGAATCGGACGGCGATGCGAACCACGCAGAGATGGGTGCGGATCTCGCCAAACGGCTCGGTGAGGACCCGCGGGTCGTCAATGCGATTCTCTCCCACCATGATGATGTCGAACCGAACTGCATTGAGTCTGTCATCGTACAGCTTGCGGATGCCATCTCGGCAGCCCGGCCCGGTGCACGCCGTGAGACCCTCGACAACTACATCAAACGGCTTGAGAACCTTGAGCAGATCGCTGAGAGCTTCAACGGAGTTGATAAGGCGTTCGCCATTCAGGCAGGACGTGAACTCAGGATTCTGGTCAATAACGAGATCGTGAATGACTCTGAGGCCAAGGAGATCGCAAAGGGCATTGCAGGACGCATCGAAGCGGAACTGCGCTACCCCGGAAGGATCAAGGTGACCATCATCAGAGAGATGCGTGTCGTAGAATACGCGCGTTAAGATTGAACAAAGGATTGTATGGCTTCTAGACGTACAGTAACGGCTCTGCTCCTGGGGGATGTCATCGGACGACCGGGCTGCAGAGCCCTTTTTATGAAACTGCCGCAACTCATCAAACGCCTCCGTGCCGATGTCGTCATCGTCAACGGTGAGAACGCCGACGAAGGCTTCGGCCTTACCCGCGATATAGCGGGGCAGCTCTTCTCTTCCGGAGTGCATGTGATAACCAGCGGAAACCACATCTGGCAGAGAGATGAGTTCCTCCCGACGCTCAAGAGCGATTCGAGGATCCTCCGCCCGGCGAACTACCACTCCTCCGCTCCCGGAACGGGAGCCACCGTCATCAACCTTCCCAAGGCGAAGATCGGTGTGATCAGCCTGCAGGGACGCCATCAGATGCCGCCGATCGAGAACCCCTTTACCGTCGGTTCCGCCACGGTGGATAAGCTTTCCAAGAGCTGTGATGCCGTCCTCGTGGACTTCCATGCCGAAGTCCCTCAGGAAAAGGAGGCGCTCGCCCATTACCTCGACGGGAAGGTGAGCGCAGTGGTGGGAACCCACACCCACGTGCAGACGATGGATGAACAGATCCTTCCGAAAGGTACTGCGTATATCACAGACCTGGGGATGTGCGGACCCTTCAACTCCGTCATCGGTTCAGACCCCTCCATCGCCATCGAACGGCAGCTCCACCAGATTCCCTACAGGAATCAGATTCTTGATGAGGCAGCCTCCCTTCAGGGAGTCGTGATCGAGATCGACCTCGATACGAAGAAGGCTCTCTCCATCAAGCGGATCAAGGAAGATGCCGGAGTGTGACTGAGGCGATGAAGAAAGCGAAAAAGATACAGGCGATCGAACTCCTGAAACGTCAGTTCCCTGATATCGACGCTGCACGCCTTCAGGGATATATCGCAGGGCGGAATGTGAAGGTGGACGGGGAGACCATCGTCGACGCTTCACAGAAGGTGAGCTCTCTCAGTACTGCCGTGATCGATATCCCGAAGTATGTTTCGCGTGGAGGCGTCAAACTCGAACATGCCCTTGAATCCTTTCATCTTGATGTGAGCGGAAAGGTCTGTCTCGATGCAGGAGCCTCCACCGGAGGCTTCACCGACTGTCTTCTCCAGCATGGAGCTGCAGCCGTGCACTCTGTGGACGTCGGGTATAATCAGCTCGATTACCGCCTGAGAACCGATGAACGTGTCATCGTCCACGAGAGGACGAATATCTTGCATATTCAAACGCTCACTCCTCCTGCCTCCATCGCCGTCGCAGACCTCTCCTTCCGTTCCATACGGGGCGTTGCTTCTCACATCCTCTCCCTGACAACACAGAAGAAGCTGATCTTCCTGATCAAACCCCAGTTCGAAGTAGACCCTGAAACAGAAGGATTCAACGGAATCATCACAGATGATGAACTGCTTAAAGAGACGATGGATCAGGTGTATTCAACTCTCGTAGAAGAGGGAGTAGGGATCCACGGACTGCTTCTTTCTCCCATCACTGGAAGGAAGGGGAACAGGGAATTTCTTGCTCTTCTTACCACTGAGAGGGGTATGGCTAGAGAAACCTACTGGGAAACATTGAACAGCCTCCTGAACTGATGGCGTGTGCATCAAAGAGATGGAACATAGAAACCGTGACTTCGACATGTGAATGCAACCGTTTCGCCTCCGGTGGAATAGCCTCTCGAATATGAAGAGGTGACACCATGCAAAGAGTGTAGTATCATTGGCCTATCATGATATCAGAAGATCTACTAGATAAAGTTAAACAGTCTCAAGCAAAAACACATGAAGTAGCGGTGGATGTATTGGAGACACGTATGAAAGAAGCAATGACGGAGATCGATCGGCTGATACACGAATTCCGAAGGCGAGACCCAGCACTGGAAAGGATCGTTCTTTTCGGATCTCTTGCCAAAGGAGTCCCCCGCAATCCTTCCTTCGATATAGATCTTTCCTTCGAGGGACGAGAGCTGTATGCATGTACTTCAATTGCATTGGACAGCAGCTTTAAAGTCGATCTTGTTGACTATAGGTCTCTACCGGATTTTATGAAAGAGGAGATTGATACACATGGGAAAGTTCTCTATAGCACTGACGCCTGAGGAGGCCGTGATACTTATTGCACAGCTGGACAAGGAATATCAGGTTTTAAAAGAAAACTATCTGATGAATTCAAAAGCCTGGCAGCGCATCAATGAGGGAGCTCAGGATGAGCTGGACTGGGCAGCTTTAGGATATACTCTTCATACTCTTTATACGACAATGGAGAATTATTTTCTCCGTATTTCCAAAACTTTCGAAAATCATCTTCCATCAGAATCCTGGCATAAACATCTTATAGATGCGATGCAGCTTGAACTTCCCGGAATCCGTCCCGCTTTCATGGGAAAGGAACTTGCAGGTATTGCTGATGAACTCAGAGGGTTCCGGCATGTGTTCAGGAGTGTCTATGAGACCCGTATTGACCCGGAGAGACTTTCGATCTTACAGAAAAAGATCCCACGTCTGCAGATCCTTTTTCAGGAATCTCATGAATCGTATTGTACCGCTGTTTCCAGTCTTACACATGCATAGGGGACAGGTAGAATCTCTGACCTTTTTTACACAACAAGGGCTTTCAGTTTTATAAAAAAGTCTTGGTTTTTATAAAGCATGTTCATGTCATCAGAAATAGAGATGAAATGATTTAGAAGAAAAACTCCCCAGCCCATAATTTCTTGAGGAATGTCGAAGCGTGCAGGATCAGGATATTATCCTCACTCACCCTGTCATGGGTATCAAGAGAGACAAGCACCAGCTTCCGTGTTTCAGGGTGCTCCTTTTTCAACTCCCGCAATCCCTTCAGATGATTCTGCCTTATATGTGTCGAAGCTTTTGCCTCAATCGCACAGTCAAGGTGGTTGATGATGAAATCAACTTCGATACCTGAAGTCAGTCTCCAGTAGAAAAACTCGGCATATGCTTCCCTGTATGAATTGTAGCAAGTGAGTTCATGAAACACCCAGTTTTCGAATGCTTTGCCGAGCAGCTCACTTCCGACTTCCATCGGACCTCTCTTCGCGAGAAAATTGACCACGCCCACATCAAAAAAGTAGAATTTCGGGGCGATGGATATTCTTCTTTTCGGACGTTTCTTATAGGTAGGCAGGAACTTTCCGATAAGAGTATCCTCTAATATTTCGAAGTATCCTTTCACTGTGGTAACTGCAACGCCGACATCCCTGGCGATGGTCGAGTAGTTCACCGGTTCTGTATCGGAAAGTGCGGCAATATTCAGAAACTCCGAGAAGGCGGGAAGGTTTCTCACCAGACCTTCTTCTGCTATCTCTTCCTTAAGGTACTGTGATACATAGGCATTCAAGTATGGCTTCGGTCGTCTGCTTGTGTATATGGAAGGAATATATCCTTTGTTCAGGAGAGCCATGAAGTCGAGATCTTCACCGATTTCTTCTCCTGATAGTCCATACATCTCAAATCTTAGACCGCGTCCACCTAGAAGATTCGCATGACCTCGTTTCACTTTCCTCGCACTCGATCCGCAGAGGACAAAGTGAGTTCCCAGGTTTTCTATCATCCAGTGGACTGCATCGAGGAGGCGGGGCACTTTCTGGATTTCGTCAATCACAACAAGCTCAGGTGATTGCAGTGTTACTTCTTCGATCAGAAGTTCCGGCTTGCTCATGTATCTACGGTAGTTGTGGGGAAGAAGGAGATCTACCCAGAACGCTGTTTGAAACGTTTCTTTGAGGAATGTTGATTTTCCCGATTGCCTGGGACCCCAGAGAAAGAAGGTTTCATGTGTCGGTAACTGTATGAATCTCTTGTATATCTTTTTCATAACAATAGAATATCATGCAATTTTATTGTTGTATACTAGATTTGCATAATATAAATCTTTTTAAATGATGAAATAAGAATAAATTTTGTACTTTTTAAACCGGATTTGGTTTAATAGTCAATTGTGTTGAGAAGTGATGGAAGGAGGAATCCTGTCACCGGGAAGAGGTGTATCTTCCCGGTACGATCAGATGTTGATTATTTCTGCACAGGACCGATCGGCCAGAGAGTCTTTCCGTAGACTTCGTTCAGAACCTGTGCGAGTCCTGCGTAGATTGCAGAGAGTCCGCAGAAGAGACCTTCGATACCTGTGATGGTCTTGATGACAGCATTGCCGGTCGCATCGCCGAGTGCGAGCATGAGGAAGAGAACGGTAAGGGAACCGAAGACAACCTGCAGTGCTCTGTTCAGTCTCAGTGTTCCGATGAACAGCACACCGGTGAAGAGACCCCACATGATGAGGTAGGCGACCATTGCACCTTCTGCCGGAGCTGCGGCAACGCCCATCGCGGGCATGACTTTCAGTCCTACCAGAGAGAGCCAGAAGAGGCCGTAGGAGGTGAAGGCGGTTGTTCCGAAGGTGTTTCCCTTCTTCCATTCCATGATTCCTACGATAACCTGTGCGGCTCCGCCGTAGAAAATTCCCATGGCAAGTATCATGGAACCGAGTCCGAAGAGTCCTGCGTTGTGCAGGTTGAGAAGGACCGTGGTCATTCCGAAGCCCATGAGTCCGAGAGGGGCAGGGTTTGCTGTTCTGTCTTTGATGTCCGTTTCAGTCATGTGATACGTATCTCCTGATGATTATTATGCTTCACGCATTGTAAAAAGAAATGGGGAAAGAGGTAAAGTGTGCCACACGCTGTTTCGGGTAATTGTATACAATACTTTCAGAAAGAGAGGGTCAGCCTTCGATATCGAGGATCACATCACTGACGATGAACACCACCTCCTCAAGACTGAAGTTCTCAAGAAGAGTTTTTCTGATCTGGTCAGTCCGTCGTTCGTACGAGCACTGTTCGAACGGTGTGTCTTCAAGGAACTCGGGAGAAAGGGAGACATAGCCTATGCTGCCCCTTACCGTGAAGCCGATAAGGCGCGTCCCCTCAGGGATGAATGATACCGCTCCTTCAAGAAGCGGGCCCTGCGGCAGGGGGGCAAGCAGGGCTTCAAGGAGCGAGTGATAGGAAGACTCCTGCACGGTCACACTCACCCGTGTACTCGTATACCGGTAGGTGTCTTCGGTAGCCGACATGAGTGGGTAATAGAGGGTATAGAGACTCTCTCCCTCCCTGCTCTGAGCAGAGCGGTGTTCCCGTATCATGGCAATGACTCCGCTGGCCTCCACAGAGGAACGGATTCTCCCGAGAGAAAGGATGACAGAGAGGGAAAGAATGATGATAATCACCAGTGCTGTAATCAGATAGATGAGAGTCCGGGGAACTCCCTTGAGAGGGTTCATGCCACGAGTATACACCGAATCCAATTCTCTGATAACCTTCTATTTACATCAGGTATAAAACCTCGTATGATAGTTCTACCATGAGAATTCTGAAAGGCATCGCGGCGTCAGCCGGTATAGGCACAGGGAAATCTTTCCTCTATGTGCATGAGAAACTCGTCATTCCCCGCCTTGCGGTTGAACAGGCTTTGCTGGAAGAAGAGAAGAATCGTTTCCATACTGCACGCGGTCATATTGACAGGGAACTGAACGAGACCTTGGTCGATGTGACAACCGATGAACACAGGAAAATCCTCGAGACTCATCTGATGATGCTTCAGGATCCTGAATTCGTCTCCCTTGTAGAGCATCATATAGAAACTCATCAGATCAGCAGTGAATGGGCGGTTGAAAAGGTGCTCACCGAGTATGCGGAGCTTCTCGATTCCTCGAACGACCCGATCCTCAGGGAGAGAAAAGCCGATATCTATGATATCGGATGGCGTATTATCAGAAACATGATGGGAAAGAGCCGTCCCGATCTCTCGGGCATCACCGAAGAGGTCGTCATTGTCGCCGATACCCTCCTTCCCTCCGAAGCCCTCGCCCTTAACCCTACCCATATCAAGGCTATCGCCCTTGATAAGGGGGGAAGAACCTCTCACGTGGCGATTCTCGCCCGTGCCCTGCAGATCCCGACTGTCGTCGGGCTCGGCCGAATCACAGAAAAGGTGCAGATGGGTGACGAGATCATCGTTGACGGTAACCTCGGCGAAGTAAGCGTTCGCCCTTCCACCGCCTCGGCGAAGAAGATGCAGGAGCGTTTTCTCCAGTGGATCGCCCATGAGAAAGAGCTTCAGCAGCTTACCGATCTCTCTGCCACGACGAAGGATGGTCACTCGGTCACATTGAAGGCGAATATCGAGACGATTGAGGAGCTTGAGACCGTCATTGATCACGGTGCGGCCGGAATCGGACTGTTCAGGAGTGAATTCCTCTTCCTCAAACCGGGCGGAGCGAGTGAAGAAGAACAGTTTGTCGCTTATAAATCTGTTATTGAGAAGATGAAGGATATCGGACCGGTCACCATCAGGACGATCGATGTCGGAGGTGATAAAGTGATCCCCGGCATGGAAGGGCTCGGAGAGGAGAATCCTATCCTCGGCTGGCGTGCCGTCCGTTTCTGTCTCTCACGCAAGGATATCTTCAAGATACAGCTCAGGGCTATCCTGAGAGCGAGCGTCTACGGGAAGACGAAGATCATGTTCCCCATGATCAGCGGGCCCGAGGAGCTCGACAATGTGTTAATCGTCCTTTCCCAGGTGAAAGACGAGTGTAGAAGAGATGGTCTTGAGTTTGATGAGAATATCGAGGTGGGGACTATGATAGAGGTTCCCTCCGCCGCGATCGTAGCAGATCTGCTTGCGAAGAAAACCGACTTCTTCTCTATTGGAACAAATGACTTAATTCAGTATACTATCGCAGTTGACCGGGGGAACGACATGATTGCCTATCTCTATCAGCCGTTCCACGTCGGAGTATTGCGGCTGCTGAAGATGATCATAGAAAAAGGGCATGAACAATCTATACCGGTAGCGATGTGCGGAGAGATGGCAGGAGACCCTCTCACGACGGTCCTTCTACTCGGTCTCGGACTGGATGAGTTCTCGATGAGTCCCCAGAGTCTTCTCGAGGTAAAGAACATCATCAGGTCGGTGACCCTGGAAGAGGCGAAGGAGATGGTCGACACCGTGATGTCGATGTCTTCGCTGGTCAACATCAATACATACATAAGGGAATGGATGCATGACAGATTCGGTACTATCATCACTGCGTAGACAGGGATTACCCATTATATCAATTATCGGACGACCGAACGTAGGGAAATCGACCCTCTTCAACCGTCTGATTCAGAAACGGCGAGCGATCACCGACCCGACTCCGGGCGTGACGCGTGACCCGATACCCGAGAAGTGGCTTCTGGGGAACAACCAGGTGCTCCTCGTGGACACCGGAGGGATCAAGCTGGAACAGGAGGGACTCGATTCCCTCGTTACCGAGCGAGCCCTCTCGATCCTTGAGATCTCGGATGCGGTTATCCTCCTGATGGATGTCACCGAGGTATCTCAGGAGGATGAGGTGCTTATCGAGCGTCTCCGCCCCTTCAGCGACAAACTTATCCTCGCAGTCAATAAGGTTGACTCCCCGTCACGGGATGACCTTGTATACGACTATTACCGCTTCGGCTATGAGCGGGTGATTCCCATCTCCTCAGCCCATGGTCTGGGCATTGATCTTCTCGAGAAGACTCTCCCGAAAGAATCGACCGAAGGTCTGACCGTAATCGATCAGGAATCGAGGAGACTCAGAGTTCTTACGGACCGTATCAATGACTTCCTGAGAAACCCGGTAGGGACTCCCGAACCGATCGAGGTGAGGGGAATGATCAGGTCTCTGACCGAACGCTTCGAAACCCCGATCACGTTCACGTCGAATTCGATGAAGAAGGCCTATATCTCGATCGATCCCTCGCGTGCCCGCTCCATCTTTGAGAATCTTCTCAAGAACGCGATAGAGAGTACCGACGAGAGGGATCCTCAAGTCTCTGTGGAAATTACAAGGACGAAGAAACGGTTCCTTTACATCTATATCCGTGACAGGGGAGACGGAATCGACCCGAAACACCTTGATAAGATCTACGATCCGTTCTTTACTACAAAGGTGAAGGGATCGGGAATCGGTCTCTCGATCAGCAGGCAGTTTGTCCGTGCCCGCGGAGGGGACCTTAAGCTGTATAATCGGGAAGGCGGCGGCACTGTCGTGGAGATCCTTCTCCCGCTATCCCATGTCTAGGAGACTTTTGATGCGTATTCTTGTGGTAGATGACGAACTGAATATACGAAACCTGGTATGTAAATATCTCGAACTCGAGAAATTCGAGACCGATGCAGCCGAGAACGGACTCTCAGCCCAGAGGTTCCTCACCTCTCATGCGTACGATGCTGTTCTTCTTGACTTGAAGATGCCGGGAATGGACGGTCTTGAACTGCTGAAATGGATTCGGCATAACGGATTCAGGATGCCGGTCGTGATGATCAGCGCCCACGGCGAGATCGAGGATGCCGTTACCGCGCTGAAAGAAGGAGCCCAGGACTATCTCACTAAACCCTTCGATGTCGATGAACTGCTCATCCGTATCAATGCCCTGATTGAAAGCGCACGGCTGAAGACAGCCGTTCAGATGACAAGGGAAAATGAGGACGAAGAGAATCTTTTCGGCCTCTCCTCTGCAATTCAGTCGATCAAGGGTGTGATTCATAAGATCTCTCACTCGAATGCCACTGTGCTTATCACAGGAGAGAGTGGTACGGGGAAAGAGGTCGTTGCCCGTGAGATACACCGTCACAGCGGCTCTTCCCAGGCTCCTTTCGTCGCTGTGAATATCGGGGGGGTACCGGAAAATCTTCTTGAGAGCGAATTGTTCGGGTATGAGAAAGGTGCTTTTACAGGAGCCTCCGGCAGGAAGAACGGTATGTTCGAGCTGGCGAACGGCGGGACCCTCTTCCTTGACGAGATCGGTGATATGCCGATGGCTCTTCAGGTGAAGATCCTGCGGGTGCTTCAGGAGCGGTCCCTCACACGTCTGGGCGGGACTCAGTCGATCCCTATCGATGCGAGGATCGTCGCGGCTACCAACAAAAATCTGGAAGAGCTGGTTGTGAAGGGTGAATTCCGTGAGGATCTGTTCTATCGGCTGAATGTCGTGAGAATTGTCATTCCTCCTTTACGGGAACGGAAAGAAGATATCCCTCTCCTGACCGCACAGATCATTCGACGACTGAACAGGAAGATGGGACTGAGCGTGGAAGGGCTCTCTCCGGATGCTCTCGATATGCTGAAACGGCACCCGTTCTACGGGAATGTGCGTGAACTTGAGAATGTCCTTGAACGTGCTATGATCTTCTGTTCTTCCGATACGATTCTTGTGGAAGATATCTCTCTCCCTCCCGATCTGAGTGCTCAGCGTGACACTACATCCGCCGCGTCCTATACCGAGAATCAGGAAGTGAAATCATTGAAAGAGCTTGAGGAAGATGCCATCATCCGTTCCCTTCACCGCTGGGAAGGAAATAGGACGAAAGCTGCACAGGAACTCGGTATTTCTAGAAGGACATTGCTGAACAAGATTCAGGAATTCGGACTCGATCTCTAGGAGCTTCTCATGGCGAAGACGAATCGAATCCCGAGATGGGATCTCAACTCTATCTATACATCTCTCGAAAGTGAAGAGTACAGGAGGGACCTCGATCAGGTCGATCTGCTCTACCATCTTCTCAAGAAGGAAGTGGATGCTTTCTCAGTGAACGAGGACCATATCCTTCGTGTGCTCGATGCGTATGGGAACCTGTCTGATGTCCATGAGACTCTTGATGCCTATGTCCACGCTTTGATGACTGTAGATACCACCGACGGTGAGGCCGTCCAGGGGATCCATGACGTCGCACGAAAGGGACTGCTTGTGAAGAAGGGCAGGACCGAGATGGTCCTCGCTCTGGCTCCCTGGGAATCGGAGATTGAATCACTACTCTCCCAGAGCGACGTGCTCGAACCCTATATCTATACCATCAGGGAACTCCTGAAGGATGCCTCACACCTGATGACACCGGGAGAAGAGGAGATCGCCTATGCTCTGCAGACTACCGGAGCCGATGCCTTCGCCCGGATGCATGAGGTCATCACCTCCACCTCCTCTATTCTGTGGGAGATCGAGACCGGGGAACGTAAGACGCTCACCGAGCTGAGAGCTCTCGCATTCTCTCCACGGCGAGACATCAGGAAGAGGGCGTATCAGAAGGAACTGGAACTTCTGGAGCAGCAGGCCCTTCCTCTCAGCTTCTGCCTGAATGGAATCAAGGGGAGTGCACTCACCCTCTACAAGAAGAGAAACTACAGTGATGCCGTCTCATGTGCTCTGGATGCATCAAGAATCACACGTGAAGTGCTTGATGCCCTGATTTCCTCGATAGAGGAGTCTCTGCCTCTCTTCAACCGCTATTTCAAGGCGAAAGCCGCTGCCCTGGGTCTTGAATCTCTCTCATTCTATGACCTGTTCGCACCGCTTGGCGTGCAGGAAAAGAGCTACAGTTTCGCTGAAGCGAAGGAGCTCATCATCTCCTCGTTGGAAGCCTTCCATCCGGCAATGGGAAGCAGTGCCCGGGGGGCCTTCCGCACCGGGTGGATAGATGCCGAGATCAGGGAGGGGAAGGTCGGGGGAGCCTATTGCACCTTCTTCCCTTCCCGGGGGGGAATCGAGAATCCTCTGCAACTTCGACGGAAGCTTCGATGCCCTCTCTACGGTAGCCCATGAGCTCGGTCATGCCTATCATGACTCGCTTGTGAAGGATCTCCCTGCTGTGCACAGGGACTACCCCATGACCCTCGCCGAGACCGCTTCAATATTCAGCCAGTTCATTATCTTCACTGAGACCCTGAAGGGAACAGAGACGACGGAACGGATATCACTGATCGATTCTTTTCTGCAGGATGCTTCCCAGGTCTGGCGTCGATATTCTCAGTCGCTACTACTTCGAGTCAGCGGTCTTCGAGACAGTCTCCAGCGGAGAGGGAAGCCCGGACGATTTCTGCAGGATGATGAGGGATGCACAGATCAGGAGTTACCACCGAGGCATTGAACAGGGAAGAGCTTCACCCGTATATGTGGGCAGTGAAAGGGCATTACTACAGCGTGGATCTTCCCTTCTACAATTACCCCTATGCCTTCGGACAGCTGTTTGCTCTCGGCCTCTACCGGGAATATGAGGAAGGACAGGGAGAACTTCCCCTCACGATTGGATACGCTTCTCGCCTTCAGCGGTCAATCCGATGCCGCGAGTGTGACCGACACGGTCGGATGCAACATCAGGGAAAAGTCATTCTGGCTTGAGAGCCTGTCTGTCATAGAGAAGTATGTGGATGAATTCGTCTCACTGGTAGAGGAATCTCTTTCATGAGAGTTACGATAGAGAAGGTGGTCGCTCAGGGCGACGGGCTGGCACGGGTAGGTAAGGATATCTGTTTCGTTCCCGGAACTCTGGCAGGCGAAGTGGTGGAGGTTCGTGAGGTTTCCCGGCGCAAGCAGGTTGTGAGGTGTGAACTGGAAGAGGTCATCAGCGCTTCTGTGCACCGTGTGACACCCCTGTGCCCCTATTATTCCCGCTGCGGAGGATGTGACCTTCAGATTGTCTCTCCCGAGGAGGGAGTGAAGATCAAAGAGGCGATCGTCCTTGAGAACCTCAGACGTCTGGGGAAGGTCGACTTCTCCCGTGTGACCGTTGACCCTCCGATCACCTCTGCACCGCTTTCCTACCGTCAGCGCGTCCGGTTCCAGGTAGACCTGAAAAAAGAACGTATCGGATTCTTCGCTGCAAAAAGCCATGAAGTGATCGATATTGCCTCCTGTCCTGTTCTTGTTCCAGAGCTGAATGAGCTGCTGAACTCGGGCCGTGATGAGATTCTTACGGTTGCTTCCAGGAAGCGGGGTAGGGACGGGATCGTCACGGTGCCGGCTCTTTGCGGCAGCGATGGAAGGGTGAGCCTCTCAGCTGAGCCTGTGTCTGTCTCGGTGTCAGGAAAACCGCTTCAGGCAAGTGCCGAAGTGTTCTTTCAGAATAATGTAGGCGTTCTGGAGAAGATGATCCCCTTCATTCAGCAGTATACGGTAGGAGAGAGGATTGTGGATCTTTTCAGCGGGGTAGGTACCTTCGCCTCCTTCGTGGAAAGCGAACAGAAGGA
Organism: Sphaerochaetaceae bacterium; assembly: GCA_963676605.2. Taxonomy (GTDB): domain Bacteria; phylum Spirochaetota; class Spirochaetia; order Sphaerochaetales; family Sphaerochaetaceae; genus SABI01. Next base: position 17,753 of record CAXXSP010000056.1, on the reverse strand, counting down.
GACTGTCGCCGTTGAACGGGAATCAGCCTGTCTCGCTCTCGCCCGGGAAAATCTTCACTACACCCGTTTCTTCACCGGGGAAGTTGAATCCTGGGGAAAAAAAGAGCATGCGGGAGAGGTTGATACCGTTATTGTCGATCCTCCGAGGAGCGGCCTTTCTGCATCCGCCCGCCGGGCTATTCATCAGATGAGACCGCACGCGATCATTTACGTCTCCTGTGACTCAGCCACCTTTTCCCGTGACACGGCGATGCTCTTTCAGAACGGGTATGCACTCGAGCGCATTGCTTTTGCCGACATGTATCCCCAGACCTCTCACACTGAGACTATCGCTCTCCTGAGGAGAATCTCCTGACGGCTTCTTCCGTGTGCTCCGCCCAGAGGACACTGCTGCCGCTGTTGCACTCATAGATAAAATCTCTCAAGGCTGAACTGGAAAATCGGTCAAGAGGGCCGGTGATAGCCAGGCGCATCATATAGGTCGAGAATTTCTGCAGGACTTCCCCGGCAAAGCCGGTTCTGAGATCAAAAAACTCCGGATGGATATTCTCCTGAGCGATGATGATCGCCTCGCTGTTTCCCAGGTAGCGGGCATTCGCCATCATATCGAGAGCATCGGAGAGAGAATCAATGCGCTCATGCTCCGCAAGAGCGAGTGGCGTGCTGTTCTGTATCATGAATTTCATCTTTCTCCTCCTATCCGCTGTAGGCACGTAATGACTGAAGAATGACGGAGACCGGTATGAGCTCTCCCCAGAGAGTGATGCGGACGAGCATTTCAGGTTCAAGAATCTGGGAGTGCACTGTACATTCGCCTTCCCCGTAGGGTTTTGCATTCATCAGGGCATTCACCGCATTGAGGATCTGAATTGCTCTTTCCCTCCCTCCTGCCTCAAGGTCAACGACAGCCGAGATCCTGGCGCTCAGATGCTCCTCAGTGAGCATCGCAGGTTTGTCAGAGGCGGTGGTTCCCTCGGTGAATCTGCTCAGGTCATGACCGGATACCCTCCAGCTCTTGCCGAGCTTCACCGCGTTGATTCTACCTTCCCTGATGTAGCGTTGCACCGTCTTGGGATGAATGCTCAGCAGCTGTGCGATCTGATCCACTGAATAGTATGTCTCTTTCATAACTAAAACTTCCTAAAAATAACATTAATAGGAATAATAAGGAATAATAAGAAATATGTCAAGGATGAATTACAGATGATATCACATGCACTCAGTCTGTGATACGATAAGAGATGGAGGTCATACCATGACTGAAAAGGAAAGGAAAGAAGTCCTCAGAAAAATGAGGCGCGGCGCGGCCATTCTTTTCTCTCCCGACAGTGATTCGCTCGCACCGCTCATGCATCAGTTGGGGAGATGTGGAAAGAGAAGTGTCGTGCTCTGGGCACTGGAGAGCGGTGAAGAGGCGTGTGGCCGGTTCAGCGAGATGTTTCCTCAGGAGGGAATCCCCTCCCTCACGCTTTCTCTGAGCAGACAGTGGGCACGGGGAGAGATTGTTCTTCCTGAAGCAAGAAGGTCAATTCTCGCCTGCCAATGCCCTGGCAAAGGATATGGACGACAGGGAAGGAATCGCCCTGGTGCATGCGGTAGGGCAGGCATGCTCAACCGTCCATGCTCAGGGGCATGCACGGGCTTTCCCCCTCTACCGTCTTACGGCGATCATCCGCCGCTACGGTGAGAGAGACGGATGGCCTCTGGTCGAGCAGGAGATATCCCGGCTGGGAAAAAGGCTGGACCACTGGATAACGCAGGCAGATGACCCCAGATTTTCCTGGGCTGCACATCTGCTTGCCTCTGATCCGATCAAGTCGCGGTGACGGGACGATTATTTCCCGTATACCCGTGGTGAAGGGGACTTCACGACGAAGAATTCACAGGTTTCCTCAAGGTCGTTTCTCACCTTCATGAAGGTGTCATACGGGATGTTGACGATCGAACCTCTTTCGTACTGGTGAGGTTCCTGTTCTCCAAGCTCAAGGGTAAGCGTTCCTCTCACGACAATCATATGAACATACGAGTTCGCCCGATGGTCGGGGACGCATTCTCCCTGAGGAAGCACCATGTGGTTTATCATGACAGGATCATCATCGATGAGTTTCTCAATATGTTTCTCATTATCGGTGGCATAGGCGTATCTTCTTTCAATCATTGTATTCTCCTTTATAAACAGGTACTCTATACTATACACAGGTTAGATAGATGTTGCTGTTGCATAAGCAACAAAGACAGAAAGAGAGGAACTCGGCATGAATGAGAAAAAATCAGGCACCCCATCAATGACCCGCATCATTGCCTTTATTGCAGTCATTCTTTTTATCATAGCCCTTGAGCCGATACGGACGATCGGATTGGCTCTGGTACATATCCTCGCTCCGGTTCTGCTCGGTCTCTTTCTCGCCGTACTCATCAGTGTTCCTCTCAAGTTTTTCGAGACACGGCTCTTCACCAGAGGAAAGGCGCCTCTGAGAAGAGGTCTGTCTCTCATAGTCACCGTATTCATGGCCCTGCTTATCGTGACGGTGTTACTGTTTATCATAATTCCGCAGTTATCACAGGCGGCAGTGCAGGTCGTGGAGAAGCTGCCTCCGCTGCTGCAGAGGCTGTCTGACTATGCCGCTACCCTGAGTTACAACCTTCCCGGGTGGACTACAGGGGTGAATCTTGATCTGGCAAGTGTGGAAGCCGAGGTGATGTCACTGGTTCAGTCAGGAGCGAAAACCATTGTCGGATCCTCTCTTTCGATCGTGCAGTCAACCGTATCCTCCGTGGTCACGGTCCTGCTCTCTCTCGTGTTTGCCGTCTACATTCTAGCGAAAAAGGAAGAGATGATAGGGAAACTGAAGAATCTATTGAAAGCCTACCTGTCTGAGTCTCTCTACGCGAAACTGATCCACGGAGGCAGGGTAGGGACTCATACGATGCAGGCCTTCATCGCCACGATGGCTGTGGAAGCACTCATCCTCGGTGGACTGTTTCTCGTCACGATGCTGATCTTCTCCTTCCCCTATCCCTTCCTGGTCGCCTCGATCGTTGCTGTATCAGCCTTCATCCCGATTGTCGGAGCTTTCCTTGCAGCCGCGATCGGCGCGCTGCTGATGGTGGTGAGTGATCCGATGCAGGCGCTCTACTTCCTCATCCTCTTCCTCGTGCTTCAGCAGCTGGAAGGAAATGTGATCTACCCGAAGGTAGTCGGAGACTCGATAGGACTTCCGGCCTTCTGGGTCCTCTTTGCAGTCATCGTCGGAGGGAATCTTTTCGGTGTCCTCGGTATGTTTGTGGGAGTTCCAGCCGTGGCAGTCATCTATGCTCTTATTGAAGAGAGCGTCTCTTCGAGGCTGGAAGTGAAGACGTGAAACCCGTTCTCAAGAAAACCACACTTCTGAAAGCTATCCCTCTGGCAGTATACCTGACACTCATCACGGTATTTCTCGTACGTAACGGAACAGCCGTGGTCGACAGTGTGCTCGTATTCGCTCAGGACCATAAGGTCCTCTCAATCTGGATCTTCCTCCTTCTCTTTCTGCTGAAATCAGTCTCCTTCGGGCTGCCGTTCGTCGTGCTGTTCGCAGCTGTAGGGGCGATCTATCCGTTCTGGCCAGCCCTGTTCATCAATTGTCTCGGACTCTGTATCAACCTGCAGATCCCCTACTTTCTTGGACGCAGAAGAGGGAGTGAATATGTCTCGCAGATCGAGAAAAGATTCCCTGTCATCACCCCTGTACTCAACCTGAAGAACAGGAGTCACTTTCTCTTCACGTTTGTACTCAAACTTATCGGTAAGATTCCCCATGAGATCGTGAATCTTGTCCTCGGGGCACTGGGGATCAGGTATCTTACCGCGATGGCTGCTTCGGTCGTTGCACTGCTGCCCGAGATCGTCTCCCTCATCATCATGGCCCGGGAGTACAAAGACCCCGATTCTCCGGCGTTCATTATAGCTGTAATTCTCTTCCTTGCTGTTCCCGCCGGTTCCCTCCTGTTTTATCTGATCAATAGGAGACGATCGAAAGAACAGGAGAAAGCAGATCAGCACACCTAGGGTGACGGGGTTGTGACAGGAAGCCCCGGATGTGTATAATGGCATAACCTGTCGCAGGGAGGATGAGATGATCGATGGATTTATAAGAGTTGCTGTAGCGTCCCCGAAAATTAAGGTAGCCGATGTGCAGTATAACAGCGATGCTGTCATATCCCTGATGCAGGAGGCACACGAAAACGACGTTGCCCTCATCGTCTTCCCCGAACTTGTCGTGACAGGTTACACCTGCGCCGATCTCTTCTTCCAGAAACCTCTGATCCGCTCAGCCTTCACGGCACTCGAAAAGATCGCCGCCGCTTCCCGCGGGATGGAGATGACGGTTATCGTGGGAGCTCCTCTCCTCGATAGAGGAAAGCTGTACAACTGTGCCGTCGTCATAGAAAACGGCCGCTTCCTGGCCGCTGTACCGAAGACGCATCTTCCCAATTACAGTGAATTCTATGAAAAGCGCTGGTTCACAGAAGACCCCGGGTATACCCGCAGTATCACACTGGGAGAGGATATGGTTCCTTTCACCTCTTCACTGATCCTTGAATCTGCTTCCTGCCGGGACTTTCGTGTTGGAATCGAGATCTGTGAGGATATGTGGGCAGTTGATCCCCCCGCGATCCAGCTGGTACGCCGAGGTGCGAGTGTCATTGCAAACCTTTCGGCAAGCAATGAAATCGTCGGAAAGGATGAGTACAGAAGAATGCTGGTCCAGAGTGCTTCTGGACGTTACTCGGCTGCCTACCTGTATGCAAATGCAGGCATGGGCGAGTCGACGACCGATGTGGTCTTTCTCGGACACTGTATGATAAGTGAGAGCGGTACGATGCTCGCTGAGAGTGAAGTCCCCTTTGAAGGTCTGCTGTACACCGAGATAGATATAGAGCGGATAATGAGCGAACGGCTGAGCCATACCAGCTTTGGCGTGACTGATGATAGGGACTATACCACTGTAGAGATGACTTCTCCCTTGAAAGATGTCTACCTCTCGAGAGAGATAGCCCGTCACCCGTTCATCCCGCCTGCAGGGCCTGCCTCGGATGCCCGGCTCGAATCGATCCTGATGATGCAGGCGATGGGGCTGGTAAAACGCCTGGAACATATCGGTGCGAAGCGTCTGGTTATAGGCATCTCGGGAGGACTCGATTCCACCCTTGCCCTCATTGTGGCCGTGCGGGCTTTTGATTACCTCACTCTGGACAGGAAGGGAATCATTGCGGTGACGATGCCTTGCTTCGGCACCTCCGTGAGAACGAAGACGAATGCCTATGAACTTGCTGAATCGTATGGGATTCAGCTGAGGGAGATCGATATCACCCGGGCAGTACGGCAGCACTTCAGTGACATCTCCCATGACGAAGCTGTCCAGAATGTAACCTATGAAAATTCTCAGGCTCGAGAGAGAACGCAGGTGCTGATGGATCTTTCGAATGCCGAAGGAGCCATCGTGCTTGGGACAGGAGACCTTTCTGAGCTTGCGCTGGGATGGGCTACCTATAACGGAGATCACATGTCGATGTACGGTGTGAATGCCTCGATCCCGAAAACACTGATCCGTTCCCTTGTCACCTACAGTATCTCGATCAGCAATGACCCGACACTGAAAAAGACTCTCCAGGATGTGCTGGACACGCCCGTATCTCCTGAGCTCCTCCCCCCTTCCGAAGGGGAGATCTCACAGAAAACGGAAGACCTGGTCGGCCCCTACGAACTGCATGACTTCTTCCTCTATTATGCCCTGAGATGGAGTTTCTCTCCCTCTAAGGTGTTTCGCCTTGCTAAAGTCGCCTTCGCCTCCGAGTATGCACCTTCGGTCATTCTCTCCTGGCTGAGAACCTTTTACCGGCGTTTCTTCTCCCAGCAGTTCAAGCGAAGCGCTCTCCCTGACGGAGTGAAGGTCGGTTCAGTCGCCCTCAGCCCTCGTGGAGACCTCCGAATGCCCTCTGATGTCTCAGTCTCCCTCTGGATAGATGAGGTGGACGATCTGGTGGCAACCTACGGAGAATAAAGCATCCATCATCTCTGACACTATCTCTTGAATATGTAAATAAAAGAAAGTCGTATAAATAATGTATCCTTTTCATATAGAGTGTTGTTATAATATTGTCATAACAAGGTGGAAACATGATCGGGAGAGGACATGACGTACAGAAAAATTATTCGAGTTGCAGTGGTTATCCTTATTGTTATCTCCGCCTTGCCAGTCGCGGCGCGGAGCACGTTCGATATCGGTCTTCGAAGCGCGACGCTTTATGATGTCGACAGTTCAATAGCTGAAGACGGGTTTTTTCATGATCTAAGCGAAGGAAAGAACTGGACGATCGGAGTGGGACTTGATGTGAGGCTGAGTGCCTTTCATGTTTCTGTTCTCGCTTCAAGCAATCATGAGACGGTGGATGCAGTGGATATCTATTCCAGCCTCTCATTCGATGTGCCGGTGATCAACGACTTCCTCTACCTCACAGCAGGAACAGGAGTCACTACCGGGATTGTCTTCCCTGAGACCGGGGGATCCCGTCTCAGTTACAGTGGCGTTCAGGAAGAGAGCGGAGAGAGTCTGCCAGAGGTGTTCACTAATTCACCGCTCCATTTCAAGGCAGGCGTGGATGCAGTTTTCGGACCTGCCACATTCAGTCTCTACTACATGAGACAGAGTGAAAAGAACCTGAACGATGGTTTTAACGATGCACTGATAAGTGATGGGCGTAACCTGTTAGGCGTATCCCTTCATCTTTCGGTGATGTAAAACAGGGTATACCCCTGATAGAAAAGGATTATCTGAAGGCGAACCCTTCAAAAGGAGTGAAACTATGAAAAAGATATTGATCGCAATCGCAATACTCACCTTTATTGTACCTGCTGCACTCTCAGCCGGCCTGCTTGATTTCAGTGTCGGTGCTACAGGTCAGTACCAGATTCCCGTTGACGCACAGGAACTGGCCTGGGATGATGCCATGGGTGACGTTGAGAACTACAAGTTCGGAGCAGATGTGAGAACCCGCCTTCTCTTCGCAGAGGTTGATATCATGGCTCTGTACGGAAGTGAAAATGATGTACCGACCCTCGACGGCGTCGTTACCGGCGGTCTTTCCCTCGACCTTCTCGGTCTTGTCCGTGTCGGTCTCGGTCTCGGGCCCCGTGTTACAGCGATCTTCCCTGACGGCGGCGACCCTGCATTCCTCGTAAACGGAGTGGAAATCGAAGGAGATTTCGAGGAAGCTCTCATGCAGACTCCTCTCACCTGGAGAGCCACTGCAGATATTAAGCTTGGAAAGATGCTCGTAGGTCTTAACTACACGATCGACTCTGATGGATTCAGTCTCGATTCCAACGACTATACGAAACTTCTTCCAGGAGCTTCTGATTGGGAAACAGGACGTATCGGAGCCTCGGTTCTTCTTACGATTTTCTAGAAAACCCTGCGATCTGATATGAATCATACTCCCGCTTGCCGGGAGTATGTCTCCCTTATCCTGACGGTGATTATAGTGAATAAAAAGATTTTCAGCATCATAGCTATTGTTCTCACTGTAATGGCTGCAGGATTTGCGGGTTCTGTCACCGTGAATATGGGGACCATTCAGGAGTTCCAGATTCCGGTCGGCTCATCAGAGCTCCGTCAGGCGGATGTCATCGACGTGACGAACTGGGCTGCAGGTCCCGAGATACGTATTTCAACTTCTTTTCTTTCACTCGATGCATATATGATTACCCGGCAGGGAGAGATCATCGATGTCGTAGATGGAGGAGAGGCTGTCTTCGCTGATGATATTCAGCAGCATCTGTTCGGTATGGCATCTCTCTCCCTTACCACAAAAGTTGCAGAGTTCACAACTCTCTCGGTCGGGGCTGGTCCCGCCTACGGTATCAACCTCTTTACGGGCTGGAGCCCCCACTTCTGGCTGTTCAATGAGAACACCCCACTGGATACCTCAACATTCAAGCATATTCTCGAAAGCTTCTCCCTCTCCTACAGGGCACGGCTTGATTTCTCCTTCAGCCGGTTCAGTTACGGTATTTCCTATTCTGTCTCGTCTTTCGGATCTGAGGATCCGTACACACCCGACTGGAAGAACGGGAAGCTTGCACTCACCTTCATCACACGCGTTTTATAGTCCCTCCCTCTATCTAACTCTCAGTGATTATGGTAGTATCTCACTATCAGATGAGGAGTTTCGGTATGGGTAAACGGTCAATGTTAGGTTCATCACTTTCTGCAGTGATTGTTGCAGCGATATGCTATTTCGCTATCTATTTCTTCGTCCCGTCACTTGCAGATCCCTTCTTCGGTATTTCCTATCAGGGTCAGAGAGACATGGAGAAGCTTCAGGAGTCTGTGACCGATATTCTCGTGAAGGCGAGGGTGCCTCAGGTGGAGATCGATCAGTATGTCGCTCAGTTTGATACGCACGAATTCTATGCAGAGATGAAGGCGAAGGCTTCTCAGGGAGAGGAGGTTGTCCTCGACTATCTTCAGGAACTCGGCAAGGATGTGGATTTCTCAACTATCGAGACCTCTGATCTCAAGGGTGTGCTTGAAGAGGGATTTGCGCAGACCTCCAGATTCACAAGGAATCAGCTGAAGGCTCTTGAACGTCTGCTGAAAGGAACGCTGGACTCACTGTGATGAACATTACATTTCTCGGTACCGGAACTTCCCACGGCGTGCCGAAAATCGGATGTTCCTGTCCTGTCTGTACAAGTTCAGATCCCAGGAACTCCCGCTACAGATCAAGTATCCTGATCGAACATGACGGATACCGGTATGTTGTTGATACCGGTCCTGAATTCCGCCTTCAGATGATCAGAGCCGGGATCACCCATCTCGACGGGGTGCTCTATACCCACTGTCATGCTGACCATATCAATGGAATAGATGATCTCAGGGCTTTCTGTGCAGAAGGGCCGCTGGATGTCTACAGCTCGGAAACTGTAATAGACACCCTCCATTCCCGTTTCACCTACGCGATAGGAAGAAATCCCTACCGGGGAGGACTTCCTCAGCTGCATGCGCACGTCATTCAGGCGGAAGGACTCAACCTCTCAGGTCTGCACTGTATCCCGGTTCCTCTCATTCACGGCTGCAGAACCATCTTCGGCTACCGGATAGGAAAGTTCGCCTACCTGACGGACTGCAAGACGATTCCGGAAGAAAGTTATGCTCTCGTCGAAGGTGTCGATACCGTGGTGCTCGATGCCCTGCGTTACGAGGAGCATCCCACGCATATGAGTGTTGATGAGGCAGTGGCGGCAGCTGAACGTATCGGTGCCCGGGTTACCTACCTCACTCATCTCTCTCACCGTCTGGATCATCATACTCTGGATGAGGCTCTTCCCCCCTCTATACATCCCGCTTATGATATGATGAGCCTCGAATTCCCGGAGGAATAAGGAAGTCAATTATGTCCCAGTCAAGAAAGACACTCTATGTGCTCGATGCCTTTGCCCTGATCTACCGTTCCTACTTCGCATTCATCAAACGCCCGCTGAGAGACGGAGACGGAAGAAATGTCTCTGCCCTCTTCGGGTTCTATACGACGCTGACGAAGATTCTCAAGGACTACCCTGTCGATTACCTCGTAGTCGCACTCGACAGCAGGACTCCCACGTTCCGTCACGAGATGTACGGGGAGTATAAGGCAAACAGGGAGGCGGCTCCCGAGGACCTCCATGAGCAGGTTCCGAGAATCCTCGAGATTCTCGATGCTGCGAATATTCCCCATATCGGAGTAGACGGATGGGAGGCGGATGATATCATAGCGTCTGTCGCCCGCGAGGCTACAGAACACGGAATCGATACCGTGATGGTGACCGGAGACAAAGATCTTCTGCAGCTTGTGAACGAACACGTCAGAGCTCTGCGTCCTCCGCGTAACGGCTCAAGTTCCTACCGGTTCATAGGAACCGAAGATGTTCTTGAGGAGTTTTCCATCCGTACCGATCAGATCGTCGACTATCTTTCACTCATCGGAGACTCTTCCGATAACGTTCCCGGGGTGAAGGGTATCGGACCGAAGGGTGCGGTAAAACTCCTTGGCGAGTGGGATACCCTTGATACCGTGTATGAACACCTTGAGGAGCTCTCTCCTACGGTCGCGAAGAAACTGGAAGCTTCAAAGGAGATGGCCTATCTCTCCCGTGACCTGGTCGTTCTCAAGGACAGGGTCCCTACCGGTATCGAGTTCGAGAGCGACAGATTCACCTCAGAGAGTATTGATTGGAGCGGCGCGATTCCTTTCTTTGAGAAGGCGCATGCTACTTCACTTGTAACTGCTCTGGGAAAGGTGGTAGAGGAGAAGCCGGTAGGCGAGACTTCTCTGAATGCTCCGGGAACCTATCGTTCAATTGAAAGCCTTGATGAACTTTCTTCGATCTTCACGAAGGTGGCGGACGGTTCCCTCATGGCTCTCGATTTCGAGACTACCGACATCGATGAGATGAAGGCGGTCCCGGTCGGATTCAGCTTTGCCTTCAGGGGAGGAGAAGCCTTCTACGTCCCGCTCAAGGCTTCGGGCAGGGACCTCGTCGATGCTGAAGAGGCAAGGAAGATCCTCTCGGCTTTCCTGTCGGAAAAGCATATCAGGATTATCGGGCAGAATATCAAATACGATTACAAGGTGATGGTACGCTGGGGTATCGAGGAGGTGAATCTCTATTTCGATACCATGATCGCAGCCTGGCTGATAGATTCCAGTGTGATACACCTATAACATGGACTCTCTCGCGCATACTTATCTCGACAAATACACGACGATACATTATGAGGACATCGTTCCTAAAGGATCACTGTTCTCGGATATCTCCCTCGAGCAGGCCCTGCCGTATGCTGCGGAAGATGCCGATATCACCTTCAGACTGTATGAAGTCTTTTCTTCGATGCTTGAAGACGAAGGATTGAGTGACCTCTTTTTCTCCCTGGAAATGCCCCTGGTTCCGATTCTCGCGAACATGGAGCTTGAAGGGATTTTTCTTGATAAGGAGAAGATGTCCACCTACGGCGAGGAGATCACTCAGCGCCTGGAAGAGATAGAACGGAGCGTGTACGAAGAGGTCGGGCATGAGTTCAATATGAACAGCACGAAACAGCTGCAGGAGGTTCTGTTCGAGGAGAGGGGACTGCCCCACGGAAAGAAGAATAAGACAGGGTACTCCACTGCGATCGATGTGCTCGAACGCCTTGCGCTTCTCGACGAGGTTCCCCGTCTGATTGTTCAGAACAGGTCTCTCGTAAAGCTTAAAAATACCTATATCGATGTCCTTCCCCTTCAGATCAATGAAGAGACAGGACGGGTCCATACCTCCTTTACCCAGACAGGAACTGCAACAGGAAGGCTCTCAAGCAGAAACCCGAACCTTCAGAATATTCCGATCAAGAGCGATGACGGGAGGAGAATCAGAGATGCTTTCAGGGCCAAAGAGGGCTCAGTTCTTCTTTCGGCAGACTACTCTCAGATAGAGCTCGTTGTCCTCGCTCACCTGAGCGGAGACCCGCGACTCTCAGAGGCCTTTACTCAGGGTGAGGATATTCACCGGATGACGGCAGGACTCATCTTCGACATTCACCCTGAATTCGTCTCCCCCGAGGAGAGGAGGATAGCGAAAGTGATCAATTTCGGCGTGATCTACGGTATGTCGGCTTTCAGACTCTCGAATGAACTCGGCATCTCCCGACAGAAAGCGGCAGAGTTCATTGATAATTATTTCGCTCGATTCTCGAAGGTCACTTCTTTCATGGACGGGATTATCGCGGAGGCGGAGAAAAGCGGTCAGGTAAAGACGATTCTCGGCCGCAGAAGGCTGATCCGTGAGATCCATTCATCCAACAGGACCGTGAAGCAGGGAGCTGAGCGTATCGCAGTCAACACGGTCATTCAGGGCTCCGCAGCCGATATCATGAAAAAAGCGATGCTCAATGTTTCGCGTGAGATCGATAAGAGAGGTCTGAAATCGACTTTGACGCTGCAGGTTCACGATGAACTGATCTTCGAAGTTCCTCATGACGAACTCAGGGAAATGGAAGCTCTGGTGGCAGAGACCATGGAAGAGGCGATTGTTCTCTCTGTTCCGATGCGGGTCAGTATCGAAACAGGTGTCTCCTGGGGAGAGATGCATTGAAGATTATAGGTCTGACCGGAAAATACTGTGCAGGGAAGAGTGCAATTGCACGCCGCCTCGCAGCCAGAGGCGTAGTGGAGATCGACGTAGATGCCCTCGGTCATCAGGCTCTCAATGCCTGCTCTTCGCAGCTGGAGGAGGTCTTCTCTTCCAATATACTTACTTCGGACGGACAGGTGGACCGCGCTGCCCTGGGAAAACTCGTATTCGGTGATGAGAACCAGCTGCGTACACTGGAATCCATTGTCCATCCCCGAATGGTCAGCGAAGTGAAGAGAATCATCGAAAACGAGAGGGAGAGGGGCACAGCGGCCGTCGTGGTCAATGCGGCGCTCCTGCACCGTATGCATCTTGATGTTCTCTGTGATATAATCTGTTTCATTACCGTGCCTCCGCTTGTCCGCTACCTGCGTGCAAGAAAGAGAGATGGCTCCTCGATATTCAGTTTCCTCAGGGTTTCTGGGGCTCAGAAAGATATCGGCATGAAACAGCTTGAGAAGGGAATACAGGTCTTTCCCATCAGGAATATGGGAAGTGATTTATTTATCCATCGACAAGTCGATGATTTATGCATTAGTATAGGAATATAGGAAAGCAGATATGAGAAAGACAGGACTGTATATAACTCTAGGTATCATTATCTCACTCACTGTGTTTGTGCTTGCAGGGATTCTCTATTTTCAGCCGAAAGCTGAATTGATTCCCGGTACCAAGATCGTACAGAAGCCCGCTGCTCCTGAAAAGGAGAGCGGAAAGCCTGAGCAACCTGAAGCCGTTGTCGTACAAGAAGTGGTCACCACGAAGGTTCCGCCACCGGTACAGCTCTCCATGAAGGTGACTCCCAACGAACTTCCCGTACCAGAGGTGGAGTTGAGTACGACGGTCACTCCCGTTGGACCTGCTTCTGAACCGGCAGAAGAAACAACCCCTCTCACTGAAGAAACTGATACCATCACAGCCGAAACTCTTCCTGCAGACCTCCCGACTGAACTTCCTGAAGAGGTCATAACAGAGGATACTGAAGAGGTTACCTCCGAGATGATCACCTCGGAGGACTGTCGGTGAAATGGATGCCGCTGGAGAACCTACTGCAGAGATTGCAGAAGAGACTCCGTCAGAGCCGGAAACTGTTTTAGTTGAGGCGGAGACCGCGATTTCTGAGATGGAAGAAGTCACAGCAATTCCTGAGTTTATTTCCGTGCTTACTCCCGAAGATGTCATGAACATTCTGGCCGGGAGAATGGCCGCACAGCCTGAGAAGGTGATCGCTCTGGAGGAGAAACCGGCTGAGAGAGCTGAAGTCACGACAGGAGACACTGCAGTAAAACCAGCACCGTCAGAAGTCACTCCCGATGAATCTGTTGAGCCATTGCTGAGTTCTGAAGAGACTGAACCTGCTCCCGCTCCTTTCACCCCTTCCGATGCAACCGTATGGATCGTGAAGAATTCCATGCCGGTTCTTGTACAGCCGGAGGTGCTTGTCGCACCACAGGAATTCACCGGCGGCGACCCTGTCTTTGTATCTCCTGTTGATTTCAGGGACACGGCTCAGGAGAAGAGAAAAGAAGCCGTTGATGCTCTCTTTGATTCTCTCCAGTTCTGATCATTTCGGATGAACATAATGAAAGGGTGCCCGAGGGCACCCTTCGTTCGTCTCTGGAGGTTGTTTATCTGAGAGCCGTGACTTCTCCTCTTTTCACTTTACTCATAAGGAAGAATGCAATGGCCATGCAGATACCTGCGAAGGCAAAGATAGAACCGAATCCGAAGATATCTATCAGAGCTCCGGTGATCGGCGGTGCGATGATGGAGGCGAGCTGGGAGAAGAAATAATAGAGTCCGGTGTAGATCCCCATGTTGGAATAGTCTGCCATCTGCCAGAGCATCGGGAACGAGTTCGTCACTACCGTGACCCAGAACATGCCGAACAGGAACATCAGAGCCCAGAAGGAGATCATCCTGCCTGTCACGGAGATGGAGGATGGGACGATAAACAGGTTGTGCAGCAGGATGGAGAACAGGACGATGACCAGTGCGACCAGAGCCGTACGGATAGTAATCTTTCTCCCTTTCTTATGAGCGATGATACCGCTCGGAATTGCAAAGATCGCGTACGCTATACCGACCATTCCGGCCGCGAGAGCCGCACTTCCCTTGCTGGTTTCTAGGACTTCGACCGAATATTTTCCGACAAATGGAAGTACTCCCTGGTATCCGATGAACCAGAACAGGAGGGCGAGGAGGATGAACAGTGCGCTTTTCTCTTCTTCTCCGAAGATCTCCTTCAGGCTTTCCTTTATCGGTACCCTCTCTTCATGCTCTCCCTCAAGGTTCGCTCCTCTGTTCTCTTTGACAAAGAAGAAGAGGAGGAGGACGGCCACGATTACAAGGATTGAAGCTATCGGGAAGGCGAGAATATTATCGGAGGGTCCTCTGCCTGGAATCTGTATCTTGACATTCATGAGCTGTGCAAGGCCTATAGTCCCGACAATGGCGGCGATGCCTCCCATCGTGTTGATCACACCATTCGCCTCGCTTCTCAGATCTCCCGGTATGATATCGGGCATGAGTGCCACGACAGGTCCCCGTACAGCCTGTTTGAATACATTCAGTGCGAATATGAGGATGATGAGCAGGGCCAGTGAGGAAAGGGCTGAGAACGGGATAAGGCCGAAGACGACAGCGCTGAGGGGAAGGAGGGTGATAATATAGGGCATCCTTCTTCCGATAGGTGTCCGGGTCCGGTCACTCAGGGCTGCAAAGATGGGAATGAGGAAGATCGCGAAGACGTTGTCGAGCGTCATGATCGATCCGATGATGGCATTCGAATCAATGAAGTTCGAGAGGAATATCGGGATATAGGTATCATAGAGGGGATCCATGAGTCCCATCGTGAAGAATCCGAGTCCGATGAGGAATGTCGTCAGATAATACCCCTTCATGCTTTTCCTGGCTTCTTTGTGTTCCATAGTGACCTCGTTTCTGTCTGTTTTTCTGTAGTGTACCCTGCGATCTTCACTTCTGTAAACAAGATCCTACTGGACGAGACAGGAATAAGATGGTACTTCTTGTGCATGATACAGAGCAGATTCATTCGCACCCGGAAAGAACTTGAACAGATTATCACACTTACAGAGGCCGAAAGACGCTGGTTCGATGAAGCTCCCCTAGAAGCTCTTCCATTCATGATCAGCTCCTATTATGCCTCACTTATCGATCCTGAGGATCTCAATGACCCGATCCGTGCACAGATAGTTCCCCGTATTGAAGAATGTGCTGCGGGAGAGGGAGAATCGGATGACCCTCAACAGGAGAACAGCTATTCACCTCATGGCAGGTTCGTTCACCGCTACACCTCCCGCGCGGCACTTCTTGTGAGTGACACTTGTACCACCTACTGCCGGCACTGCTTCAGAAGACGCTTCACCGGCCAGAGCCATGCGGGAATCAGCAATGATCTGGTGAAGAAGACGAGTCAGTATCTTGCCTCTCATACTGAGGTGAAAGAACTCCTGATTACCGGGGGAGATCCGCTCACGTTGAGCGACTCCCGCCTCGATGAGATCATCACAACCCTCCGGGAAGCCAGAGAAGACCTCGTCCTCCGTCTCTGTACACGTACACCGGTCACCTACCCCGAGAGGGTGAGTGACCGGCTTATACACATACTGAAAAAACATCACACTGCACCTGTCTATATCATGACCCAGTTCAATCATCCCCGGGAGATAACCCGGGAGAGCCGGACTGCCGTCGCCCGTTTTGCAGATAACGGGTTCCCTCTCATGAATCAGAGTGTTCTCCTCAGGGGAGTGAATGATACTTCCTCTACTCTCGCTGAATTGTGTAACACCTTGGTGAGCATAAGGGTGAAACCCTATTACCTGTTCAATGGAGACATGGTGAGAGGCACAGCACACCTTCGTCTCCCGCTTGGAGAGGCAATCAGGATCGAAGGAGAACTCCGGGGTCTGCTCAGCGGTCTCGCCATGCCTGTAGTTGCAGTCGATCTCCCCGAAGGGGGAGGGAAAGTGCCGGTAGGGGAGCTCTACTACCGGGGAGAACAGGAAAGGGAGTCCACCTGTTCAGAACTCCTGAGGGCAGGGAGGTCCTGTATAGGGATCCCTGATCCAGGATCCTGAGACGCTCAGATTCTTTGCTTATGCCATAATTTTCTGACACAACGCCTTTTTTTGTAAAATAACCCGTGGTAGAATGCAATTACTACATTACAGAGGGAAAAGGTATTCTTACAGCTGAAGATGGAACAGTATACGAAACTGCATGACCAGATGAGAACACTCGAGCAGAGAGCCCTGCGCCTGAAAGAGGAACTGGATGTACTTCTTGATCTGGTTGCCGTGATAGGTAAGTCTGTGAATTTCGAGAACGCCGTAAAGAGTATCCTCGACGGTGCGAAACAGGTTATTCCGTTCGATACAGCTGCGTTGCAGCGGCTTGAGGGAGACACTCTTCATGTCATCGGCGGCAGCGGATTCCTCAATAACGATGAAATAAAGAAGCTCCGGTTCCCGTTCCCCGAAGAGGGAGTCTCAGCACCTACGCCCTCACCTCGGGTGAACCTGTGCTTTCACGTGATGTAGAGAAGGATTTTCCCAGTTTCGTGCAACCTCCGGAGAGTTCAGGATTCACTCCTGGATAGGCATCCCTCTTATCATGAACAACGAACCGATTGGACTGATCTCACTTGACAGTTCAGCGTATAACGGGTTCTCAGGCACCATCTCAAGCTTGCCTCACTGATAGCCCATCCCCTCGCAATAGCGCTCGAGAACGCGAGAATGCACGAGAGAACCTATCAGATGGCGATGACAGACTCACTGACGCAGGTAGGGAGCAGATACCGGTACGAGATAGAGGGGCGATGGATGATTGAGAAGGCCGCTGAAGCTCACAGTCTGTTCACCGTCATCATGATTGATATCGACTGTTTCAAGGTGATCAATGACACCTGCGGTCATAAGAAGGGTGATGAAGTCCTTCAGTCCCTTGCCCGATACCTGTCACATTCCCTCCCGACCTCCTCGCTGCTTGCCCGTCTCGGCGGTGATGAATTCGTTATCCTGTGTTCTCGGAAAAAGGAGTCCGAGATTCCGACTCTTCTTGAGAAGATGAAAGCCGGCTGGTCTGCCGTACCCCATCCGGGGGTACAGCATGAGATAACTCTCAGCTGCGGAGTGTTCTCACGCATCCCTGAACAAGGGACGACTCTGGAAGCAATGGTGAATAAAGCCGATATGGCTCTCTATGATTCAAAGAGAAATGGACGCAACCGGGTAACCTTCTTCTCTCCCTGATCTGCGTATAAAAAAGACGCCGATTCGGCGCCTTGATGTTGCAGGGAAAAACTGAACGATTACTTGTTCACTCTTTCCAGGTATTCTTCGTCTCTGAACTGACGAGTATCTTCTCTCCCTGTTTGATGAAGATAGGAACTCTGACAGAGAGTCGGTCTCGGTGATGACGTTCTTCGTCGCTCCGGTGACGGTATCTCCTTGACAGCTTCCTCGGCCTCAGCAACTTCAAAGAGAACTTTCGGCGGGATCATGATCTCAAGAACCTGATGTTCCCAGGTCTTCAC
>CAXXSP010000055.1:0-43312 GCA_963676605.2 Sphaerochaetaceae bacterium | reverse complement strand
ATAGGACCTTCGGCCTCCGCCTCTGAAGCTCCCTGAGCGAACAGAAGGGTTGAAACCATAAGGACAACTAAGAGCAATGTGATTTTTTTCATCATAGCTTTCTCCTTTTTAATTTTTCTATTTCCATGTGGAAATATATTCTTACTCATACAGAGAGCGCACCTGAGTGACGCTCTCTACTGGGCGACCTTCGCCCGGTAATTCTCCACTTCCCAGTCTCTGATGAAGTTTATGTATTCCTCTCCCATGAACAGTGGTCCCCCGAAGGATTCGGTAAACACCGCGACCTTGATCGTATCGACGAAGAGCGTGCGGGCTTTCTCACTGATCGTGAAGACACCGAGTTTTTCAACAAGTACACTCTTGGGCAGAACGGTGTGTTCTTCCTCGTACGTTTCGATGAGTTTCGCGATTTCAGCATTCAGGTTATCAGAAGAGAGAATAGAAGAACTCACCCACAGAGGGGCAAGACCGGAATAGACAATGTGGTCGGGGGTATAGGACGAGCGGACTGCAAAAGCTCTCTCATCGCTCTGAAGGTAATTCATCAGTTCCCTGTTCACCATGAAGGTCCATCCTTCCGGTGAAGGCAGCACATCCGTCAGAGCCCGCGTAATAGCATCGGCATCAGATTCCGAGTAACTCACCTGCGAGAAATCAGGCTTTCTTACGAGTGCCTTCATCAGCTTCGCCATTATTATATCATATGTCTCACGGATGTCATCAGGAGAATTTCCAGAGACGAATACGCCATGGTTCTGCAGGAAGATCACCTTCGCGGTGGAACCGTGAGCGGCTTCATACTCTTTCTGGAGTTCCCTGATCACACCTGCAAGGATAAATCCGGGATTTGTGATAGGCACCCACAGTGCATCAGGAAAATAGGCTTTCATTCCACCCTCTGCCGACTGTGAGCAGGTAAGGCCGTTCACTACAGCTGGGTGGAGATGGACGACGTACGTCTCGGGCAGGAGTGCGTGGAGGAGAGCCTCGACACTTGGTCTGGCAGTCTCTCCCTCAAGACGGGCATCCATCATCATCTGGAGCACGACCTTTTCCCTCTCCGCTTCAGAAGCGGGGAGGTCTGCCTCCCACATCCCGGCAAGCTTCGACAGGCTCATTTTCACAAAACCGCTCTCACTGATCCCGTTCAGGGCGAAACCGGAAGCCTTCACATAGAGGGTGTCTCCATCCTTCACCGAGGTATTACCGCCTCCGAGGAGGACATAGCGTTCGTCTGCACCGTACTCTCGTGAAAGCTCGATCAGATTCTTTACACACTCTTTCATCGCATCAGCCTCTCTTGAGAAGGACATTCTCTTCATACTCGGAGATCTGAGAAATCACATCAAAGTCGTTCTCAACCCCGTTTACTCTGAGGTACTCGTTATACACATCACCGAAAGGGAGAGTCGAGAGTGCTTCAAACAGTGCCAGCTTCTCTGCTCCCTTATCAGCTTCTTCATACTCTCTGAGCTGTGAAAGCGGTTCGAGCAGAGCAGTAAGGAGAGCCTTCTGAAGGGCTCTGGAACCAACGACGTAAGCGCCGATCCTGTTGATAGAGGCATCGAAGAAATCGAGGCCGATATGAACATTCTGAATCTTTCCGGTTCTCACCAGTTCCCGGGCAACGTTCTTCACCTTGTCGGTATAGAGAACGACATGGTCCGAGTCCCAGTGAACGGGACGGGAGATATGCAGAAGCATCTCGTCATCGAAGAGAAGGACGGAAGAAATCTTGTCCGAGATATCCTCCTCGGTATGGAAGTGACCCATGTCGATACAGATCATCTTGCCGCTCCGGGCGGCGTAGTTCATATAGAATTCGTGAGAGCCGACAACGTACGATTCGCTTCCGATACCGAACAGCTTCGTCTCGACAGCGTCTCTCATGTAATCTGAGGAGTATTCTTCGGCGAAACATTCATCGAGAGCGTCCTTGAGGATTGCGCGGTGTCCCATCTTGTCGAAGGTCACATCCTTCATGCCATCGGGAATCCAGGTGTTGAGAATACAGGGAGTTCCGAGCTCCTTTCCGATGTGAGCAGCGATCTCACGGCACTTTTTAGCATGATTGATCCAGAATTCTCTTATCTCAGGGTTCTTGCTCGAAAGGGTAAAGCCGGCATCAGCCTTCGGATGGCTGAAAAATGTCCCGTTGAAATCGAGGGCTATGTCCATCTTCTTCGCCCAGGCGATCCATGAGTCGAAGTGGCGGGGTTCAATGGCATCTCTATCTACAAAGGTCCCGCCGAAATCACCGTAGGAGGCATGGAGGTTCAGTCTTTTCTTTCCCGGGATAAGAGAGAACGCTTTCTCAAGGTCACTTCTGAGTTCCTCGAGATTGCGAGCCTTACCGGGATGATTGCCAGTAGTCTGGATACCGCCGCCTGCAAGAACAGCTCCTTCGTGTTCAAATCCTCCGACATCATCTGCCTGCCAGCAGTGAATGGAAATCCCGAGATCAGAGAGATTCTTTATAACGGCATCGGTATCGACACCAACAGCCGCATACAGCTTCTTCGCTTCTTCGTAACGGTTCGTACTCATTTTGTCCTCCATTGCGTGGTCTCCCACGGTACGAATCAATTCTATGTCTGTTCTCTCATTCCCGCCTTGACAAAGCTGTCAAATATTAGCATGATAATATCAATTATGAAGCTAAAACTGTTATCATCAGATTTCTTCTATTCTCCCGCCTTTTCTCTCAAGGTCATCGAACGTGACCCCGAGATACCCTACCCCCTCCATTCTCACGATTTCTATGAACTGGTGATCATTGTGAGCGGAAAGGGAGAACATTTCACTTCGAAGAACTCCTTTCAGCTGCACCCGGGGAATATCTTCCTGATCACTCCTGATCTGGAACACGGGTACAGGAATGTGGAGGATCTGAAACTCTACAATATCCTCTTTTCGAACAAGATCTTCCTTGACTCCTTCCCCGATCTCCGCAATATGTCAGGGTACCACGCCATGATGACCCTCGAGCCCCATTACAGGAAAGAACAGCTCGTTCAGTATTTCATGCAGCTCTCTCCTGCCCAGATGGCGATTATCCTTCCCCTCGTGGAGAACATGCAGAAAGAAGCGGATTCGATCGAATCGGATGACGGATCAAAGTCCCTTGCAATGGCTCAGATGATACAGCTGCTCATCACCCTGTTCAGGATGTATTCACAGCAGTCCCTGAAAGGGAATCATATGATCATGCGCATGGCCGATGCAGTGAGTTATCTTGAGAGTCATACAGACAGAAACATCACTATCGGGGAACTGGTGGAGATCACCAACATGTCGGTCAGCACCCTGAACCGCCACTTCCACAACGCGACCGGGTTCAGTCCGATCGAATACCATATCCAGCTGAGGGTGGAGAAGGCCTGCAAGCTGATCCGCTCCTCCACGATGACGATGGGTGAGATCAGTGATGCGACAGGGTTCAGTGATGCGAACTACTTCTCCAGACAGTTCAGAAAAGTGATGGGCATGAGCCCCAGGGAATATAAGAAAAAGAGTACCGTCTGGTATTGATACCAGTGATTCAGAAGGAGCACGCAATGAGAACGCTGAAATCTCTCAAGGATTATGTAGAATCAGGGAAGTTCACCGGAAGGATGAGTAAGCTCTACGGGGAGTCTGCTGATATCGATGCGATGAGAGCGCGGTACGCCGACACGCTGAAGAGTCATGAAGAGTCTCCCCTTGCCTCCTCCTATAGCGAGAGTGCCCTCTTTTCCACCTCAGGAAGAACTGAGCTGGGAGGAAACCACACAGATCATAACCGGGGGAAAGTGATCGCGGCTTCGATCCAGCTCGATACCATTGCTGCGGCAAGTACAGTACCATCCTCCATAGTCACAATCGTCTCTCCGGGTTTCCCCGATGTCTCTGTCGATATCGCGCAGCTCGAAGTGGTTGATGCAGAGATCGGGACAACCGATGCACTGGTACGGGGAATTGCCCACGCCTTTCATATGAGAAATCTGAAAACCGGAGGAGTGGTGATCCATACTCACACAAACGTCCTCAAGGGGAGCGGCCTGTCATCTTCTGCCGCAATCGAGGTCCTCATCGCCACGGTATTCAATTCTCTCTACAATGAGGACGCCCTCACCCCCGTGGAGCTTGCGATCATAGGACAGTATGCCGAGAACGTATTCTTCGGAAAACCGAGCGGCCTGATGGATCAGATAGCCTGTGCCGTAGGAAATGTCGTGAAGATTGATTTCCTTGATCCCGTAGATCCGGTGGTGGAGACGGTCGATGCCGACTTCAAGGCGGCAGGCTATCAGCTGATGATCATTGATACAAAGGGAGATCATGCAGACCTCACTGATGATTACTCAGCCATACCCGCAGAGATGAAAGCAGTCGCCGCTTATTTCAACCGGGAGGTCATGAGAGAGGTTTCCCTGGAAGATTTCACCTCCTCTATCAAGGACCTGAGAAGGGAAATAGGCAATGACCGGGCAGTGCTGCGGGCTTTTCATTTCCTGAAAGAGAACGAACGGGTCGAAGCGATGGAGAAAGCACTCACCTCCGGTGACATTGAGCACTATCTTGATCTTGTCAGAGAGAGCGGAGAGAGCAGTTATCAGTATCTGCAGAATGTCTTCAGTCCCTCACATCCCGGCCAGCAGGCGGTCTCTCTGGCACTCGCAATGTGTTCCCAGTTCCTGGGAGGTGACGGAGCTTTCCGGGTCCACGGCGGAGGCTTTGCCGGAACCGTACAGGTCTATGTCCCCCTGAACCTTGTTCACTCCTTCACTCAGAAGGTGGAAGGAATCTTCGGGGACTCGAGTGTGACTCCATTGAGGATCCGCTCCCTGCCAACAACCAGAGTCGATATGTAGAACGTTCCTCCACAACATACAAAAGCCGGCATCTGCTCCTTCAGGGAGTACACGCCGGCTTTTTTTTCTAGTCTGTTCCCATCACGAGAACAGCAGATGATAATCAGGATCTATGGTCGTATAGTGCTGCTTCTTATCGAGAAGTTCCTGCAGCTGAGGCGGTACGGGTATCGCTTCACCGATCACAGGCTCGACGATCGTCTCAAACTTCGCAGGATGGGCGGTTGCATAGACGATGGTCGGACGGTCATATTCTCCACTCCTTCTCATATACTCACCGGTCGCCGTGTGAGGACAGACGGTATAACCGGTCTGTTCAAACACCTTCCCTATCATCTCACGGATAAGCTCATCACTGACACTCATGGCACTCACGTGAATAGCGAACTGCTCATAGGTAGGATAGAGAGCGAACAGGCGTTCCATATTGCTCGGATCACCCACGTCCATCGCATTCGCGAGGGTCGCAATGGAGGGACGCTTCTCATACTCTTTCTTCACGAGGTAGTCGATGATCGTGCGGTTCCTGTTCAGAGCGAGGGAGATTGAATGGATCGGTGCTCCGATCGTCTTCGCCCAGAAGGAGGCACAGCTGTTGCCGACATTCCCGCTCGGTATGATTGCGACGGGCTTGATACCGGTATTGCTGTAGACTTCCATGGAGGAGGAGAAGGCATAGACCATCTGAGGCAGAAGGCGTCCGAGGTTGATGGAGTTGGCACTGCTCAGGTGATATTTCTCAGCGACCTCAGCATCCATGAATGCGTCTTTCACCATCTTCTGGCAGTCATCGAAGGTACCCTTGACGGCATAGCTCGTGATGTTATCCTGAAGGACTGTGAGCTGTTTCTGCTGACGGGCGGAAACCTTCCCTTCGGGAAAGAGGACTTTTACGCTGAGTCCTTCCCGTTTGTGGAAGGCAGATGCTACGGCCCCGCCTGTATCGCCGCTCGTGGCAACGAGGATCGTGAGGTTCTCTCCCCTCTTTTTCAGGAGGTGCTCCATGGTGACGGCGAGGAACCGTGCGCCGAAATCCTTGAAAGCCGCGGTCGGCCCCCAGAAGAGTTCCAGCACAGACTCTCTTGAATTATGGTAATGAAGGGGTGCGGGAAAACTGAATGCATCACGGCACATCTCCTCCAGCTCACCGGCGAGTTCATCTCCCTCGAAGAAGGGAGCGAGAACGAAGGATGCAAGAGCGGGAAGCTCCTTATAGCTCGGAGCTCTGCTCATGTCGAGTGAGGGGAAAGACTCAGGAATATAGAGTCCTCCATCCGGGGCAAGCCCTCTCAGGATTGCTTCACTTGCCGTGACGGCAGGGGATGTCCCCCGCGTTGATACATATCTCATAAACGTGCCCCCAGATAACTTGTGATTCTCAGAAGATCCGCAAAGACTCCGCCTGCAGTGACTCCCGGACCGGCTCCCGGTCCCTGGATGACCAGAGGCTGACCGTTATTATACCTGTCGGTGGTGAAAGCAACAACATTATCTGTTCCCTTCGTCCGTGTAAAGGGATGTGAGGTGTCATAGGCGCCGAGGGTAACCGAGCAGGTCCCGTCTTCCGCAACCTGACCCACGTACCGTAGCTTCTTTCCCTCGGCCTCAGCATCTCTGTAGAGACTCAGCAGTTCAGCATCCATCAGAGGCATCTTCTCCATGAACTCATCAAGAGGAACATCCTGCAGCTCCGACGGTACGAGCGAACGGACTTCAAGGTCGCTCAGTTCCACCTTATACCCCATCTCACGGGCGAGAATGACTGTCTTGCGGGCAACGTCCATTCCTGAGAGGTCATCTCGCGGATCGGGCTCAGTGAAACCCATCTCCTTTGCATCCTTCACAAGGGTGCTGAAGGGGACGGTTCCGTCATATTTACCGAAGAGGTAGGCAAGGGTTCCCGAGACGATACCTTCGACACTGCGTACACGGTCACCCGTCTGAATGAGGTCTTTCAGGGTACCGATGATCGGGAGTCCCGCTCCGACTGTTGTCTCATAGAGGAAGTGCTTTCCATATTTCCTGCTGGTATCCATCAGCTTCTCATAGATAGGATAGGCTGCTGTTCCTGCTTTCTTGTTCGGTGTGATGATATGGATGCCTCTTTCAATCCACTCGATGTAGTGGGTGGGAAGTTCATCACTCGTGGTACAGTCAACGAGCACTGCATGGGGAAAGTAGGAGGCACTGACGTGAGAGACGAGAACATCATAGTCAACAGGAATCTTCTCGTTCTCGAACCTCTCCTTCCAGCTCTGCAGGTCGATACCCATATCGTCTATGATCATGTGTGTTGTATTGGCTATCGCTCTCACCCGGATATCGACTCCAAAGTCCCTGTTGAGCCGGTCCACCTCATGGGCCATCTGGTCAAGGAGGGTCCCTCCGATATTTCCGGGACCGAACACGCCTACACTGAGAGCCTGATTGGAAAGAAAGAAGCCTGCATGGAGCGCCCTGAGTGCTTTCTTTGAATCTTTTTCAAGGATCACCGCGCTGATATTTCTCTCGCTCGAACCCTGGGCAATGGCACGGACATTCACGTGAGCCTTGCCGAGAGCTCCGAAAAATGCTCCGCTGATACCGGGTTCCCCGGTCATACGCTCCCCTACGGCAGCGAGGATGGCACATCCGAATTCAGCAGTGATCGAGCTGATCCGCTTCTCCTCGATCTCGTGTGAGAAGGTAGCCAGGGCAATCGATTTTGCAAGTGCCGCCTGCTCGCTGGGAACAGCGAAACAGATCGAATGCTCACTCGATGCCTGTGAGATCAGGACGACCGAGATTTCCGAGTCATTCATAGCGGCAAACAGCCGCTGTGCGACGCCGGGAACACCGATCATACCGGCTCCCTCCACGTTGACCACGGCCACGTCACGAATAACGCTGAAACCCTTCACCACGGCACTGCCGCTCTTCCCTATCTCGTCATCAATGACGGTTCCCGGATGATCCAGATGTCTGAAGGAACGGAGGATCAGCGGTATGTTCGAACCCATGACGGGTACCATATTCTGCGGATGGATGATTTTAGACCCGAAGAAGGAGAGTTCATTCGCTTCAGCATAGGTCAGAGCATCGATCACTGTCGCTCCGGGCACATCGGAGATCTCTGCCGAAGTCACCTGTGAATCGAGATTCCAGAAGACCAGAGATGAAGCTTCGCAGAGAAGAGCCACCTTGGCGGCGGTATACTCGCTGCTTCTGTCGTCTATGACATTCGAGCACTGGAGAAGCTCTCCTGAGAGAATAAGAATCTCGCTGTCACGAACCGTGTGATCGGGACGATCGAGGAATTCGCTGACGGTCAGGATTTCGGGAGTACGGGATTCGGTTCTCACCATCTCCTTCAAAAGGAGTGAGAGCCACCGGTTCAGAAGGGAATCAACAAACCTGAGGGACCCTTCCGAAATGTCACCGACCAGCCAGACGGCACGGAGGAGATCCTCAACCGAATTGAAACCGCTCTTGATTTCTGTGAGGATGTCGCCCTTGACGGTGGAAAGGACCCGCTGCTCCACAAGGGAGACCCAGGCTTCCGTCCTGCTCTCCATCATCGACCAGAGGCGTTCATCATGGTTCTTTGCAGCCACGAGAAGTTCTGTGAGTTCGAGAGAACTGTCGCAGGCGGGGGAAACAACGTAGACGGCTGCGCTTCCTGAATCCTGTTTCTTGATCTCTTCGAAATTCTTCCTGCTTTCCCTATCGACCACCATCAGACCGTTGATGGCGTGAACGTGTACTGTACTCACCCTAAACTCCTTCCTTTTCAGGATATATGCTTTATATCAATATAATTTTATCGTTACAACCGAAAATCCGAAAAAAAAAGAACCCTGCGACAGGGTTCTTCTTTTCCGAGTAAAAAGACACAAAGGTCAAACCACCTTCTGAACCTTGCCACTCCGCAGACAACGGGTGCAGATTTTAATAGTGCGAGGTGTGCCTGACATCAGGGCTTTTACTGAAACGATGTTGGGTCTGAAGGTTCTCTTCTTAACAACACCAATGTGCTGACCAACACCACCTTTCTTCTTGAGCTGTCCTTTGTGAGTAACGATATTACCCGCGACAGTTCCTTTACCGCAAATTTCACATCTTCGTGCCATGACTATGATCCACCTTGTCCTTGATATTCTCACCTGAGGGATTTCATCCTCACATGCTCCATTGATAAGGGAAAGGAGACAGGGAGAAATCCGTAACTCACGAAACATTATCAGAATATTCAAAGTATGTAAATAGCTCTGCGTATCTGTTTCGAGATTAATTCACCCCTCATACGAAGAAAGTGAACAGCTGTGAAGATATCAGAGAAATGCAGTTTCCGCAACAGGTTGTACTGTGAAACTCCAGGATATATCAACGGGACTCTTGTCCTTCGGTCGGCTATCGCCTACACTTCCATATCATGATGAAACAGCAGATAGAGCATCTCCTTGTTCTCCTCACTGACACACGCTCCAGGAAAGAGATTCTCTCATTGACCGGGAAAACGGGGAAAGGGGTACTCCTCCACCCGCTCCATCCGTTCATTCTCCTGAAGGAAGCCCCGAAGCCCTTCAGGTATCCACTCGTTGAACCGATACCGACACCTCCATCTCCTCTCCTCTTCGATACCTGCGCTGAAAAAGAGGGCAAGGTCTACCTTACCTCCCTCGAGCCGTCGTTCAGAGCGTGGCTGAAAGAAACTGAGGCTCTCTCTGAGGGGTTTGTTCTTCCTGAATCCTTCGTACTCTCACATCCTGTAGAAGTTTCCGCCTGGCGAGGAGCCATCGTGAGGATTGAAACAACCTACAAGGCTGATAAGGCTGTCAGGTACCGCTGGGATATCCTCCACGAATTCCATCTTGCATAATCTCGTATCGAAGGAGATTCTCTTTAACTGATAATATTTCACACTTCATTTCCTCCACTTATTGCATAAGAGTCCCACTTCCTATAATCATATCCCTATGAAAGAATCGAGACTTCAGATGTTTGTTCCTTCCGTGAAGGTGAAACAGTTCCTGCTTACCATTCTGGTTGTAGGGTTATCGTACGGAATGTACCGCGGCGTACAGGATAATTATCTTGCGCAGATTGTGCATATAAACGAATTCGAGCGTGGACTCGTCGAATTCTTCCGGGAACTTCCCGGTCTCTTCCTCGTCCTGATTCTTGCGGCTTTTTACAGACTGAGTGAAACGAAGGTCTTCAAGATAGGGACAGGCATCATGCTGGCAGGCCTTGTAGGGCTGCTCATCGCACAGCCGGGCGCGTATGCTGTCGTCACCTTCATGGTTCTCTACTCCGTAGGAGAACATATCATCATGCCGGTGCAGAGCACCCTTACGCTCCACCTCTCGAAAGAGGGACAGAAAGGGAGAGCCTTCGGGATAACGAATATGATGAAGCATGGAGGACAGGTATTCGGCTTTCTCGCCGTGACCGGTCTTTTCCTGCTCTTTCCTTCACTCGGGATTGCAGAAACAGATGCAAAAGGATTCAAAATCGTTTTTCTCCTGGCCTCCCTTCTCATGGTTGCCGGTGTGGCCATTGTACTTCTCATGAAAGACGAAGGCATGGCGGTAAAACGTGACAGACTCTACTTTCATAAAAAATTCAACAAGTATTACGGACTTCAGGTCTTCTACGGGGCAAGGAAGCAGATATTCCTCACCTTCGCCCCCTACGTCCTCATCCTCCAGTACGGAGCATCTACCTCGCTGATCTCACTCCTCCTCGGCCTCTGTGCCGTCTTCGGGATGCTCTTCAGCCCCCTCGTCGGAAGACTCATCGACTACCTCGGCTACAAAACAATCATGATCGCCGATACCCTCATCCTTGTTATCGTCTGCCTCCTGTATGGATTCTCCCATCGGATCTTCCCGCAGGAAATCGCATTCATCGTGGTAAGCATCAACTTCGTGCTCGACTCCATCCTCACCCTCGGCTCCATGGCAACGAACGTCTACGTGCAGGATGTTGCTTCAGACACACGGGAAGTGACAAGTACCCTCTCCACTGGAATATCGGTGAACCATCTGATCAGCATCATTATCGCTCTCCTCGGAGGATATATCTGGCAGCAGACCGGAATTGAGGTACTGTTCACCCTTGCAGCCCTGATGGGCATCGCAAACTCTCTCTTCGCCGCGTCAATCAAGGTCCCGAAGGGGGAAAATACCGCATCTCCTGCATAAACAGCCACCTTTTTACGTTGATTTTTCACTTCAGGTGTTCAATACTCTTTATATAACGATACGTGAAAGGAGTGGAATTTATGAGGAAAGGTCTATTCATACTTGTTATTATACTGGCGATCGGTACTGCGGGACTTTTTGCAGGCCCGTATGATGAAATCTATACATTGAGTCTTCCCTATCAATATCAGAGTCTCACCGTGGATGGCTCATCCGCGACAAACGGTGCACACGCGTTCGACATCCAGCTGACCACATCTCCGGTAAATTTCACGATGGAAGCAGGACTCGGTGCCGACTGGGAATATGCAGCCTACGACGGCACAAACTTCCTCTGGTTTGATACCTCAGGTACCCGGGTCAGAGTAGGAAGCAGCGGGATCTCAGCTCTGGCTACAGGAAATGCTAGTTATCGGAATTACGGGTTCCAGCTTGAAGGTCTGGATGCATATATCTCGGCTTCCGGGTTTGCCAGTGCGAATTTGGACATAGGATTCTCTCCCGTCTCATCGTCCTTCATCACAACACTCTCGCCTGAAGTAGGATTCGGAGTCGGCCGTGTCTACGGGATTCAGAACACACGTGAGATCATCAATACTTTAGAGCACTTCAATCTTCCCGTCACTGTCGAGACAGTGAAGGCTGTTGCTGAGCTTGATTACACCCGTGGGGAAAGATTCAATACCTATACAAACGATTACAGCGAAATCCTGACGGGCTACTGGAAAGAGAAAGCTGAACTACTCGGAATAGGCGACAAGGCTCTTGAACTCTATCTGGTAGGAAACTCCCAGGAGTACGCTTTCGAGAAAGCCAGATGGTCCGGCCTCCGGTACGGGTGGACAACCTATATCGAAGCACGTCCCTGGTTTTTCTACTCCTCCAACTCCACCTCAGACCCCGAATTCATGCTTGACATTGCCATTGCAGGAGAATATGCAACACTCCTGAACAATGACACGCTGTATGTACGAGGCTACGCTGACCTGATCCCCGGAATCACCACTTCGGGAACACAGTTCTTCACCTTCAAGACCAATCTTGATGCCCTTGCCCGTTACTTCTTCGCAGATCCGAGAATGTATGCGGAAGGAACAGTCTCGATCGATATCAACTCAGCTGCAGCAAAGGTCTTTGACCTTGATGTTACTGCCGAGCTTGATTATATGATCAACCCCAATTTCACAGCATTCGCAGGCGCTCAGATTCTCAATACCTTCGGGACGATTGCAGTCTACGCAGGCGGCGAGATGAGACTCTTCTGATTCACCTAGCCTCTTAATCTTCAGAGGATGCGTCGATGATGCATCCTCTCTTTTTCCTCTGGTGCTGAATCTGTTTTTCTGGCACTATGTGATCATCATGGTAATCAATACACACCGATACAGATACAGATATAATGTGAAGGAAATGTACAGAGCCCTCACCCTCGTGTATTCCTCAGGTTCCCTGCTTGCAAAGAATAAGAGAGAGCAGATCATTTCAGAAGAGTTCGTAGAGCGGATCATGCTGGCAGTCACGGAAGTGAACGGGTGTTCGGTCTGCTCCTATGCCCATACGAAGATGGCTCTTGAGAGCGGGTTCAGCGAAGAGGAGATCGACAGCTTCCTCAGTGGAAGCGAGGCGTATGTAACCTCGGAGGAGGCGAAGGCCCTCCTGTTCGTCCAGAGTTATGCTGACGCTCACGGCGTTCTTGATCCGGCTCTCTATGAGAGACTGGAAGGTGAATACGGAAAAAGGGAAAGCGAAATCATCCTTGCCGCTGCGCGGGTAATGATGGTCGGGAATATCCTCGGTCTCCCGATGAGTGCCTTCTGGTCACGGCTGAAGGGGAAATCGTACGAGAACTCCTCTCTTGGTTATGAACTCCTGATGCTCCTGATTCCCATCCTGCTCTTCCCTCTGAGTGCACTCGAGACTCTCTTCAGAAAGGTGGGGCTGATCTGATGGAGAAACGTCGGTCAATCGGATTGATACAGGCGGCTCTTGCTCCTGTGATCTGGGGAGGAGCTCTCTCGAGCGGACGGGTCGTCTCCCAGTACCTTCCTCCTGTCACCACAGGGTTTATCAGGTTCACTATCGCTCTCCTGATTCTCTATCCTCTCTACAGGCACCGGGTGGGCACACTGCCCCGGCTAACGAAGAGAGAATGGCTCCTCGTCTTCCTGATCGCCCTGTTCGGCATGGTACTATTCAATGTCTTCCTGTTCACTTCTCTGAAAACGATCACAGCAATACGCTCCTCCATCCTGCTTGCCTTCACTCCTATCATTGTCATCCTGCTCTGTATGGTTCTCTATAGGAAACATGTCTCACGGTATGAGTGGGCCGGGATCGCACTATCGGTCACGGGAGCTGTGATCACGGTCACGGGAGGAAATTTATCCTCGGTGATAGAGAACGGTCTCGCCATCGGAGACTTTACGATGATGCTCGCCGTGATCTCCTGGGCTATCTACTCGCTTGTCATAGAACAGGCGACGAAGACACTCTCCTCCTTCTCTATCCTGATCATGGGGGGAACCATCGGTCTTGTCCTGCTCTTTCCCTTCACTTTCCTTGAAGGAGGCTGGTCTGCTGTCCCTACCCTTCCGCCTGTTGCAGTATTCAATCTTCTCTACCTCGGAATTCTTGCTGCGGGACTCGCTTATATCTGGTATTTCGAAGGGATCAAAACACTCGGCTCCTCTACAGCCTCGGCCTTTCTCAACCTGGAACCGGTCGCTGCTATTATCATAGGGATCCTGTTCCTCTCAGAGTCTCTCACACAGCCTCTGGCGGCAGGAGCTCTCCTCGTGATTTCCGGATTGTTCATCACCGGCAAGAAAGGTTAGAAGGGAGAAGGAGACTTGAAGTGCATTTTCTTCCCCGTGCGGGGATGAGTGAACGTGAGGGTTGCCGCATGCAGGAGCAGTCTCTCGCCTTCCTCTCTCTTTCCATAGAGATGGTCTCCGATGATCGGCATCCCGAGACCTTTCTCATGAGCTGAGTGGACGCGGAGCTGGTGGGTTCGCCCCGTAGAGGGAGAGAATTTCATCCGTGTGACATGACGGCCCCTGTAGGGCTCGACCCGGATCCGCTCGAAGCGGGTCACCCCGATCTTTCCGTTTTTCTCGTCATAGATCTGATACGGCCTGTTCTCAGTGTCGAGGCGGAACGGTAGAGTGATCGTCCCTTTCTTCTCATGAAGCACCCCGTCCAGCAGGGCGATATAACTCTTCTTCACCTTCCTCTCCTGAAACTGGATGGAGAGATCCCGCTGGGCCTCTTTCGTGAGACCCAGGACGAGAATCCCTGAGGTATCCATATCGAGACGGTGTACCGATGGATTCTCGATGGAGAAGGGAATGATTTTCTTCACTCTCGAAACTACACAGTCCTGTTTCTCAGGTCCGATACCGGGGACGGAGAGGAACGCTGTCGGTTTATCGACAACGATGATATCTTCATCGACATAGAGGACCTTGAGTCCCATCATCGCAGGGACCAGCTGGGAGCACCGGGGATTACATGGGGGATAGAAGGTATGACTCTCTCTGCTCTCTCCAGCTCCATAGAAGAATTCCACCATGCTCATGACTTTCAGATTTCTCCGGCAGGCTTCGCTGAGCAGCTTCGGTGCACAGCAGTCGCCCGTCCCTGAGGGCACTTTCGTGATATCGAGGAGTTCATCAAGACGTTTTACCCCGTCATGAAGGGTATGAAAGAGATGAAGAGCATGGAGTTTTTCCTGAAGCTCTTGAGAGATCACTGCTGCTTTTTCATCTCTGCCCTCTTCCCGAAGCTTTCTGATCTCAACATCTCCTTCTTTCAGGAGAGCCTTATAGGTACTTTCATCATAGGTGGGAGGGACCCAGCCGGGAATAACAGCACTCGAACCGATCTCTCCGCTGAAGGCTTTCAGCACAACCACCCTGTCCTCCTCATCGAGAGCTACAAGAACACCCAGCATGAGGCCGCTGTTCTTTTCTTCCAGGGAAGACAGAGGAATCGAACAGTCACCTTCGTAATCGAGAAATCCCCGGGTTTCGAGCGTGTGAATAAGTTCCCGTGCATAGACTTTGGCAATGAGCTGCGGATATACGTAATTCATGCAGTAACTTCGTCAGTGTGTGATATCTTCAAGGAGGCGTGCGTTGAAATCTTCCGCGACCTGGCGTGCTATATTGCTCGGGTATCGATTCGTTGTCATCCGAAAGAGTGCGATCGACGCGGCGATGGAGCCCCCCGAAGCCAGGACGACCCCACTCACTTCACGTGCTGAAGAGTCCTCGCTCGTAAGATACAGAATCCCGCCGATGGCGATGGCGGCAAGGCCGCCCCAGAGGAAGTCTGAGGTTTTTCTTTCATACCTTCTTGCTTCTTCTGCCTCTTTCTCATACCCTGCGATATCGAAGAAATCGGCTTCGCTCACGGGTGAGAATCCCTGATAGCCGACCCAGTACTTATAATTTATCTCACCCCAGAAACCGTGATCGCCGAAGTACCCGTAGGTACCGGCTTTCGTCTCGAAACTGAGGCGGGAACGGTTGAATTCCGTCATCTCCTTCTCGGAGAGAGATTCCATGGAAACAGCGGCAAAGAGAGCTCCGCTCACAAGGAGAAAAAGGACTGCAATAACATACTTCTTCATCTGATCAACCTTTCATACAGATCGCGTCTATCTCGACGCCGACATCTTTCGGAAGCCGGGCGACTTCCACGGCAGCCCGTGCAGGCGTATGCTCACCGAAGAAGGCCGCATACTCCTCATTGACTGCTGTAAAATCGTTCATATCACGTAAAAACACCTGACACTTCACGATATCTGTAATATCAAACCCTCCGGCTTTCACGACAGCCGCAACATTCTTCAGGGACTGGCGTGCCTGCTTGCGGATATCATCACTCACGAGCTTCATCGTTTCAGCAACAAAGGGAATCTGACCCGACACGTAGAGCGTGTCATTCACCTGATATCCCTGACAGTAGGGACCGATGGCGGCCGGAGCCTCCGGGGTAGTAATAATCTTCTTCATAGTTCCTCCTGTTCACACAGTGAAATCTCCTTCTTTTATACCACACGAGGAGGCCTTCGCATAGGCAGATGATAATCCACGTTCATTCAAAAGAAATGCCCCCCGATATTGAGGGTCATTTCTTCTATACTGCAGCCTACAGGCTGTATTGTAAGCTGCAAGGAACGCTCGTTGTCTAGAATGGACCGAGATTGATCAGTGTAGCAACTGCAACAGCAAAGAGTCCGATCACAAGATGGATCACCAGCAGCTTCCATGCATAGGATATCCACTTCCCGTAGCTCACCCGTGCCATACCCAGCGCCGCCATTGTAGCACCGAGGGTCGGGATAAACATATTCGACAGTCCGTCTCCGTACTGGAAGGCCAGTACTGCCACCTGTCTCGGAATTTCAAGAATGTCGGAAACAGGAATCATAATAGGCATCGTGACCATCGCCTGACCACTGCCCGAGGGAACGAAGAAGTTGATGAACGTCTGAATGATGACCATCAGGGTCGCAGAGAGAACCCGCGGCAGGTATTCCAAAGGCTGAACAAGATAATAGACTACGCTGTCAAGGATCTGTCCGTTTTCCAGTACGACCATGATACCTCGTGCGATACCGATGAGAAGAGCTCCATACAATAGTGATTTTGCACCTTCGACAAATAGTTCTCCCATCGTATTCAGTTTCATTCGGTAGATGATCCCCGAAACGATACCGAGACCAAAGAATAGCGCTCCCATTTCGTTGATATACCAGCCATACTGCATCACGCCGACGAGAAGCATGATGATTGCAAGTACGAAGGCGACGAGTATCAGCTTTCTCTGAAGTGTGAGTTCTACCTTCTCATCTGTATTGAGACCGAGATCTTCGTAATCAACATCTCTCATAAGACTAGCTGACGGATCAGCTTTTATTTTCTTCGCATATCTGAACGTATACATCAGGGTTGTCACGATGACCACAACAAAGAAAATCAAACGGTACCAGAATCCAGAATAGAGCGGTAGTTCAGCAATACTCTGTGCAATACCGACGGTAAAGGGATTCATCGGAGCGGCGGCAAATCCTCCAGCAAGGCCGAGCAGTCCCAGTGAAAGACCTACAATAGGGTCATACCCGAGTGAAAGTGCAATCATGATTGCAAACGGCATAAAGGCCAGAGCTTCCTCATACAATCCCATCACACCGCCGAGAAGAGCGAAAAAGACTGTGATGATTATCATCACCCATTTTTCGCTCGACTTTCCTTTCGCTTTGGAGATCGTCCGAATCAAAAAGGCATCTATCGCCCGCGTCTCTCTGAGAATCTGGACAGATCCCCCTATCATGAAGACGAAAAAAACTATGCCCGAAGCGCCAATCATACCAAGCTGGAAAGATTTGAGGACATCAAACAGACCGACCGGTGTCGGTTCCACCTGAGTAAAAGTCTCAGGAACAATGACCATTCTTCCGTCCTGTTCCACCCGTTCATACACCCCTGCCGGAATGATGTACGTCAGTATTGCGGCCACCACGATGATAAAGAACAACAGCACATAGGTGTGCGGAATCTTCTCAAACATTCTGGTCACTTTGTCTTTTCCAGCAATTTCATTACTAGCCATACAAACCTCCAATCGATTGTTGTGTGTCCTTCAGTGATGTGCCGACACTCCTGCAGGACACCTGATAACAGGAAAAAGGGCGAAGCAAAACAGCCCCCAAGCATGTCACCTCCTGACATGTCGTGAGTAAGCATCGCGGATTTATCTGTATATCTTATGCCCATCAGTATTATATATAAGATTTCCCAAGTCAAGGATATTCATCAATTCTATCCATATGTTTTTATTTATACTTAAATATTTAATATTTAAATTGATTAATTTAGCAATATTTGTTCATATAGTGAAAATACACAATCTATTTTCACTATGTGATACATAATGGACGAAAGTGAAAAACCACTGGGGCCTCTCTCCTCCCCCATCATGACTGTGGAAAAATTATGTTCTTTTTCAGACCAGAATAAGCTATGATGAGTTCACGGAGGATACGAGATGAAAAATCCCGCACAGGATTCACGCAAAGCCATCATTTCCTGGTCACTCTATGACTGGGCCAACAGCGCATTCGCCACAACCGTCATGGCCGGGTTCTTCCCCATCTTCTTCAGTTCCTACTGGAGCACCGCGGGAAGCGTCCAGGAAAGCACCTTCCATCTGGGTCTTGCGAATTCTCTCGAGGCGATCATCGTAGCAGCCCTCGCTCCCATTCTCGGAGCAATCGCAGACCGGGGAAGTTTCAAGAAACGATTCCTCATATTCTTCGCGTTCCTCGGTTCGGTGATGACCATAGGTCTGTGGTTCGTACAGGCAGGGCACTGGCAGATGGCGGTGATCCTCTACATACTGGCAACAATGGGATTCAGCGGCTCCCTGATCTTCTATGATGCGCTCCTACCCTCTGTCGCTTCAGAGAAGAAAGTCGACTTCGTATCTTCTCTCGGCTACGGCCTCGGCTATATCGGTGGAGGCCTGCTCTTCCTCGTCAATGTCCTCATGTATCTGAAGCCGGCACTGTTCGGCTTTGCCGATGAGGTGTCGGCAGTGAAAGCCGCTTTCGTCTCGGTCGGTATCTGGTGGGTTCTCTTTACAGTCCCCCTGATTCTCTTCGTGAAAGAACCTTCAGATCACGCAGAACAAGGTACTCTCCGAGTGATAAAGACAGGACTTCATCAGTTCGCGCTCACCTTCCGGGCTATCAAGAACCTGAAGGTGGTGGGAACCTTCCTTCTCGCCTACTGGTTCTACATCGACGGAGTGGATACCATCATCCGCATGGCGGTCGACTACGGTACAGCTCTTGGATTCCCGGCCTCTTCTCTCATCGTTGCACTCCTTATCACGCAGTTCGTGGCCTTCCCCTCTGCAATAGCGTATAACGTCCTCGGACAGAAACTCGGGATACGGAAAGCACTCTATATAGCAATCGGAGCCTACGGGGGTATATCGATTCTCGGGTACTTCATGTCGAGTGAATGGCACTTCTATGCTCTGGCCTGCATGGTCGGTCTCTTTCAGGGCGGGATTCAGGCTCTCAGCAGAAGCTACTTCACCCGCCTCATCCCTGCAGAGTTCTCGGCAGAATTTTTCGGCTTCTATAACATGATAGGAAAGTTTGCAGCCATCATCGGTCCTGCTCTCATGGGTATCGTCACGATACTCTCCGGCAGCAACCGGCTCGGTATTCTGAGTATCATCATCCTCTTCGTCGCCGGAGGGCTCCTCCTCTCACGGGTGAATGAACAAGAGGGTGCTCAGGGAATAGAAGATTTCAGAAAGAGCATGACTGCACGGGAGCTTGAGCTCACCAGTGAATAAACCGGTCCAGAGAGTCAGAGAGTAATGCTCAGTGAACTCTCTCATGGTAATAATCTTCCAGGTGAAGCTCTCCGTACGCAGGAGCTTCCATGTCCATCATCATGATGGTCATGAAATACTCTATCGTGCCATAGTTTCTTTTCTTCGCGAATATTCTAGCGGCACCGAGAACAAGAACCCGTAAGAGATTGGGGAGATGAAAAATCTTCACGGGCTTACCGAATGTCCTGAAAGCCATTTCAGCCATCTCATTCTGAGTCAGGATATCGGGGCCTCCAGCCTCAACTTCCTGTATATCCTCATCCGCTGAATCGACAATGACCTTTGCTAGGTCTTTTCCATCTATGGGATTCGACCTCCGCTCGCCGTTGCCGTAGATGAACACCCTTCCTCCCACCGCCATCGTCAGGTAATTCTCCATTTCAGGAAAGAAAGCGGTCGGGCGAACCACAAGGTACTCAAGACCCGAGTCTTTCAGATAATCAACGAACTTCTCCCTTGCAGCGCACATCTTCACATTTCTCAGCTTATCAGCACCGAAGGTGGAGACATAGATAAATTTCTTCACTCCGTTCTTTTTCGCCTCTTCCAGCAGATTCACATTCGCCTGAAAATCAACATCCATATAGGTCTGCTTATTCCCTTTTACGGGAATGAGTGCGACAGTGGAGATCACTGTGTCGACATCTTTCAGGATACCGGCAAGAGACTCAATCTGAGAGGGATCCCCTTCCCTTATATTGAGGTTCTCATCCTTGAGGATGATACGTTTCTTATCACTGACAAGAATACGAGTCTTCACCCCTCTTGCTACCAGTTCTCTTGTGATATAACTTCCCAGATATCCTGTGGCCCCGGCCACCAATACTCTTTTCATCAGGCTCTCCATAATGTATAGGAGAAAGACACTCCCCTATACAGATCTACGACAAAGTCTATCATAGATTGCAGATCAGGTGAAACAGGATGCAGAGAGGAAGCAAGATCAGTTATTTACAGAGGAGACAGTTTTCCGCCCGAAAACCTTTCATCTACAGAAACGTATAATTTGCTGCAACAAAGACTCCTCCCTGCTCCATTCGCATGTACACTGGAGACTATACCACAGGTACGATATAGTATTCTTGGAAGAGTGATACACGCCAATGCTTTGACCAAGCGCTGACCTGCCTAATAGATATCATGAGATGTCTGAATTCTGCCACCAATGCACGGAACCCGTATGCATCAGAAAAAACGGCAAGGAATAACGGAGAGCTACTCTCAGACGAGGAAGTTTTGAAGGACATTAGGGAAATGCTTGAAACATGAAATATGCGGTTTATTGGACATTCGTGGCTCAGAAAAATCTAATATCGTGTAAAATTGGTGAATTGGAATCAATCTTGGTATAACATGGAGGTGATGAGAGAGTTGATTGATAGAGCTCTCAGGGCTACGACAGGAGTGAGGTTCATATGAGTCCACTGGATGAGGCTGCCAGAGCAATCAGATCTCATTATCGTGATGCCAGGATACTGCTGTTCGGATCCTGGGCGAGAGGAATGGCCTCTGAAGAGAGTGATATTGATCTATGTATCATCCTGCCCCATCCCCAGCAACGACTGATAGAGATAAGCAGGGATATCAGGGAAGAAATATATCCGATACTGAGAAAGCCTCTTGATATCCTTGTGTACGATAGTGATACTTTCAATGAACGTGCTGGATTCCCCCTTACCATGGAAGCGGAGATTGTGGAATATGGAAAAGATTTATGACCGAGAAGGATGTAATGATCCCATGAAATCAATCACTTGGATGACATGCAAGTGAAGAAGCCGACGAACGAAGGATCTAGTATTCTTCAGGGAGGTAATACATGGTACCATCTAGAAAACCTACCCATCCGGGTGCATTATTAAGAGAGGAAGTCCTGAGACCGCTTCATCTAGTATTACAGAGGCCGCTTCCCGACTCGATTTTTCCCGGAAAAACCTCTCAGCGCTCATCAATGAAAAGATTTCTTTAAGCCCTGAAATGGCAGTAAGGATAGCTCGTGCAACCCAGACATCTTCGCAGAGCTGGTCAGGGATGCAACGGGCATTGGATATATGGGAAGCAGAACAAAAGGAATTTCATATTACTCCATTCCCTTTCAGAGATGAGTAGGGGCTTCATCGTCTTTGACTACTTTCATAAGAATGAAAGAATGGATTCCTTATGATGAGGAGTGAGATGAGAAGGGTACTAACATGACCGAAGAGACCATAGAGACTATAAAAGAATATCTGATCCAGGTGTATCAGCCCCGTGAAATTTTCTTGTTCGGCTCTTATGTGTGGGGAACTCCCGATAGTGAAAGTGATATTGATTTTGCTGTCATCCTTGATTCTTCTGAACTCTCAATGATCGAGAGGATGAGACTTGCCAACAATATATTATGGGAAGTCGGAGTTCCCGTTGATATTCTGGTCTACACGAAAGAAGAATTTAAAAGGCGGGCTCAATATAAATCAACGTTGCAGTATAGGATTCTTCATGAAGGAAAAAAGATATATGAAGCCGAATGAAAAACGGCCGAACTACGCTGTAATCCTTGGGATGGAGGCAAGTTCTTTTTCCAGTCGAATTTTCTCTTCCTCGATATCATAGTCATCCTGAAGACCCAGCCAGAACTGGGGAGAAGTACCAAAATACTCCGATAGACGTAATGCGGTATCTGCTGTGATGCGCCTCTTTCCTTTTAAAATGAGAGAAACACGGGTTTGAGGTATCAGGAGATCCTTCGAAAGTTTATAAGCACTGATCCCGAGAGGTTTCAGAAACTCTTCCAACAGGACTTCTCCTGGATGTATATTCGGTAATGTACTCATAAATCACCTCCTCAGTGATAATCCACTATTTCGACGTGATCACAGTTGCCATGTGCCCACGTAAAGCATATTCTCCATTGAACATTAATCCGAATACTGAATTCTCCCTTCCGGTTCCCTTTCAGCATTTCCAACCTGTTGCTAGGCGGAATCTTTAAATCCTCAATACTCTGAGCATTGTTCAGCATCCTGAGCTTCCGTCGAGCAGTATATTTATGATGGGCCCTGAAATCAATACCAAATCCGGAGAAATTTAAGGTGGACTCAGGACGCTGCAGCATATCCTTCCTGGAAGGATTCATACCGCATGTTCGGTGTTTCATAATCCAGTGACTGGTGGAACCGGTCCTGATTGTAAAACCTGAAATATTCTCTCACTCCTTTCTTTAATGAACGGAGATCTTCGTAGCCCTGAAGATAAATATCTTCGTATTTCACCGTACGCCACAGGCGTTCGATATAGATGTTATCTTTCCATCTGCCCTGACCATCCATACTGATCTGTATGTGATGCTCTTGAAGGATCTGAATGAAACCATAGGAAGTAAACTGACTCCCCTGGTCCGTATTGAAAATAGCAGGTGATCCGTGGATCGCTAAGGCTTCTTTCAGCGCTTCTTCACAGAATCCTGCATCCATACTGTTCGATATCTTCCAGGAAAGAACCTTCCTGCTGTAGATATCGATGATTGCCACCAGATAGACATATCCGATTCCTGGCAGCTTGATGTAGGTCAGATCAGTACTCCAGACCTGATTAGGATACCTGATCACCTTTCCATTCAACAGGTATGGATAGATTGGATGCTCAGGATGCTTCACGCTGGTATTCTTCTTCGGTCGTATGCCTTTGATCTTCAGTTTTCGCATCAGGCGTCGCATCTGTTTCTTTGTAAGAATGACCTTGTATTCCTTTTTCAGTTCCCTATGAAGCTTCCGATATCCATAGAAAGGAATCTTCGTATGAAGATCTAACACTTTCTGTTTATGCTCTGCGTGTAACTCAGGTTTAGATTTCTTCTTGTAATAAACATTGCTGCGTGGTACATCCAGAAGCCTACATTGCCTCCTTACAGATAGCTTTTCTTCATTTTTATCGATCAGTCTGGATCTTTCCCGTACAGCTGACGATACTTTTTTTTTAGAAATTCCTTCTCGTAGTTGGATTCTCCAAGCTGACGAAACAGTTCTTGCTTCTCCTTTTTGAGCCTGTTGTACTCTTCATCTTTCTTGTTCTTCCTGACGAAGAGCTCTGCAGACTTCTCGATAAGCTGTTTCTTCCATGCACTGATCTGGTTCGGATGAACCTCATACTTTTCTGCCAGCTCAGCCAGAGTCATTTCTTCTTTTACTGCTTCCAGAGCAACTTTGGCTTTGAATTCTTCATCGAATTTCTTTCTCATATGGACTCCCTACTCCTTGTAGTATAGTCCACCTTATTTATTTCGGGAAATGGTTCAGCTCAATGGGCTCATCATAATTGAATCTCCTGTGGGAGCTTCCTGGACTGCACGCCTCGCCAAATCTTCTCTGTGTCCTTAGATGCAAAACCAATGATCATAGACTAATACTAATCCATAAAGTTAGTATCGTCAAGAGTTAGTAATCCACAGAAAAGATAAAAAAAAAGTCCATCCCCTATAAAGCTTATTAAAACTTTATACAGAATGGACTTAATTTACGCCAAAGAGGATTCGAACCTCTGACCCACAGCTTAGAAGGCTGGAGTTAGTACTTTTTGTGTTTTTCATTTCATTTCTATACAACAAAATAAAATTTCCATTTTTATCATTTTTTCAAAATCTTGATTTTTTTATAGCGAGACAATAGCGAGACATAGATTTTTTCTGCTACTAATCCTCATTTCACCCTCAACGCCACCTGTGTAGAACCCGCATAAAACACCTGTAAATAGGCGGCAATGGAGAGAGTGTAT
This sequence comes from Sphaerochaetaceae bacterium, assembly GCA_963676605.2. Classification (GTDB taxonomy): domain Bacteria; phylum Spirochaetota; class Spirochaetia; order Sphaerochaetales; family Sphaerochaetaceae; genus SABI01. Next base: position 19,104 of record CAXXSP010000055.1, on the reverse strand, counting down.
TGAGCGTGTTCTTTTGTGGTTCTCATTTCATCAATACGCCGTCTGGTATCAGTATCAGTGATACCAGTTGAACTCTTTGAAGGTGGTTCCTTGTAGTGGTGTAGATACAATGCCGCATAGCCCGCAAGCGTGAAAACATCCTTCATTTTCATCAACTTATTGGTTCCGTGTTCCAATACCCCTTTTTCCATAGAGAGGTAATGCTCTAAAACTCCATTATTGGTGATTGTCTTCACCGTTCTCTTCTCTCCTGTCTCTGTATTCCTTGTTATTACTTCTATTATCATTTTTACGCTCCTTCCTTTTTCGCAAGGTAGAGGGTAGAGGGTAGAGCTTCTATTTTAACTCCCTAAAAGAAAAAGAAATACTTTTCTCTTACTGGTTTTTATTCCTCTACTTCCTCTACCTCTACCTTCAACTTGCTGATTTCTCTTCTAATCCAGACAAATACTGCCCTTCCTCGGTTTGAAAATCATCCTCTTCCTTTGCGGGGTGTTCGCTGAAAGGGTTGTGCCCTCCAAAATAATTCTCCCGTATCCTCTGCTTCACCTCATCCACCCCGCTGAACCGGAACCCATTAGAGTTCCGCCCATCTATCTTCATCTGCTTCGGTTCCATCCCGAAATAGGTTTTCAGTTTCTTCCCCAATGTGATACTGCTGAATTTTCCGGTATTCCCATCCTCTTTCATTCGGGAGAGAACATCCTTTGTTCTTATTGCTATATCCCCATTGGATAGCGGGGTGAAGATGCTGTCATCATCCCCAGCAAAACTCTCTATCTGCTCTATCAACCATTGGAGGACGAAATCAGCGCTCTCACGGACGTTTTGAACTCCTATGGTAGTTATTGGCATCCGATGGAAGGGGAAGCATAGCGCCTCTTCTGCGTGGCTCTTCGCCTCGTCTATGAGTTTCTTCGCTCCCCCGTTCTCCATCTCCCCGAAGAGACGGGAAAAGAAATCTGTATCCTGTAATCTGTTGTCATTACATTCCAGAACCAGATAACGCCTATCCCCCCGTTCTTTCGGGACAATATGAGCATCATTACCGGAGATTATGAAGTGAAGCATACTGACGGTTTTGTATCGGTCGTAATTCTTCCTTTCCACAGAGGTTTCTGTATCAGTTATCATACTTTTCATCTTGCCCCACACTCCACTTCTCCTATCCCCCGCAAAACACGCCTCTTCTACGGCTACAAGGATGGATGATTTCCAATCCCCATCAAAACGGTTGGTGAGTTGTTCCGTGTTATCAATGGTAGCGGAGTACTTAGGGTGAAAGCACATCTGAAGCGCCTTGAAAACAGAGGATTTCCCGCTCCCCTGTTTTCCGGTTATCGCTAACGCTATGTTGTTCTTATGTTGAGGGTTGGCTATCAAATCCCATATCCAGTGCTGAACGTAGTTGAAGACACTCTCATCACCATCACAGATGTTTTCCCGTATATGTTCCCAGAAGTGTTCCTGTGTGCCTCTACCGTCCTTTACAGGGGCTTCCTCCCAGTCATTGAACCAGTTAAACCCTGCCTCCTCTACCTCTCCCATCGGCTTGTAAGGAACAGTTTTCAGCCCTTCAAGGGCTTCGGCTTCCTTCCACCACAAGTCAAAGCCGTTCATTTCCTTCCAGACAATATCTCCCTTCTTACTGTCATATTTTGGGTAATCAATCCGGTGTTCTTTGCTCTGGTAGCAAGCGAGAGTGTTCTTGTAATCTCTCACCATAACCTTATTGGCACTATTCAAGTCCAGTATACCCGTAGAACTCCCCAAACGGATTTTCTTCAAGAAACTGAACTTCTCTATGGTAGCGTCTATCACTACCTCTTCAAGCCGTTCTGCTTTCCACTTCTTGTCGGAAAACTGCGGAACCCACCGGAAAATGATACTTCCAAACCCAATCTCATTCTCATTTCCATAGCGGGGTTCATTCCAGATACTCTCTATCTTTTTCCCCGTCTCTTCATTAGCCCAGGAAACACTCTTTGCCTCTTCAATAGAGAACCCGCTATTTCTCATTGCCAGCATCAAATCAAGCCAAGAAGAATAATCCTCAAAGGTGCCTTCATCAGCAATAGAGAGCAATTCTCTCAGTATCACCCATTTATCCCATTCACCGACACTACTTTCCTTTTTTGGTGTCTTTTCGGTCTTCCGCTTGCTCTCCTCATAGAGGCGAAACAAACCTACGACCCTATCTGGCAACGGTGCCAAATCAATACATTTCTCTATGCGATACTCTCCCATATCGGTGATAGAGAACGCTCCATTATTCAGGTGTCTCCCATTCCAGAAAATCTCAACTTGTTCTGCCATCTGCGTTCCGCTTCTAGAAATCTCTTCAATTTCGGCAATCTGTGTTTCCGTAGCCAAGAAATATATGTGTTCTCCTCCTGACGGGGTGCGAACCGTGAATGTCTCATCATCCAGCAACTGCCTGTCCCAGAACTGCCTCCCTGTTTCCCATTCCTTATTGCTATGGCTATCCAAGTCAATAACGACTATTACCCCGTCCTCGTAGCGGGTTCCTCCCGCAAAACAGGCATAACAATCAGTCTCAATCATTGGATTTACTGTTGCCTCATTCCATTTTCCATATGGTTTTTTATCTCTGCCACAGGGAACAACCTTTACCTGAAAGTGTTCTATGAACTCTTTTCTATTCGTAATATCTCTTATACTCATTTTCCCTCCTTTGAGTATTTATTTCAGTATAAAGATGGAACCGGAAGTAGATGGACTACTTCCGGTTCCTGTGTATGTAGAAATTATACGAAAGGTAGGTTGAACCTTCGTTATAAAATGCCGATAAAATAATGAACTTCAACCTCTTTTCGTTCTCTACACATCAGGATGGAACATCCTTCATTAGTATCTTTCCCGTAAAGAGAAACTGATGAAGTTTCATCCTGATATATATACGCTATGAATATAGACGAAGAAAAAGCGGGAGTTTCTTCCCGCTTCTAATCCTATTTTTAATATCCCACCTTTTTCAACCAGTTTGCCATAGTTTGTGTTGCCACTCCATATTGTTTAGCCAACGCAACGTTAGTGGAACCATCATTTTTCTTTTTCAAAATTTCGTCCTTATACTTATCTAACTGGCTGGTATACTTCCCTTTCGGGCGTCCCAGTTTAACACCATTCGCTTTCTTAACTTCAAGTGCCTCTTTCGTCCTCTGGGATATAATGTTCCTTTCAAATTCAGAAAATACAGCACAGATACCAAGTGTAAGTTTCCCTGTAATACTACTATCATTCACGGAAACACCAAGATTGTCTTTCGCGATATGGAGAGAAATATTTCTCTCTACACAGGTTTCCATAATCGCATAAATCTGCGTTATAGAACGGGCAAGTCGTGAAAGTTCAGGAACGATTATAACATCACCCTCTTTGCAGGTTTCATTTATCAACTGCCCCAATTTACGGCGTCTCCAATCTTTTGTGCCACTCACTTTTTCACCAACAAATTCAACAACAGGCCCCAATTCGTGAGAATTAGCATATCTAAGTATTTCTGTCTCAAACTTCTCGTAGTCCTGTAATTCAGTGCTAACTCGTCCATATCCGTAAGTTGCCATTGGCTGCCTCCTGATATCATCACACCGATAACGGTTGATATCTATAATCCTCAACTTCCTGAAATTTTATTACTCAACAGAGAATAATGGAAGTTCATCGCTTCCCGTTTTTCACAAAAGTCAGGACATCCTCGTAGGACTTTCCACTTTTCTCAATCGCAGCTGCGAGCTCCTTTACCTGCAGCTCCTTCTTCTCAGCATAGAGTGTTTCGAGTTCAGCAATCGCAGCATCGTATCTGGCTTTCGTCTTTTCAACGGTTATCTGAGCTTTCACAATTTTCGCATCAATAGAGGCCATTGTCTTAGTTCTTGCCATGTTTTTTACCTCCAGATTGTGCAGTTTCAGCCTTGCCGCCAAGAGTTTCGCTGATGGTCACAGCTGTCGTGTGAACAGTATCACTGTCCAGTCCAAAAGCTTTCAGAATCGTCTTCTGCGTCTTCGTTAGGGCATGATCGAGTCGATACACCCCATCATATTGCCTCACCATCTCAATTTTGTCCAATTCTTTCAATGCAGCAGGAACCGTCATGAAATTTGGCTTCTTGTCCATACGTTCCATCTCATCCTTGAGCAGTGTGTAAAATCGGTTACGGATGATGAGTGCAACGAACTCAATGAAGATCTTTGCTTCCGCTGACTGCTGTGAATAGGTTCTGAGGCTTCTGTTACCAAGGAACGTCTTGTCGCTCCTGAAGAGTTTCTCTGAAGAATCCCTGCTCTTATACAGATCCATAGCATCCTGGGCTGACATCTTCTCTGATGTGACAATAGTGAAGTAGCCACAGAGAGACAGTTCCTGCTCGATTACATCGGCCCGTTCTTTCCAGTGAACAAGAACTTTGTTCTTCTCATTGTAATAGAGCTCATAGTAATGCTCGTACGTTTCAGGAAGCTTCACAGGCTTCATACGGTACTTTTCAAGCATTTTTCCCATCTTTTCAAGATCGAGTTCCAGAGAGCTTCTCTGTGAATATTGGAGAGCTGTAGAATGAAAGAGATGGAAATACCGCGCATGGTTATCATCAGCAAACAGCTTTGCTTTGACGGTCTTCCCGTAGATACGGTGCCCTTTGATGAAACAGCTGCGATCAATCTCGAAACTCCCCTTATGCTGCAGCACGAGTTCTGATACGAGTCGTTTCTTGCCTTTGACCATGATGATGAACTCATAGCCGCAGGAATCCATATACTGAATATTGGCCTTGCTGAAGTATCCTCGATCAAGAATAAAGCCGCAGCGACGATACCCATAGCTTTTGGCCTTCTCCAGCATAAACTGCAGTTGTGAAACATCCACAATACTGCCGGGATATGCTTCGTAAAAGAGCGGAACCCCGTTAGTTTTATCGTAAGCGACAGAATAGTTAAATACGGAAAGGCCTTTACCGCTTTTTGAATGACCATACTCGATCATCTCGATATCACCGGCCTGACAATCTTTGTTGGTGGAATCATAGGAGATATAGATTTTCTCTCTGTGATCCCGTTTTTCATTCCATCTGTCAAGAAAATCAACACTGCACCACTCAGGCATGGTGGATAGAAACTCTGAAACCTTCGAATCGCTGTAGATTCTCATATCCTGCGTAAACAGGGGATGATTATAGGCATAATCAGGATAGTACTGACCGGCATTGTTCTCGCTGACTATAGAATATGCAGCAAGATCCAGAAACAGCCCTGAATCTCGGCCGATAATATCCTCTACAAGATCATTCAGCCCATAATGCCTGATAATGTCCCTGATGACCAACCATGACCCGATTCTCAGGCAGCAGCTTCTGGAAACATCACGATTGATGTGTGACAGCTCAGCAGTTGGAAAATACTTCAGGAAATTCCCGTTGGGATACATTTTGCTTTCATCATCAGGTGAAAGCTTCCCGATAACAGCTCTCTTGGGAACATTGTACTTCCTGACAGGATCATAGACGCGGTCGTACTCATAGAAGATGTAGATGGAATCCTTCTTCCTCTGAGTAACGATTTTCCCTCTCACATCTGGTATATCGACAAGTGCTTTCAAATACATTTGGCCCGCCTTATTTGAGTAATACTTTCTACCTCAAATTATAGCAGAACAAACCAGCATTTTCAACAGAAAACATGTTCCTTTTGCTAATATTGTAAAGATTTACCTGCGGATTACAGATGGTCAGGCGCGATTGAGTAATAATTACTCAGGAAGTTTAGAATAATATAATATATCATTTATATTATATTATATCAACCGTTTTCTATGCTAGTTTCAAGACAGTTTATTTCATCGTTTTCTATGGTATTCAACACCCCCTAATTTATCCGAGCAATTATTTAGTATCCTAACTATTTAGTCGGGTTTAACTTTTAATAGACCAAGTTCTACTATCACCAAATCTTCTGTAAATTTCCCCACATCCAATTTTTAATGGATATTTTATGATTTCTCTGAATTAATATGGCTGCGGCTTATCAAGCCATTTCCTTACGTTGTTTCAATCAGGAATGACGTTCGTTTTTCTTGCAAGCCTTCCTACGTGAAAGCACGTATTTCCGAGACTTAAAAGATTTTTGCAGTACTGGCTTCTTCTTTTTCTTCGCTGTAATTTCTTCAATAAATCCAGAACTAATTATTCCGGTAGGTAAAGCCACCAACCCAACTCCAAGAAGCGCCACCACACCACTAAGGATTTTGCCCAACACAGTTCTTGGTATCACATCTCCATAACCCACTGTCGTTAACGTATTAATTGCCCACCAGCAGGCTGTTATAATGTTGGGGAAATTCTCTGGCTGCTCATCTGTTTCAAGATAGTATATTGTTGATGCTGAAAAAATGATTAAAATCACAGTGACAGTTATTGTGATAATTAAATCTGCTTTCTTCTTGCTTATGATTTTTCCAATCAATTGCAGAGACTTAGAATAGCGATTCAGTTTTAAAATTCTCGCTATTCTAGTCAGTCTTAAGATTCTCACAAACCTCAGGTCTATTGGAAAGATGAAAGGGAGATAGAAAGGTAGGATTGCAAGCAAATCAATAATTGACAAGGGTGTTTTGATAAATTTAAGCAGTGCAATAGCAGGATGACTATTAGGAAATTTCTGGCTGGCTGTAATCAACCGTAAAACATATTCCATCGTAAAGACTGTGATTGAAAAAATTTCAATGACTGAAAATAGAGTACCATATTTGATAGCCAATTCTGAAAATGATTCTAAAATAACAGCGACTATATTGATGATGATAAGTGAGAAAATAAAGGAATCAAATATTCTACTCTTTGTATCTCTAGAGGCTGCGGGTTCTATTATTTGATAAAGCCGTGTTCTTGTCATGGTCGCTTTATCCTCTTCTATTGAAACTCGTAAGGTTGTATTGTTACCAAATCGCTCGTTTTAGATACTTTCATTATAGGATTGAAAGATTCTAGTGCTAGTTGTGGGTCAATTTTTTGGAAATTCAGGTTTCTGAACCTCGCAATGTCATAATTCACTGAATAGACATATTCATCTTCAATCTTTCCTGTGGATTTATTTATTCGTTGGGTGTAGCCAGAAACATAAACATTCTGAATAAGGGGGGAGACGGTGAAGACTATAGATGCGAAATATATACTTATTCCAGCAACGCTTTGTAGATAATCCTCTTTCATCTCCTTTTTGGTTTTGTTCTTAACTGATACTTTCCCACTTTTTAAAATCTGAGATTTTGTCTGCGGATAATCTTCTATTTCTGGCAAATCAACATCTAAATATACAGTTCTTCCTTCCTCATAGACGTCGTAGGACAAGGAAAAATCAACTGGCAATTGGATAGATGAGAAATAATTGTTTAGTTCCTCACTTATAAAATTCTCAGTTGGATTGAGTCTTAGTTCCAAGCCTCTTCTCCATTCCTTATAGGTTTCTAGATATTCAGCATTTGCAGATTTCTCTTTGTTGTCTTCCTCTTGCTCAAAGAGTTCCTTTCTTTTTCCCCATTCGCTTAGTTCAATGGAAAATACTTTTTCTATCCTTTCTTCTATGTATTCAATCCTCTTCTTTTTTAGCCTGAAAATTCCCTTTACAGTTTTATATGCTTCATCTTCAAGTTTCTTATAGATAGAATATTTGTTAGGTTCTGGCTCTTGGAATTCATTTCTTGAATAAACCTCTGGCTCAGAATTTTCAAGATTCCCTCTAAGTTCCTCCCAATCTGGTAGTGGTTCAGAGTATGTATGAATATTTGTAAGAATCTGTGATTTTTCCTCTATTCCATTATGAACTTTTTCTCTCAACTGTTGGAGTCTATCTTTGAAAGACTGTTCACGTTTAATTTTTCTGATTATTGATTCATCATAAACAGGTCGGCCATTTTCAGTGATAATTACCTGTTCTTCTCCTGTATCATCATCAACTGATACTTGTACATTCAAGTTTCGCTCAATAAGGCCGTTTGATGGTTGTTGTATCTTATTAGTATTACCTGTGCTTATTTTATTGCGGGCATAGAGGCCAGTTCCTGGGACTCCAACGTTAGAATATACCCCACTAGGGCCGACGGAAATTTTTGCTCCTCTTGGGCCGACAGATACGCCTAGTCCTGTCTTGGAAATATTCAGTCTAACACCCTTAGCGATTTTGATTGACCTGTGAAACCTTACTCCCATTGCAGTCTCCTTAATTCTTGATAATTGCAGAAATGAAAATACTTTAATTACAAGTGCTTTATTTATTATTATACACAGCGACCTTTTGAAGTCAAACGCTAAAATAATACCCTCCACTGGGGAGGGCTGCATTGTTTTTTATCTATGCTTCAATTCCGTATTTTTCCTGTGCTTTTGTGTAGCCGTCAAAAAAGCCTACATTATACTGAATAAGTTTCTTATGATTTTGGTTTTCAAAATCCTCTGGAAGTTCTTCTTCTGACAGTTTTCTTGTAATGGATTCGTATATTTCTGCTAATTTATCCAAAGGAATATATATCCATTCTGTATTTGCCTCATACGCTTCCAACCATTTTACATTTCTCCCTTTTCTGATGTTCTCTTTTACGGTTTCTGCCGTGCTACGTATTTTCATACTGACGAACATATCTTCACAGCCTTCTTCCACAATAACACCGCCTATTACAGTTGTTTTTACTTCATCCAATGGTTTATCAGGTATCATTTCAATTTCCATATTCCATGCCTTCTTCCTGTTTACTCTCTTACTCTTCTTTGTGCTTTTCTTATTACTCATAATAATCTCCTATTTAATTTTGGTTTTTAATACAATTTTTTTATTTGTTATACAATATAGATTTAAATAATTTTTAAAGGCAAAAAAAATAACCCTACTATACTGTTTTAGCCATTCTTCTTATCTCAGCAACAAACTCTGGACTGCTACACATCTTATAGGCCTCTATCCTATAAGCATAATCAACTGGTTTCATACTCATCTCACAAAACGGCGTTTTGTCTAATGTTTGAAGATGTATATTCATTCTGGTATTGTTCCTCATAACTCTTTTCTCCATTTGGGTTTATTTTGCCGTCCGACCATTATATTATAGCAGATTTTTAGTTTTTTGTCAACCCCCATCTCCTTGCACTATATAGAGTTATGGCACATCTATCCCCTCAAGAACTTAATAGTTCAGTTTTTATTAGAGGGGAAATGGATGATTCATTTGTGAAAAGTCCGAAACAGATTTCAGCAAACTCATAAAAGCAGATTTTTAGTTTTTTGTCAAGCCCTCTAAAATAGTCAAATGTTTATATTGTATAGAATTACATTGCTTTTCGGCGCTAGTGTGAGGTGTTGCAAAGACGGATTTTACCCCTTCGCCTCTTCTCTTTCCCATTGCGCCATTTGAATACATACAAACTGGAACGCTATGTCCTCGTGTAATTTCTTCCCTACTGCGCCGGCTTGAGCTTCCAGAACTTTCATCATATCGCTCTCAGTGAAAAGTGCTGGCTGTATCATTTCCCAAGTAAGAGTTTCATTCACACAGTTTCTATACAAATCTCTGATGGTATTAAGGTATCCTTTCTTCTTCTCATAAGGTAGTTTCATACTCATAAACAAATCATTCAGTTCCTTCATATGGTTGCCAAACTCGTAGTATTGAGATTCCCACATATATTTCAAAGCCTCCTCGCCTTGCGGCGCTGGCTTTGGTTCCTCTTGTTCGCTTTCAGTTATTACTCCCAAAATTTCGCCTTCGTGGCCTTCACGTAAGTCTGGAATTTCCATTCCTTCCTTTAATAGCAGACCCTGACTATCCAGCCATTCATAAAACTCTTCTCTATTCATCAAGCACCCCTGCCATAAGAAGGTTATTCAGCTTCTTCAACTCCAAATCAGTATTGCTTTCCGCTTCACCATTCATCAACTGCCAGAGCATTTCCCTACCAGAATACATCTTCTCTATTGCCTGTGCCACTATAATAAGATGCTCTGCCTTGGTATAGGTATAGTGCTTCATTTGAATCTTACTCTCACTTTGCTTTTTACCACTCTCTCCCCAACCCATATAATCTCTTACCAATTCAGGGCTTATCATATATTTGTTCCGCAAAATTGTATTCAGTGATTTTCTCAAACAGTGGGGAGTATAATATTTACCACCGAAAACAGTAGGATATTTCTTCTGAATTTTTTCAATGAAATACTGGAACATCTTATTCCATCTGGATGCTTCCATTGCATTGTTCCCTTCCTGATTCTTGAAGATGTATTCATCTGGTTCATTCCACATTCTATCCGCTATCAAGTCATACGCGCTATCACAAAGGATGATAACTCTTGGCTTCTCGGCTTTAGGAGAACCGATGTCCTTTGTGTTTTTTTGCTTGAACGCCCTATTAACAATCAGTATTCTTTCATTCTCAATTTGAGAAGGTATAAGGCAGCGAAGTTCCCCGCTACGTAGTCCAGTAAGAGCAGCAAAAGCATAGCTCTTGAAATAATCACTCTCCAAGAATTTGAGCCACTTCTCATCATTAGGATATAATCTCTTCATCATATCCTCATTGAAAATAGTCCTTATTTCTGCTTCACTGAAAACATCCCGTTCATCCTTCGTCTCCCTTGGGAAATCACCGAATGTAGATTTGTTTTTCCTGAAAGGATTTAATAGGAGTGTATCATCACCATCCCAAAAGGAATATACCGCCCTCAATGCCTTCATCGTCTCATTCTTCGTTGAATTGGGGAAATCATAGGTAGCCAACCTATCACGAAAGGCTATTGCATCAGCCCTCGTTATTTTATTGTAGGGCATCTCGCCAAGGATATCAGCATTATCAATAAAGGTTCTACGAAGAACAGAACCAACCATCTTAGCCTGTTGAACTCCATAGGTAATACCTTCCGTATTCTGTGCTGCTTTGTATTTTGGGTTGTCTTGAAAAATACACTTACCATTTTCGTCAAAGGAAATCCAGCCGTCATTTTTCAGTCTACCAAGAAGAGATTTCCCATCTGGGAATTTCAGCTTCATTCGCTCTACTTCGGTATGAGCTTCTTCCTCTTCCTTAGCAAGGAATTCTTCTACGTAAGTTATAGCTTGTTTCTTGTTTGGGAGGCCTGTATTCACCTTCTTCTTATTATGGTTGAAGTAGTAGTTTTTGCTCTCTACCATTTCACCTCTTCTGTCCTTGAATTTTATTTTAAAAACGTGAATTGAAGCCACTCTAACACCTCCCAACAAAGTATAACAACATCTCTATTATAGCGAGTCATAAAACAAAGTCAAGGAAAAGAGTAGCGAGACAGGCAGCGATACAACAAGCAATAGAAGAAAAAAAATCCTTGTAGAGAAGTGTATTTCTTTACAAGGATTATATTTGTGGGCTTTACGCCAAGAGGGACTTGAACCCCCGACCCACAGCTTAGAAGGCTGTTGCTCTATCCAGCTGAGCTATTGGCGCGCGATACTCTATCGGGGCGAGAGGACTCGAACCTCCGATTTCTTGCTCCCAAAGCAAGCGCCTTAGCCACTAGGCAACGCCCCGAATTGTGTAACGGATGTGAGTATATCGGCTTTCCCCTGTAAAGGTCAATATCAAACAGGGGGTTTCCTTATTGAATTCAGGGGGAGATTCCGAGTACAGTGAAAGTCTATGAATACCGTACAGAATTCTCAAAAAGCACACCGGGTACATGAACTTCTTGATGCTCTCTATCCGAAGGAAATAGAGTTCCTTTCCTATTCATCAGCCTATCAGCTTCTCATTAGTGTTATCCTCTCAGCACAGACGACAGACAACCAGGTGAATGAGGTTACTCCCGAGCTTTTCTCCTCCTACCCGACGCCATCGGACCTCTGTTCAGCCGAGCTTGAAGATCTTGAGAGGATCATCCACAGTGTCGGCTTTTATAGACGGAAGGCGGTCCTGATACGAAGTACAGCCTGTGCTCTTGTAGAGAAACATCAGGGAGAAGTCCCTTTTACTATGAAGGAGCTGACTGATCTTCCGGGGGTGGGGAGAAAAAGTGCGAATGTGATCATAGGTCATATCGCCGGAGGCGCTGCGATTATCACGGATACTCACTTCATGAGGGTCGTGAGACGTCTTGGTCTCACCGATGAGAAGGATCCGGTGAAGATAGAAAGAGAGATCGCATCACTGATCGATGGATCTCTCCAGTTCCGTTTTTCCATGACAGTCAATCTTCACGGCAGACGGGTGTGTCATGCACGGAAGCCTGCCTGCAGTGAATGTCCTTTACGGGATCTCTGTCCTTCTAGTGATGGTGGTGTTCGTGCTCACAGGCACTTCCCGAGCTGACAAGCTTCCCTTTCAGGTACTGATCCACAACGTCTGTAATCTGTATGGACGGACAGCCGAGAACAACTTCGACACCCGCATTCTCCAGCATCTTCACAGCTGCAGGCCCCATGCCTGAAGCGAGGATAGCTGTTGCACCCTGTGAAGCGATGAATCTGGGAAGCACTCCCGGTTCATGGGGGGGAGGAACAAGCTCTTCCTGAGAAGTGATGGTCTTCGATGAATCATCCACAGTAAAGAAGGTGAATAATCTGGTGTGCCCGAAATGTCCGTCGAGGATTCCCTCTGATGTCGGTACGGCAATTTTCATGCTGCTGACTCCTACTTATTAATTATCTGATCACAGATTTCTGAATAGATCTCACTGACAGGCGAGGCATCGAATCGATGCACATACGGAATCCCGATATCTCCGGCTACGCCGACATTCGGGTCGATGGGGATAGATCCCAGAAGCTTCAGGTCGTAGGTTTCGGAGAGTTTTTCACCGCCTCCGGAGCGGAAGATGTGGGTTGTTGTATTACAGTGGGGGCAGACAAATCCGCTCATATTCTCGATCAGTCCCACAATGGAGAGGTTGAGGTTCTTTGCGAAGTTGATCGACCGGGATACATCCGAAGTCGATACCGCCTGGGGAGTCGTAACAAGGACGGCTTCTCCCTTTCCTGCGAGCTGCTGTGCCGTACTGAGAGGCTCATCTCCCGTCCCGGGAGGATTGTCTACTATCAGGTAATCGATATCACCCCAGTCGACGTCATTGAGGAACTGCTCGATCATCTGGTTCTTCAGAGGACCGCGCCAGATGACAGGGTCGTCACTCTTCTCGAGCATGAAACCCAGACTCATCACCTTCATACCGTACAGATCGGGCAGAACGAGCGGGATGATTCCGCTCTCACCCTTCAGGACATCCACTTTCGGAATGTTGAGCATAACGGGAATCGACGGCCCGTGGATATCGACATCAACAAGACCGACCTTGAATCCTTTCTTCGCAAGGGTGACTGCCAGATTCAGGGAGACGGTACTCTTCCCTACTCCGCCCTTACCGCTGAGTACGAGAATCGTTCGTCTTCCGTCTTTCGCTTCTCCGCCCTGTGTATCATTATTCACGACCCGTGCCGTATGGGAAGAGTCCGAGAGAACACGGTAGGAGGTGATCAACTCATCTGCAAGGGAGAATACGGTATCATTCACCTTCCCCCACTGCTCCTTCACCAGTGCTGCCGCTTCACGGATCGTCTTTCCCCTCAAGGCGGAAAGGAACGTATCAACTGATTCGAGCACGGCGCTCTCTGCATCACTGATAAAAGTCAGCTCATCAATGTGTTCTCCGGAACCTTTCAGGTAGAGTTCATACACTGATCCGTCTGCATCGGTTCCTTTCACTTTCACAGCCGGATTCTTCATCATCCGGTAGGCTGTATATGCTTCCATAGCTTCTCCCATATCGTGCGGATCTGCGTACCGGCACGACTTTTCTCCCATTCGATAATACTCTTACCGTTCATAAGAGCCTCACTTACCTTCTCATCCCAGTCAATTCTCCCCAGGGGGATCATACCATGATCCACGGCATACTTTTCGATTTCTGCGGAAATCTTCTCCTGAAGATCGCCTTTATTGACGATGACAAACGTCTTCGTTCTGAACTTCTGTGCGACCTTTTCAAGTCTCATCATATCTGAGATACCGCTTGCTGTGGCTTCGATGACAAACAGAAGGTAATCAGAGTTTGTCATGCTGGCAATAGCCGGGCAGCCGATTCCCGGTGGGCCGTCGACAAGGAGAAGCTCCTTGCCCTGTTCTTCGGCAATCTCCTTTCCCCTTTTTCTCACCTCGGTGACGAGTTTACCGCTGTTCTCTCCGGGAGGATTGAGCGAAGCATTCACGAGCGTTCCGAAGCGGGTTTCAAGAACCTGCACATACCCGCTCAGACGCCGGTGCTTCTCAATAGCATCGACGGGACAGAGATGCACGCATAACGAACAGCCTTCGCACTTCAGAGGATCAATCGTATAGACCAGATGGTCAGGGCTCTCCTGAATGGCATCATAGACGCAGGCTTTCCTGCAGATACCGCAGGAGATACATCTCTCCTGATCGATCTCAGGAAGGACTCCTCCGTAGAATTCAGTCTTCTCTACACGTTCTCCCTCTGTGATGATTGCAAGGTTCGCCGCATCAACATCGGCATCGACAAGGACGGTACGGCCTTGTGCAAGGGCGGCGATAGCTGAGGTGACGGTTGTCTTTCCGCCCCCTCCCTTACCGCTTATTACTACGAGTTCATGCATTCACAGCCTCCCTCAGCCAGGTGATGAGAGGCTGAAACGACTCCCTGATCTCCTTCAGGGAGGAATGTACGAGCTGTCCTCCTCCATAGAGGCGTGCGATCTCCTTCCTGAACGGGATACGCGCAAGGACAGAGTAGCCACTCGCTTCACAGTAGGGATCGAGAAGAGAATCACTTTCCCGCCACTTGTTGATCACAACCACGAAGGGAGTTTCAAGGATCTCAAGGGTCCTGATGAGAATCTTCGCATCATGAATGCCGAAGGGGGTATCCTCAGCCACGACGATGGTAAGATCTGTATCTGCGACAGCTTCCAGAGCTGCACAGCTCGTGCCCGGAGGGGCATCGATCAGAGTATACCGTCTGTCACCGTAATGCTCCTGAGCATACGTCTTCGTCTCTTTGATCATGGCGACCGTTGCAATACTTCCCTCGTCCAGAACTCCCTCGATGACACGGATTCCTCCGCTCATACGGGTTCTGACCGTACCGATCTCCTGCTCTCTGGGAACCACGGAGCCATCGGGAGAGAGAGTCCAGCAGGCACTGCAGGAATGACAGTTATGCTCATAGACAAGAAGTCCTCCCTTCAGAGGAATAAGAGCATGAAACTCACAGATACCTGAGTAGAAGGAGGGGTCTGTACACCTGTCGTTATCGACCTCGGGGATAAGAACCTTAGCCCGTACACTCTCCGTGAGCTCTCCTTTCAGGTAGACGGAGAGATTCGGTTCCTCAACATCGGTATCGACCAGAGATACCGTGCCGGCTCCATATAATTCAGTGAGCAAGGCGGCAAGATGAAGGGAGACGAAGGTCTTGCCCGCGCCTCCCTTTCCCGATGCGAGAGTTACTCTCACCTCTGATGAGGAGATCACTGCCAGTGTCCTCTCACATCGGCAGTATCAAGATTAACGACATCTCCAGCCTTGAATTTCTCGAAAGCTTCGGCAACCGTTCCTGCTGATACCTTATACGATGCGATCTCGGCCATTTTCAGGTAATCAGTGGCCTTCGGCCCAAGATGACCGGTGAGCACGATGGAGACACCGGCCTCGCTTACGACTCTTCCGGTCTCAAGCCCGGCGCCCTGCACGATACCCTGATTCCCTGAGTTGTTGATACTTTCAACGAGTTCTCCCGTTCTCCCATCGACGATGATAAGGTACGGGGCACGTCCGAAGTGTTCGTCGAACGGCGCTTCAAGGCCTGCTTCTTTTGCTGTGATGCAGATTTTCATCTCTGTCAGTCTCCTTACTTCTTCTCTGAACTGTCGGCAGCAGGAGCTGCCTGTACGTGCAATCTCGGGTCGGTGAGACAGGATCCGTCTCTTCGTCTGAGGTGAATACCTCTTCCGCCTCCGGCTCCTATGGAGCCGCGTCCTCCTGCATCAAGAGGATAGCGTCTACCTCCGCCTCGTGGAAAAACAGGAGTATCGGGGAATTCTCCCTGTCTTCCAAAACCCTGGTCAGACTGGAGGTCCTGAAAAAAATCCTCTTCCCTGCCCTGCTCCACGAGCAGCGCCCCGGCCTCTTGTACAGCCTCTGAGGCTGTTTCTTCCATATCTTCTCATACCTGTATCCTCCTTCGGTTCCGTCTCATTCTTCGGCAGTGGTGCACTCTAAGACACCCTGGAAGGAAGAATCTCTGTTCGGAGAGTTCTCCTGACTCCCAGGCTTTCACGACCTGATCCACACTGCCGCGAATAAACGAATAGGTTTCTATATCGGAACGGAATAGAGAGTCTTCCCCCTCTTTTGTGAGTGCCCCGCAGATGACAGTGTCGATATCACACTCGAGAAGGAATGAAATTTTACCGCCGAGGGTGGCGGGGAGGGAGTGAGCTGATACGAACGCAGCACTATGTCCGTATCCTTCACTGTCATAGATATCGATGGCGAGGGAAACATCAAATACGGGGGAGACTCTCTTATCCATATTCGTTACTGCAAATCTCATAACAGGGAACAGACAGCAGAAAGTGTGCCAAGGAGGAGCAGAGGGTGTTATTCTATGATTGTGTAGCAATTCTGCAACATGGTTAATGCATCAACGCATCATAATGTTGCAATTACGATTCAATACGGATGTCGTATTTCATCATCTTCCGGTACAGTGTGGTCCGGTGCATGCCCATGGCAGAGGCAGTGTCACCCATATGATAGTCGGTGGCGGGACAGTTCCTGTTCAATGAACTGTTTCTCGGCATTGTCCCGTGCAGAGAGCAGTGAGGGCTGCTGTGAAGTCTGTGTCTGTATACCTGAGGTACCGAGGAGGGAGGAAGGGAGGTCGGATCTCACAAGTGTGTCTCCGGTGGCGAGGACGACGCCACGTTCGATCACGTTTTCGAGTTCCCTGATATTTCCCGGCCAGGCATAGCTGAAGAAGAGGGTGTACACCTCATGGTCTATCTGCACGATGTTCTTGTCGTTGATGATGGAAAACCGTGTCAGGAATTCATGAGAGAGGGGAATGATGTCTTCTCTCCGCTCTCTGAGCGGAGGAACTTCGAGGTGGATGACATTGATACGGTAATAGAGGTCCTCACGGAAGGTGCCTTCTGCCACCATCTGTCTGAGGTCACGGTTCGTCGCGCAGATGATACGGCATTCGAGGTCCGGCTCCTGACAGCACCGAGAGGTTCATAGGTATGGTCACTGAGGACTCTGAGAAGTTTCACCTGCATCACTGCACTCAATTTCCCCGATCTCGTCAAGAAAGATCGTTCCCCCCTGGGCGAGGGTGAATCTCCCCGGTTTCTCTTTATCTGCACCGGTGAAGGCACCCTTCTCATACCCGAAGAGTTCACTCTCGAGAAGGGTATCGGGAATAGAGGCGCAGTTAACCGCAATGAAGGGTCCCTCTTTCCTGCTCGATTCATGGTGGATCGACTTTGCCAGAACTTCCTTCCGCTGCCTGATTCTCCCGTAATGAGGACCGAAGCCTGTGAAGAGGCGATCATACCGACACGGGAGAGCACCTGGTTCATACCAGCGCTCCGGCTGACGATCATACCCTCTTCGTCAACCCTCTTATAGGTCTTCAGCTGCTCCAGCGCTGTGATATCACGAAAGGTCTCGACACCTCCTATGATCTTTCCGTCAGGATCAGTAAGCGGGAGCGGCTGACACGCTCACCGCGACCTTGTTTCCCTTGAGATCCACAATAAACCCCCGCTGCTCGCGGATAGGTTTACCTGATTCTATCGCCCTTCGCAGGGGACAGGAGGATTCGCACATGCTCGACTTGAAGACTTCGGAACAGGTCATGCTGATCGCCTGTTCCCGTGAGATACCTGTGATTTTCTCAGCAGCCCCGTTGAAGGAAGTGATCCGCCAGGTGTCATCCACCGTGAACACCCCGTCGCTGATACTTTCCAATATGATCTCACTGCTCAGTTGATCCATCATCTCACCTCGATTTGTACGTACAGCATATCACAGCGGTATCCTGTCAACAAGGGATGTGAAATTGTAAAAAATATATGAATAGCAGTAAGGAATTTCATTCCTCCCTTGTATTTCCCGTCAGGGCTCTTTAGATTAGAGACAAGGAGATTGAGCCATGATTCTTGTAGTTGAAGATGATTATGATATTAGCGAACTGATCTGTCACCATCTCGAGAGAGACGGGTACGAGGACTCTCGCCGTCTACGACGGGGAAGAGGCGCTGAAGAGAGTCCGCTCGGAGCACGTTGACCTCATGCTCCTTGATCTCAACCTCCCGAAGAAGGGAGGCCTTGAGGTGCTCAAGACGATCCGTTATTCATACGAAATGGATACCCGTATCATCATCGTCTCCGCACGTACCGAGGAGAGTGATATCATCACCGGTCTCGAACTCGGTGCCGACAATTATCTTGCAAAACCGTTCTCTCCGAAGGTTCTCATGGCAAACGTGAAAGCTCTGCTGAGAAGAGGAGAAGAGGAGAAAGAAAGCACCAAAGAGAAAGAGGAGATCCTCCCCTCAACACGGGACTTCTTCATATGGACTTTCTCACCTATAAAGCATCGTACGACAAAGCTCCTCTCACCCTGACGGCAAGCGAGTTCTCCCTCCTTGCTCCTCCTTGCAGGTTCCCCTGGAAGGGTTTTCACCCGCAACCAGATCATTACCAGTATGAGAGGGGATGATTACCCCGTCACCCAGCGGTCGATAGATGTTCAGATCGCATCCCTGAGAAGAAAACTCGGAGACGCGGGGTCTCTCATACAGACGGTGTGGGGTATCGGGTACTCCTTCCAGGAGGAGGAAGCCTAACGTGTTATCAACAATCAGACGCCAGTCACTTCTCGTTGTACTCATCGTGCTCATCATCACGATCGTCTCAGTGACAGTCATCAGCCAGAGCACCTACCTCAGGAGTCTTAAAGAGCAGACCTATACTTCTCTTGCCTCCCATAATGAATACCTGCAGACCTTCTTTGGAGCGGACGGGAGCTCTCCCCGGAAAGCCTTCAGCACTATGC
>CAXXSP010000054.1:0-97207 GCA_963676605.2 Sphaerochaetaceae bacterium | reverse complement strand
TGGGTATTTATGTGGGAGACGTTTCATATGGTATTCTTCAAGACCATGGACCCTCTGCTTCGTCTTCGGGAGCTGAAACGCTTTCTCGAAGCCGATCTCGTCTTCCGTGCCGAAGGGAATTCTCAATAGAATTCAACGTTCCATTCAGATAGCTATAAAACTCTCTGGTCGTTCTGTGAGGGGGCTATCATTGTCAGGGTAAAAAAAGGAGGAGGTCAGCAGGAGGTTTGGGTGGGGAGAGAATCACTGCTGACCCCCAAGGAAAATCACACTAAAGGAGGTATGAAAAAAAACTGTTGCTCTGTACAAAATAATAAGCACTCATCGTGCCAACTTTATTCAATCAGGTTGAAAAACTTATAATTGTATCCATTATAAAGAAATGACATCCTCTTCTGCTCAGCATGACTTTTTCCTTACACGCTTTCTATGTGTGAAAATTTTTCACACGGGGTGAAAAGTGGGAAAAGGGTGCACAATTGACTATTCGCTGAGCTGTCGCTATGTTTCTTGTATATGAAACAGAGTTTTCTTCACCGGAAGTTCCGGTACAGCTATACACAAGTGACGATCAAACTGATCATCGCGAATGTGATTGTGTTCATGTTCACGATGGTTTCGAATAGAATGACGGCCTACCTTGCGATGATTCCTGGTGCTGTCCTGTACAACCATTGGTACTGGCAGTTTTTCACTTATATGTTCGTGCACGGGGGAATCGGCCACCTGTTCTTCAACATGTTCGGCCTCTGGATGTTCGGGACACCAGTCGAGCGGCAGCTTGGATCGAAGGAGTTCCTGCTTTTCTATCTTCTCATCGGGACCCTGAGCGGAATCTTCTCATTCATCGCCTATCTGATAGCGGGGGTGAATGTAGTTCTTGTCGGGGCTTCAGGTGCGATTTTCGCTGTCCTGTTCGCATTTGCAATCTTCTATCCCAATGCAAGGATCTTCCTGTTCGGAATTCTTCCGATGAGGGCTCCGGTTCTTGTCCTTCTCTATGCGGCGATCGAACTGTTCAATCAGGTGACCGGAAGTGTGGGGGGCGTTGCACATCTCACCCATCTCGCCGGTTTTGCCCTTGCGTATCTCTATCTTGTGGTGCGTCTCAACGTCCACCCCATGGATGTCCTGAGGCGGCTTTAAACGTATCCGGGGTACTTCTTTTTCAGCTCACTGAACTGGCTCTTGATCACATCGTAGATGATTCTGATCCTTTCCTCGTGATGGGTGAACGCTGACTTCATCGCATTCGTCGAGATCTTTTCCAGATCCTTTAAAGTGAGGTTCCAGGCATCACAGGCAAGAGCCATCTCCTTCGTCAGAGTCGTATTGCTCATCAGGCGATTGTCGGTAGAGAGAAAGACTCTGAAGTTGTTATGATAGAACGTATTGAAAGGGTGTGTTTCAATACTTTCTGCGGCTCCGGTACCGACGTTCGAAGAGAGACACATCTCGATGGGAATTCTTTTATCCTGCATGAAATGGGCAAGTGATCCCATTTTCTCGATCGTGCCATGCTCGATATCCATATCGTCGATAAGACGCGTACCGTGTCCGATACGGTGGGCTCCGCAGACCTGAAGAGCTTGCCAGATAGACTCAAGACCAAACCCCTCTCCTGCATGGATCGTGATATTGAAGTTCTGATTCCTGATATACTGAAAGGCTTCAAGGTGAGCTTTCGGCGGGTTCCCTGATTCGTCGCCGGCAAGATCCAGGCCTACGACACCTCTGTCCCTGTACGCCACGGCGAGTTTCGCGATCTCGAGAGATATTTCGGGAGACTGATTCCTCATTGCACACAACAGAAGGCCGTAGCTGATTCCCGTTCTTCTCTTGCCTTCATCCATTCCATCCAGGACCGCTTCCACGATCTCATTGAGAGAGAGGCCGTTCTGGGTATGAAGGATAGGGGCAAAACGGATTTCGGTGTAGACGACATTGTCATCCTTTAGGTCTTCCAGTGTCTCTTTCGCCGCTCTTTTCAGAGCCTCCCTGCTCTGGAGGACGGCTACCGTGATACCGAAGGTTTCAAGGTAGAGGGGAAGTGATTTTCGCTCACAGCCCTGGTGAAACCATTGTTCAAGTTTCTCAGGTTCTTTCTCGGGAAGCGTGATACCTGCCTCCTGCGCCAGCTCTATGATGGTCTCGACGCGCATTGACCCGTCGAGGTGGTCGTGAAGCTCTACTTTGGGAACCTGCCTGATAATTTCTATAGGTATCATGAAAATATAGTACTATAGGAGAGTGAGGCAGGGCAACTATATTGTCATTTTTAGAGTTCGTACCCTTTACTGATTGGTCGTATTCGTGGTTTTATATACCCATCAACGAGATTTCCAGACAGGAGGATCAACGTGGACCAGAATGTAGTACAGGAGAAATTGTTTTCCCTATGTGATAGGGCAAAGGGAGGGAAGGAAATAGCTTCCCTCATCGCACAGGGTGCGAGAGTCGATGCAGAGGATGCCTTCGGTCTCACCCCCCTCATGCGCGCGGCGCTGTTCAGTTCAAGTGCCAAGGTCATAGAGACTCTTGTTGCGCATGGTGCAGACGTCACCAGAAGAGAACCGCAATACAAATCTACACCACTGCAGCTGGCGAGCAATCATAACCAGCATCCTCAGATCATCGATGCCCTCGTGGAAGCCGGGTCAGATCTCTATGATGTCAACTACCTCGGTGAGACAGCTCTTATCATGGCTGTGAACAGCGGAAACGCCACAAAGGTGATCTCGGCTCTTATTCGGGCAGGCAGCGATGTGAATGCCCGGGATTATCAGGATAAGAGTGCACTTGATTATGCCAAGGAAGCAAAGAAGCATTATGTCGTCAAGATATTGAGAGCAGCCGGAGCTGAAGGCTGATTCCGTTTGATTGTGTTAAAAAGAGAGCTCACTGCCCGCGAGGAAAGTGAGCTCTTCTTATAGAAGTAGGCTCTTCTTATAGATAGGTAAGGGATTACCTGAGGGAGCTTTCAAGCTCTTCGACGATCTTCTTCAGTTCATCGACCGCTCCTTCGATCGGGAGGGTGTGCATGGTTGAAAGGTCGCTTCGGTATTTAAGTTCAAGGTTTCCTTCCTTGAAGCCTCTGTTGCCGAGGGTGATCCTCACCGGGATACCCAGAAGGTCTGCATCAGCGAACTTTACTCCGGGAGATTCCTTTCTGTCATCGTAGAGGACACTCAGTTTCGCATCGCTCAGTTTCTTATAGAGTTCTTCACTGAAAGCCTGATCCTTCATGAGGGAAACGAAGTGAATCTGGTAGGGACTGACTGAGATGGGGAGTTTCAGACCGTTCTCATCCTGATACTCTTCGGCAAGGCAGGCAAGAAGCCGTCCGACTCCGATTCCATAGGAACCCATGATCACCGGCTGACGACGTCCGTTCTCATCCTGATAGGTGAGCCCCATCGCCTCTGAGTAGCGAGTTCCGAGCTGGAAGATATTTCCGACTTCGACCCCGCGGTTCATCTTCAGTTCATGCCCGCAGACACTGCAGGTATCACCTGCCCTGGCTGACGCGATATCAGCAACCGTGCCGCTGTAGTCTCTGCCGAAATTCGTATTGATGAAGTGATATCCTTCCTCATTCGCTCCGGCAACCATATTGGAGCTGCCGGCGACAGAATCATCTACAATGACGATCACATCCTCTGCAGCACCGATGGGAGAACCGTAACCGGGGAACATCTTCTTCTCTTTGATCTCATCGGGGTGTGCTGTTCTCAGAGCATTCGCTCTTGCAGCATTCTGAAGCTTATTCTCTTCCACTTCCATATCACCGCGGATGACTCCGATAATCAGACGCTGAACTTCTTCATTCGTTTCAGGATCAACGAAGGTTCCCATCATGAAGAGGGCTTTCGCGCATTGCTTTTCAGAGACAGAGAGGAACTCTGCGAGCTCTTCGATGGTGGAAGTTCCGGGGGTGGCGATCTTTTCGAGTGGAGCGGGCTCTCCGTTCTTTTCTATATGCTTCACAAAGGCAGCTACCTGACGGTTTGCTGTGTAATCGCAGGAGGAACAGGTCACGATCGAGTCTTCTCCGATGGGGGAGAGATACATGTATTCATGAGCCACTTTACCGCCCATCATACCCGAATCGCTTCCGACGGCGATGGTAGGAAGTCCGCAGCGGTTGAAGACCTTGAAATAGGCGTGGTAATTCTCTTCATAAATCTTCTCGAGACCTTCCATGCTTGTGTCGAAACTGTAGGCATCCTTCATCGTGAATTCTCTCACCCTGATAAGACCTGCACGTGGACGGGGGTCGTCTCTCCACTTTGTCTGGATCTGATAGACGAACTGAGGAAGCTGCTTGTACGAATCGATCTCGTGGCTGGCAACAGAGGTGACACACTCTTCATGGGTCATGGCAAGCACCATATCACGGCCGACACGGTCCTGGAAACGTGCCATCTCCTTGTCGATGCTGTAATAGCGACCTGTCTCCTTCCAGATATCGGCAGGGTTCACAACCGGCATCTCTATCTCCTGACCGCCGATCGCATCCATCTCCTCACGGATGATCTGTTCGATCTTTCTGATAGAACGGACTCCCAGAGGGAGCAGGGTGAATATACCGGCTCCGAGCTGTTTAATGAAACCGGATCGCACCAGAAGTGCATATCCTCGTGTATCGGCGTAGGCAGGGTCTTCCCGAAGAGTGCGGGAAAACAGTTGAGACATTCTCATCCTCTTTTTCTCCTTATGGATTCGCAGGGCGGTTTTCTGCTGTGCATTGTACCAAAACTCTTACACTCACACAACATTCTCCACTTCTCTTTCACAGGGAAACCCGTTAGAGTGAAGGAATATAGGAGAATCTTTCATGGATATATCTCAGTTTGACTCAATACGACAGGATGTTGCCGATATCATGAGCCGCCTCTACAGAACGCGCCTCACGACGACAAGTGGGGGAAACATCTCCTTCCGTCTGAGTGATGAGTTGTTCTGCATAACCCCGAGCCAGGTTGATAAAGCCGGACTCACTTCTGAGGTTATTGCCGTTGTCGGATTTGACAATACAAACTATACACCTCACCTGAAACTGAGCATCGAGAGTGAAATGCACCGGAGAGTGCTGCTGGCACGGGATGATATCAAAGCGGTCGTGCATGCCCATCCTGTCTATGCCTCCTCTTTCACCGCCATGAGCAAACAGATAGATACGAAACTTCTTGCAGAAAGCTACTACCTGATCGGAGATCCCTACCTTGCTCCCTACAAACGGATGGGAACGGCTGACCTTGCCGACTCGGTTGTTGAAGGGGTTCGAAGCTCGAATGTGATCCTTTTGGAAAACCATGGAGTACTGACAGTGGGCTCTTCCCTCATTGAGGCTTTTGACTTGATAGAAGTCCTCGAGAACAGTGCGAAAATGACATTCATCACAGAGATGATGAAGCTTGCAGGAAACGGAATTTCTCCCTTGAATGCTGAGCGCTGTGAAGAGCTGCTGGATATGAAGAAGGGGTGAAGAGGTGAAACTGAAGTTAGAGACGATCCCCGTCTGGGATGCATTCTCAGCCGAGAGCGAATGTCCCCTGTGCCTGCTCATGGAAGCCTCTCACCGTGATGCAGTTTCGTACTACACCGGCTCCTCGGTGATGCATCCGGAGACCCGTGTAGAGGTGAACAGAAAGGGTTTCTGTCCCACCCACTGGAAGTCGATTCTTGAAGAGGGGAGTGCACAGTCCGTTGCCCTTCTCTCTCATACATTTCTCCTTGAGACGATGGAAGGCGCTTCCAGGTCTCTTGACGAGATGGCAAAGACGCAGAAGGCGAAAAAACTGAAGAAGGTTGCAGACCGGTTCACCGAATTGCTGAATGCCCGCTCTCATGGCTGCCTGGTCTGCGACAGGATGGCAGAGCGGCGGGAACGTTATCTGTACACGATTATCAAACTCTATTTTGATGATTCGGAGTTCAGAGAGACGTTCTTGAGCAGCCGCGGATTCTGCCTGTATCATACGAGGGATCTTGTCATGATGGCCCAAAGGATGCTGAAGGATAAGGAATATCCTGAGTTTGTCAGAGATCTGGCTATCGTTACACGAAAGAATCTTGAGAGAATTGAAGGCGATGTCCAGTGGATGACACAGAAATATAAATCAGAGAATGCTGATAAACCCTGGAACGGCTGTGAGGATGCCCACCGTCGTGCGGTGGAGACCTTTACCGGTTCTGGACGCCTCTACGTCTCACAGAAGGGAGAAGACTGAGCTGCTTGGCAGTCGATCCTATCTCTCCGCTCTCGATCCTCTTCAGGAACGAGAGGTGATGATACTCAATGTAGTAGTGGAAATAATCGACAAACATTTCATCGCTCTGATACATGAGAAGATATTCACTCCGGGGCAGAACCGCGATCGCGAGAGTGATCGGGCAGCCGGTGCTCATCCTGAGACTGTGGAGGGCGAGGAGCTCTTTCTCACTCAGGTAGTTGCTTCTCACTGAGACGTTCATGAGCAGCTCATCCCCCCGCGTCACTGAGATATCAGGGATGAGAGCTTTTGCATCTTTTGATACCGGGATTCCCATCTGGACAGTAAGAGTTGAACCTGCCGCCTCTGATAACTCTCTCTCGAGGGCATATGCGATACGGTAGGAGAACGGGAGTCTCTTGGAGCTCAGCGAAAGAAGATCCGCATGATCACTCACAATCTCCTTGAGGGAGTGCAGCAGCGTTTCAAAGAGACTGACATCTGAAGACCTTTCATATTCCCCGCTATTCATCTTCCTCTGATTGTATCACATCGGTGAAGATTATTGGAAACGAATATCCCATTTCATTTCCGCGACCTTTCCTATCGTGTTGAACTGGGAACAGTAACGTGTCGAGATTTCAAAAGCTTTCGTGACCTTCTTCTCGTCAGGAGCACCCGAGACAGAGACCTTCAGGTCCACATGAGTCAGCATCCCGACCTCGTCATCACCCTTTACACCCGTGATCTCGATATCCATACCGGCATATCCGACCTTCATTTTGGCTGCTACTGATTCGAAGGTTCTGAACAGGCAGTAGGAAAGACCTCCGAGCAGGAGCTCATACGGAGCTACTGTCCCTTGTTCTCTTCCAAGAAGCACCTCTGTGCCGCTGTCTGTAATAAGACGTCCGTCATGCTGTGCATAAGCTGTTTTAACGTGTATTGATTGACCCATGGGTTACTCCTTCATAACGCTATAGGTTAAAAGTAGCCTGAAAAGTTGACATCGTAAAGATGATCAGGGCGTATAGGTGGAGTTGATGCAGTGATCACCCGCGATCGCGGCCGTGGACCAGGCTGCCTGCAGGTTATAGCCCCCGGTCTCACCGTCGAGGTCGAGAACCTCTCCGCAGAAATAGAGACGCGGTACGAAGCGGGATTCCATTGTTTTCAGATCTATCTCCGTGAGGTCAACACCTCCGGCACTCACCATTGCTCTGCTGTTCATTCCTTTCAGGGAGATATCGAAGGGCATGCTGCTGAGCTGTCGGGCAATCTCAGTCATGATTTTCTTGCCGACCTCAGCACCCTTGCGGGTTTCATCGACATGGCAGGAAGAAAGAGCATATGCAAGCAGACGCCTTGGAAGCCCGGTTTCCTGAAGGATGGTGATCAGCTGTTTTTTCCCCTCATTCCCGCACTTCTCGCGTATCCAGTTGACCATCTGACTTTCACTCATCGGGACATATGATACCCTGATAGTATCCTGTCTCTTCATGTATCGTGAGCTGTGCAGTATCGCAGGGCCAGATAGACCTGTATGGGTGAACAGGAGGGAGCCTGTTCCCCTGACCTTTCCCCCGATGTTTACCTGTGTTTCCTCCAGAGTGATTCCGCTGAGATCAGGTGAGAACGTACTTGTCACTTTCACCGGGCAGAGTGATAATCTCGGCGTGATGACGGAATGGGAGAGTGAGCGGGCAAAGGTGTAGCCGTCTCCGGTACTCCCGGTGTTCTGATAGGTGAATCCGCCGGTGGCGATGATGAGGGATCTTGCAGAGAAAGTCCCTTCCTGAAAAGAGAGAAGAAATTCTCCATCTTCGTGCCGTATAGCTGTTACTTGAGATGAGGTGTGGATTGCCACGTTGTTTTCCAGGCAGATCGATTTCAGTGTCTCAACCACCTCTCTCGCATCAAAGGAGGAGGGGAAGACTTTACCGTCATCTCTCGTGATAAGACTCAGTCCGTGTTCTCTAAAAAACCGTATCGTGTCTTCGGGAGTATGACGTGAGAGTATGGAGAGCATCTCCCTCGTATGCTCATAGTAGTGCTCTGCCATTTCCCGGACATCGCTGTCATGGGTGAGGTTGCACTGGGAAGAGCCTGTGATCGCAAGCTTCTTCCCGACCGAGGGATTCTTTTCAAAGATGTGGATGGAGGGCTCGATACCTCGCTGCCGTGTAGCAAGGGCTGCATGAGAAGCGGCATAGAGGCCTCCGGCACCACCGCCGACAACGGCAATGGTGAAGCGGCTACTCTTTTTCATCCTCTTTGATGATGAGATGGAGGTCATCAAGCTGCTGCTGATCAACGTAGGAAGGTGAATCATCCATAGGGGAGACAGCCGCAGTGTTCTTCGGGAAGGCGATAACCTCCTTGATGGAGGTCTCTCCAGCCATGATCATAACCATCCTGTCGATTCCCGGGGCGATTCCTCCGTGGGGAGGAGCACCGTACTTGAAGGCGTTGAGGAGGAAGCCGAACCTTTCTTCCGCAACATCGTCCGGGAAGTTACAGATCCTGAAGATTCTCTTCTGGAGTTCCACGTCATGAATTCTGATGGAACCTGAAGCGACTTCATACCCGTTGAGGACGAGATCGTAAAGGTCTCCCTTTACTTCTCCGGGATTCTCTTCCATCGTATCGAGGTACTGGGCCTGAGGCATGCTGAACATGTGGTGTGCAGCTTCCCAGTGGCCTTCATCCTCGTTGTACTCGAACAGCGGGAAGTCGATGATCCAGCAGAATGCGAACTTGGACGTATCTATGAGAGAGAGGTCCTTGGCGAGTTTTACTCTCACTGCACCGAGGGCGGCACAGGTGACACGCCAGGAGTCGGCGACGAACAGGAGCATATCTCCCGCCTGGGCACCGGTGTAGCTGATAATCTTCTCTTCGATGTCGGTAAAGAACTTGCTGATACCGCCTTCGAGATGGCCCTCCGTATTCACCTTCATCCAGGCAAGGCCTTTCGCTTTGTAGATCTTCGCAGCCTCTTCAAGGCTGGTGATATATTTACGTGAGAATGCGACACTATCAGATGCAGGTGCCTTGATCACCTTGACCGTTCCACCGTTCTCGATAGCGTTGGTGAAGGTGGCAAACGAACCCTCCTTCGCGAGGGAGGTGAAGTCCTGAAGAGGCAGATCATACCTGAGATCAGGCTTGTCTACACCGTAGGTGTTCATTGCTTCTTCCCAGGAAAGACGGAGGAAGGTTTTTTCGGTTTCGTAGCCTAATGTCTTCATAAACACGTCGTGGAAGAGTTCTTCCATAAGGGAGAGGACATCATCTCTCTTCACAAATGAGAGTTCCATATCGAGCTGAGTGAATTCGAGCTGCCGGTCTCCCCGAGCATCCTCATCACGGTAACAGCGTGCGATCTGGAAGTATTTATCGAAGCCGCTGACCATAAGGATCTGCTTGAGCAGCTGCGGAGACTGGGGGAGGGCATAGAATTTTCCCGGATAGATACGAGAGGGGACGAGGAAGTCACGTGCACCTTCGGGAGTCGACTTGATGAGCGTCGGGGTCTCTATTTCATAGAAGTCGCGTTCACTGAGGAATTCCCTGATAGCGCGGATGAAATCATGACGCAGTTTGATTCTTTTCTGCATGCCTCCGCTTCTCAGGTCAAGGAAACGGTATTTCAGGCGGGTATCTTCCTTCGCATCAGATTCTTCGTCGATCTGGAACGGGATGGGGGCACAGGTACTGAGAATCTGGAGGGAGGAAGCCTCCACTTCGATCTCTCCTGTGTCCATGGAGGTGTTTGCCATCTCGCCTCTGGAGGCAACGACACCTTCCACGCTGATACAGTATTCATTGTGGATAGAGGCTGCGAGATTCTGCACCTCATCACTGGCGGTATCGGAAATGACTACCTGCGTGATACCGTAGCGGTCACGAAGGTTGATAAAGTGTATTCCGCCATGATTACGGGTTCTGTGTACCCATCCATTGAGAACAACAGTTCTCCCGACATCGCTCTTGCGGAGGTCTCCGCATGTAACAGTTCTCTGCTTAAATTCCATGACGGAAATATAGCACTAGAACGGGAGTAATATCAATGAGTTTATCCACCTGTCTGATTCATCACATCTCATCATCTCTCTGGTCACAGATTCTTTCACGTGGTACAGTTGGCACTATGGAAGCTGTTGTACTTGCCGCAGGAAGCTCATCAAGAATGGGTGGGCATAAACTTACTCTCCAGTATGAGAAGAAACCCCTCATTGTGCATGCCGTCTCTGCTGCACTTGAAGCGTGCTCGCGAGTCATTCTCGTCACCGGCTATTTTGCTGATGAGGTGAGAGAAGCTCTGAAGAACGAAGGTCTTCTGGATGAACCACGACTCACTCTCGTTCATAATGAGCACCCTGAACAGGGTCAATTCTCATCAACCCTGACGGGGCTGAAGGAAACGGGAGAGGGGGAAGACGTCGCGATAGCGGTAGGAGATGCACCGCTTATCTCGTCGCTCCACTACAGGTTTCTGAGGGAGCATCTTGAAGAGCATGAGGGAGTCAGGGTCTTTGTTCACGGGACTCCCGGACACCCGATGCTCTGCAGTGCATCTCTCGTGGCAGCCATGCTGAAAAGTGAAGGGTATACGTCGGTCAGAGATTTTCTGAAGGGGAAAGATATCTGTGAGATTGAGGAGACAGACCCTTCCTGGGTCACTGATATCGATGACCCGACAAGTTATATGCTCCTGGTGAAGCCGTGTAAATTCTGAGAAAGGAATCAGAGCTTTCTCTTCTTCTGATGGAGTGTCCGCTCGATTCTCTGCTCGTTTGCGATAGCAAGCATCAGCTTGATCCTGTTCTCCTGATTCACTTTCGTTGCACCCGGGTCGTAATCGATAGGGACGATGTTGATATTCGGGTCTTCATCCTTGAGCGCCTTGACCATCCCTTTTCCTGCGATATGGTTGGGCAGGCAGCCGAAGGGCTGTGCACAGATGATGTTGTTGTATCCAGCATGAGAGAGATCCTTCATCTCACCGGTGAGGAGCCACCCTTCACCCATTTTACAGCTGAGTGAGATGGTCCGCTCGGCAGAGGCCACGCTCTCACGGAACGGGATAGGAGGTGTGTACCGATCCACTTTGGAGACGGCATCGATCACGATGCCTTCAAGACGGACAAGATAGTTTCTGATGAAGGTCATGATGAGTTTTCTCATCAGTGAGCCGCCGTACAGGTCGACATCAATGATCTGGTTCTCAATACCGTACATGAAAAACCCCATGATCCCGGGGATCATGATCTCACAGGACTGGGAGAGGAGGAAATCTTCCAGATGATTGTTTCCGAGGGAGGAGTATTTCATATAGATCTCTCCCACAATACCGACCTTCACGACAGGGCGGTTATAATCTTTCTCAATGGCCTCGAAGTCCTTCACCATTGCCTTGATATTCCGTTTCATCGTCTTGATCCGGAAGCCGCGGCCCTTCATGAACTGCTTCTTCATATGCCTCATCCACTTGTCAACCTTCTTCACGGTCTCTCCCTGATGGACTTCGTAGACCTGTGACTGGTGTTTGAGGAGCATGAGCGTATCTCCGTAGACAAGGGCGGCTATTCCCTTGCGGAGCATACTGTAATTGATGACGAACCCGGCATTCTTATTCATTCCCTTGAGGTTGAGGGAGACAACAGGGATCTGCGCATATCCTGCATTGATGAGCGCCTTCTTGAGGAGGTGGATGTAGTTGCTTGCACGGCATCCGCCACCTGTCTGGGTGATGGCGAGGGCAATGCGGTCCAGGTCATACTTTCCACTGTCGAGGGCATCAATCATCTGACCGATGACAAGAAGAGCGGGGTAGCAGGTATCGTTATGGACATACTTGAGCCCCTTCTCGACTACCTGCGGTCCTTCATTATTGAGCAGTTCAACACGATATCCTTCGGTCTCCAGGACATCTCTCATCAGTGCGAACTGGATGGGAGCCATGTTCGGTGCAAGTATCGTGTGAGTCTCGCGCATTTCACGGGTGAAGAGCGGTTCATTCTCCATGGGCTGATTTCTCCTCATTAAGTGCAGAAAGCAGAGAACGTATCCTGATCGTCACTGCCCCGAGGTTGGTGATCTCATCAATCTTGAGCTGCGTATACATCTTTCCCTTTGATTCGAGCATCTGACGTATCTCGTCGGTGGTGATTGCATCAACTCCGCATCCGAAACTGACAAGCTGCACCAGAGCCATCGAATCATCCTGAGAGGCGATTTTCGCAGCATTGTAGAGACGGGCATGATAGGTCCACTGATTGAGTACCTTTGTCTCGATTCTCTCTTTCGAGGGAGGAAGAGAGTCCTCGGTTATGACTGCACAGTCAAGTGAGGTGAGGAGAGTATCGATCCCGTGAAGAACCTCCGGATCACTGTGATACGGGCGTCCCGCAAGAATGATAAGCTGTTTATTCTCTTCTTTCGCTTCTCTGATGATATTGCTCCCTGCATCGATGAGATTCTGTCTGTATGCCTCATATCCCTGGAAGCCGGCTTCTACAGCTTCTTTGAAGGTTGCAAGGGTCATGTCGGGGAAGAATTTCTTCATCTCCTTCAGCATCTTCTTCGGGTACTTTCTCAATCTCTCGAGATCGATCGGAGGACGGATGAAATCAATCTCCTTCAGCTCATCCATACTGGCATGGAGGGTTTCAGGATAGTAGGCGACGACCGGACAGTTGAAACGGTTATCACTCTGATGGTCGTCGATGTTGTAGCTCATGACGGGGTAGAAGATCTTGGAAACTCCGGCATCCAGGAGAGACTGTATATGTCCGTGCATCAGTTTCGCAGGGAAGCAGAGGGTATCACTGGTAACCGAGGCCTGTCCGCTGAGATACAGCTTTCTATTTGAAAGAGGGGAGAGGAGGATCCGTTTCCCGAAAGTCTCGAAGAACGGTTTCCAGAAATAGATCAGTTCGAAGTTGTTCAGGCCGAGAGGGATTCCGATGGTCTCTCTGTCGACAAGGGCTGTATTGAACAGGTCGAGTTCACGGATCTGATCGAGTTTCCAGGCAATGAGATTGAGATCCTTCTTTCCCTGTATTCCCTTGAGCGGACGTGAACAGCGGTTCCCGCTGATGTACTTACTCCCCGTGGCGAAGGTGTTCACCGTAAGACGGCATGCGTTCGTACAGAGACGGCAGGTGACGTGTTTCACCTGATGGCTGAAGGATTCGAGCTGTTCAGGGCCGATCAGGGAGCTTTGTGAGAGTCCTTTCCCCGAGGCATAGAGAGCGGCGCCATAGGCACCCATCAGACCTGAGATGGCAGGCCTGATCACTTCCCTCCCCAGCTCTCTCTCGAAGGCTCTCAGGACTGCATCGTTGTGGAATGTTCCCCCCTGAACAACGATTTTCTCACCGAGCAGTTCGGTGCTGGTTGTGCGGATTACCTTGTACAGTGCATTCTTCACCACACTGATGGCAAGCCCTGCACTGATATCTGATCTGCCGACGC
Organism: Sphaerochaetaceae bacterium; assembly: GCA_963676605.2. Classification (GTDB taxonomy): domain Bacteria; phylum Spirochaetota; class Spirochaetia; order Sphaerochaetales; family Sphaerochaetaceae; genus SABI01. The sequence goes on along the minus strand of CAXXSP010000054.1, from coordinate 83,510 downwards.
CTTCCTTCTGAGCCTGTTTGACGCTTGAGTTCATGAAGACGGTACAGCGTGAACCGAGGTCGACGGGGTAGGAGGCAAAGAGTCCCTCTTTGCTGAACTGTTCGATATCGGTGGAGAGTGAACTGGCAAAGGTCTGGAGGAACGAGCCGCATCCGGAGGAGCAGGCTTCGTTCAGGTAGATGCTGTCAACGCTTCCATTCCGTATTCTGAAGCATTTTATGTCCTGTCCTCCGATGTCGATGACGAAATCAACATCCGGACAGAAGTGCTGGGCTGCTGTGAGGTGAGCGACTGTCTCGACGATACCGAAATCGATATTAAAGGCATGTTCGATCAGATGTTCTCCATATCCGGTGACGGCACTCCCTCTGATGTCGATTCCCGGGAAAGTTTCATAGATCTTCTTCAGGGTGTCGAGGATGACGAGAACAGGATTCCCTTCGTTGTTCGTATAATGGGAGAAGATGATCTCCTTCTTCCCGTTGAGCAGAACAACCTTGATCGTTGTAGAGCCTGCATCGACTCCGAGGTAGGCTACCGGAAGAGCCGGGTCATAGGTAGCTGTGTCCACCGTATGCTGCGAATGGCGTGCAGAGAAATCATCCCAATCCTTCTCGCTCTTGAAAAGCGGGGCGAGGTAGGATACGCCGTCAGTCACTGCGTTGGATTGCAGCCCCTGTACAACTTTGGCGAGGTCTATCTCACTGGTTGCCGTGAGAGCGGCGCCGATTGCGACGAAAAGGAGGGAGTTCTGTGGACAGAGTCCTTTCAGTGAAAGCGTTTCATCGAAATGCCTGCGGAGGGAGGACATGAAGGTGAGAGGTCCTCCGAGATAGACGGCATTGCCGGTGATCGGTCTTCCCTGGGCGAGACCGGTGATCGTCTGATTGACCACTGCCTGGAGTATGCTTGATGCGATGTCTGCTTTGTGAGCTCCCTGGTTGAGGAGCGGCTGGATATCACTCTTGGCGAACACCCCGCATCTGCTTGCTATGGTGTAGGTCCTTTCCGCCTGCTTCGCGAGATTGTCGAACTGTTCGATCGGCACGTTGAGAAGAGAGGCCATCTGGTCGATGAAGGCGCCGGTACCACCTGCGCAGGAGCCGTTCATTCTCACTTCCAGTCCTTGGTTGAAGAAGAGGATTTTCGCATCCTCTCCTCCAAGTTCGATGACCACGTCACAGTCGGGAACCAGATTCTTCGTCGCGACCCGGGTCGCGTAGACTTCCTGGATGAAGGGGATATTGAGCCTGTCGGCAAGTCCCATTCCTGCCGATCCGCTGATCATGATGGCGGCATGTGAGGAGTCAAGAATGTCTTTCTGGAGAAACGAGAGAAGTTCAGCAGCCTTTTCGGCAATCTGTGAATAATGACGTTCATACGTCGTATATACAATCTGGTTGTGCTCATCGATCACAACGCATTTAATGGTAGTAGAACCAATATCCAATCCAATCGTCACCTGATGTTACCCACCTTGTACCGTTGATAGTATAGATTTCTCTGACTTGTATCAAGCTTCATCGCTCTGAAATTGATTTCGATACAAGTCTGTATAGACACCACCTTTTTCAAGGAGATCTGCATGAGTTCCACGCTCCACGATATCACCGTGCTCCATGACAAGGATGTGATCTGCATTGATGATCGTGGAGAGCCTGTGAGCTATGATGAAGCTCGTTCTCTGTTTCATTACGTTGTCCATCGCCTTCTGAATAAGAACTTCAGTACGGGTATCGACGCTGCTCGTTGCTTCATCAAGGATAAGGACATCCGGGTCACACAGGAGCGCCCTCGCTATGGTGATCAGCTGTCGCTGTCCCTGACTGATATTCGAGGAGTCTTCATTGAGGATCATGTCGTACCCGCCGGGAAGGGTGTGAATGAAATGTTCGATTTGTGCCTTCTGTGCCGCCAGGAGAATATCCTCTTCGGTTGCTCCGGGAGCTCCGTAGGTGATGTTGTCCCGAATGGTTCCTTCGAAGAGCCAGGTGTCCTGAAGCACCATGGCGACTCTGCTCCTGAGACTCTCTTTCGGGATATGCTTCATCGATATTCCGTTGATGAGAATCTCTCCCTCATCTACAGGATAGAAGTCCATGAGCAGTTTGACGATGGTTGTCTTTCCAGCACCGGTCGGACCGACGATAGCGATCTTATCTCCCTCGCGAACGGAGAGTGAGAAGCTGTCTATGACTCTGGTCTCGGGCGTATAGCCGAAGGAGATATCACGGAACTCGATCGAGGAAATCCTTCCTGTGATACCCTGGGGCTGTTCGGGTTCCTGTTCCCTTTCTTCGTCGATGAACTCGAAGACTCTCTCTGCTGCCGCAACGGTCGTCTGTATCATCGAGGAGACCTGGGCTATCAAGCTGATAGGCTGTGTGAAGTTCCTCATGTACTGGATGAACGCCTGAATCTCTCCGATGTTGATGCGTCCGTGGACGGCAAGGACACCCCCGCTCAGGGCGATAAGGACGTAGGATATATTTCCGATCGACTGCATGATCGGCATCATCAGTGAGGAGAGGAACTGACTCTTCCGTGAGCTTTCGTAGAGCTCACGGTTCTTCTGAGCGAAGCTTTCTTTCTGTGCTTCTTCACCGTTGAACGCCTTGATGACCGTATGGCCTGAGAAGGCTTCTTCCACCTGTGAGTTTATCTCTCCGAGTGATTTCTGTCGCTGGGAGAAGTAGTTCTGGCTGCGCTTCACAATGAGGGAGACGAGGCTCATGGAGAGGGGGAAGATGATCAAGGCGATGAAGGTCATCAGGACGCTGATGGAGAGCATCATCACCAGAACTCCGATCAGGGTTGTGATGCTTGTAATGATCTGTATGGCACTCTGATTCAGGGTCTGTCCGAGGGCATCGATATCATTCGATACCCTGGAGACAATCTCTCCCGGGGTGTAGCGGTCGTGTGTCCTGAGAGGAATGGTGTGAATCGTCTCATTGACTCTGCTCCGGAGGTCTCTTGAAATTCTCTGAGTGATGGAGCTGAGAAGGAAGCTGCTTGCGAAGGTTGCAAGTGAGCTTGCTGAATAGATCGAGACGAGAATGATGATCAGCGTGATGAACCGGCTGCTGTCAAAGGTTCCTGTCCCGTTCAGGGTGTCGACGCTTCCCTGGAAGAGGGTCTGGGTCGCCATGCCGAGCAGTCTCGGGCCGATGATTGAGAAGGCCGAGGCAAGGAGGGATATGAAGATGATGGAGAAGATCAGGAACTTATGGGGGGCGAAGAGTCCCAGAAGACGTCGTGCGCTTCCTTTGAAATTCTTTGCCTTTTCTGTCTTCTTACCCAGGTGTCTTCCCGGGCCGCTTCCTGGAGGGCTCATGATACTGCCTCCTTACGGGAAGACTGCGAACGTGCAATCTCCTGATACACCGGACAGCTTTTCAGGAGCTCTTCATGGGTTCCCTGTGATACGATGCGTCCCTCATCAAGAACGATGATCGAGTGACTGTCCCGTATGGTGCTCACTTTCTGAGAGACGATGATCATGGTTGTTCCTGTATGATTCTGTCTCAGTTTTTCCCGTATCTCACGCTCGGTCCTGCTGTCGACAGCAGAGAAGGAGTCGTCAAATATGAGCAGCGGGGAGTGAGAGTAGAGCGCTCTGGCAATCGCGACTCTCTGGCGCTGCCCTCCCGAGAGGTTGGTTCCGCCTGAGGTGATGATGCTCTGATATCCTCCCTCCCGTTTTTCAATGAAGGTAGAGGCACCTGCCGAGTCTGCTGCATCCTGTACAGCTTTCTCGTCTGCCTGCTGTGCAGGGAAGGAGATGTTATCTGCGGCAGGGCCGCTGAAGAGGTAGGTGCTCTGGGGGACAAGCCCGACTGCTTCCCGGAGGGAATGGAGATTGAGCGAGGAGATATCCCTGCCGTCTATCGTGATGGAACCCTTCTGGGGTTCGATGAACCGGGGGATGAGGTTAAGCAGTGTCGACTTCCCGGCACCTGTCGATCCGATGATACCGGTGACGGTACCTGCCGCAAAGGTGCAGGTGATATCTTCAAGTGCAGGGGTATCGGCTCCGGGGAAGGTGAAGGAGACATGGTCGAAGGTGATCTCTCTTCCTGCTTTCTTCACCGGCGGCAGGTGAGAGGTCCCGTCTGTGATGGAGGGCTTTGTGCTCAGCACCTCTTCAACTCTCTGAGCCGAGATCGCAGCTCTCGGGAGCATGATAGAGAGCATGCTGATCATCAGGAATGACATGATAATCATCATGGCGTACTGGATGAATGCCATGATATCACCCACCTGCATCTCCTGACGGAGAACAAGGGAGGAGCCGGCGTACACGATGAGGATGCCGGTGAGATTCATGATGAGCATCATGATCGGGTGCATGGCAGCCATCGTCCGGTTTACGAACAGACTGATCCGTGTCGTCTCCTCGTTCGTCTCTTCAAATCGGGCTATCTCGCTCTTCTGCTTTGAGAAAGACCGGATGACCAGGATACCTTTGAGGGTTTCTCTGAGAATACCGTTTATCTTGTCGATCAGTACCTGCTGCCTGCGGAACCGCGGCATGACAAGACGGAACATCAGGATAACGGTAGAGATGAGGATTGCCACTGCGAGAGCTATGGTCCAGGTCAGGGGAGTCCCTGTAGCAAATACCTGTATGATTCCTCCGACAGCCATCAGCGGAGCGAGGAAGGTCACTCGGAGAATCATGATGAGTGAGTTCTGTATCTGAGTCACGTCGTTCGTGCTTCGGGTGATCAGGGTGGGAGTGCCGAAGGCATCGGTCTCTTTCTGGTGGAAGGTGAGGACGGTATTGAAGATTCTTTCTCTCAGGCTGCGTCCGGTTTCAGCAGCTACTGAGCTTGCAATGTAAGATACTCCGATGGAAGCCGCGGCACCTAACAGGGTGATGATGATCATGGCAAGCCCTTTTGAGAGGATATAACCGGTCTGTAGGCTCGGGAGATCAATGCCGGCGGTACGGTAGAGGTTTTTTACCCCCTCTATTGCCGAGAGGCGCTGTGCAGCAGCTTCTGTTGATCTGCTCTCGGAATATCGTGAAGTGAACAGACGTACGAGCTCCTCATCAGGAGCAGAGGTGAGGCTGTAAGTCTCTCCGTCCAGAGTGTAGGATTTCTCTATGAGAGTGCCATGGGTGGAAACGAGGTCCTCATACTCTGCCGGAGGAAGATAATCGGGGACAGGTGTCTCGATTCCTCCCTGCTGGATACCCACATTGACGATGATGGAAGTATAGTAGGGGAGTGCAAGGTTTGAGACTACCTGTGCGCTGAGGAGAATGATAATCAGGAGGACTGACTTCCATGATTTTCTGAGATAGCTGAACAGGAGATTCATCTATTGAAGCTCCATCAGGTTATCTCTCATCTGCGTCGCGATACGGTCGAAGGTCTCTCGGTCTTCCCTGCTGATTCCCTTATACAATCCATCCTGGATGAGGTCGAATTTCTCCTTTCCAAGTGCGAGGATCCTGTTCCCTTCCTCTGTCACCGTTACTCTGATGACCCGTTTATCTTTTTCATCGGGAGTGCGGCTGACATAGCCAGCCTTCTCGAGATTCACAATGATCTGATTTACGCTCGAGGGTTTTATCAGAAGGGACTTGCCGATGATTTTCTGGCTCAGCCCTTCGGGATGATTCGCCAGGATGTGGAGTACGAAAAACTGTCCGGGGTACAATTTAATGGATGCAAGAAACTGGTGCATCAGCTGGAACTGCAGCCGTGTGACCTGTGCGAGAAGCGGGATATCACTGCCATGGGTATGCATAGATTGACTCCTTATAGTTAGCATGCTAACTAATTCAAGAGTATATCAATCGCGCATCATCTATGCAATAAGAAGGACCCGACTTTCTGCCGGGTCCCGTGTATCTTCTTGCCGCCTTCTCAGGATTTGTCATCCTCGTGGAATTTCCTGTCCCACTCACTCTCCTTGTTAAAAACGGTCTCTTCCATATTCTCAACCTTCCGTTTCAGACGTTCGAAGGTCTCATTGAGACTCTCTCCGTATGAATCCTCTCTCCGTGAGGAATACTGCTCATTCGAGTACCGACTCTCTCTGCCTGAGGGCTCCAGGGGAAGGAGAAGAGCGACCAGGGCATAAATCAGGATGCCCGGGAAGATTCCTGTTACCAGGATCGATACTCCCACGATAAGTCTCAGGGTATCTGCAGGAAGGTCTTTCCAGTCGGCGATGCCCTGACACACACCGAATACCTTTCCGTTTCTTGATCTATATAACTTGCGTGTTGCTGCCATCATACATCACCTCTTGTTCGATCGACTATCACGAAGGATAATCTCTAAGTTCTCGATCCGTTTCGCCAGATCTCTCATACCTCTTTCCAGATCCTCGTTCTGCTCACTCTTACGGTCTCTTCTATGCCGCTTGAGGCTGATGACCCACCCTGCGAAAAGGAAAGGGGTTACTATCGCAATAATAGCTACTAAATTATCTCCCATATCAGCTCTTGCTTCCTTTGCTCTTGCCCTTCTTCAGAGTTTCGAGCTCTGCTTCAATCTCATCCATCTGTTCAAGGTTTTCAAACTCCTTGTCCAGTGAATAATTCTGATACGTTCCCCCCATTTTTTCAAGATGGTCATCCATCTGAGAGAACCTGTTTTCGAATTCTCTATCCTTTGAGGTATAAGATTTTGAACCGGTTGCAGTTCTCTGTACACCTTCTTTCTTCATGGTATCGAATTTCTCTCTGACTCCGGCAAGTTTCTCTTCCACCTGGCGGATATTCTCTCTGCAGGTAGTGACGATATCTTCCTTGTCTGTCAGCTCGCTTTTCAGCTGTTCGAGGGTTGCGATGGTCTGTTTCTTCATGACCAGCGCCTCTCGTGCAAGGTCTTCCTTTCCCTTGTCGAGTGCAAGCTTCGCACGATCTATCCATCTCTGAACTGCGGCCTCAGTTTCCCGGATTCTTTTATCGAGTCCGTTCTTCGCTGCAATGGAGTCGGCACAGGAACTCTTGAGTTCAATCAGTGTGTCTTCCATCTCCTGCATCATCAGTTTTACCATTTTCTCAGGGTCTTCAGCTTTGTCGAGGAGTGAATTGATATTTGCATTCACGATATCCAGAAATCTTGAAAATACTCCCATATGTTTCTCCTTTGCCTTCCGTGGAAGGGTTTCTTTGATTATGTACATGAACCCTTATGCACAGGGTGTGCCAACTTCCATACTCCCTTTTAGAAGCGTGAAATGATGGATTGTGAGCATGAATAAGATAGATAGTGGCGAAATACGCCAGAATGTGGTATAATACACCTATGAGTGCGAAAGGTAGAAGTGTAAATCAGGCACCGCTTGGTGAGTCGGAGGTATTCCTCTCCTTCCAGGAACGGCTTTCCCAGGTGGCGAGGGTAAACAGGAGTGTCCTGATCGTAGGAGAGCGGGGAAGCGGTAAAGAGATTGCCGCGACACGTCTTCATTACCTGAGTGAGCGCTGGAGCGGTCCTCTGGTCACAGTGAACTGTGCTGCGCTTCCTCCTACCCTGATAGAGAGTGAGCTCTTCGGTCACGAATCAGGGGCTTTCACCGGGGCGAACAAGGTGAGAAAGGGGAGATTCGAGGAAGCAAGCGGGGGAACGCTGTTTCTCGATGAGATCGGGCTGATTCCCTTGCAGGTGCAGGAGAAGATTCTCCGTGCTGTCGAGTACAATACCTTTGAACGAGTGGGTGCGTCCGTTTCTCATGAGGTTGATGTGAGAATTATTGGAGCGACGAACGCAGACCTGCCGAAGCTGTGTGACGAAGGAAAGTTCAAACGTGATCTGCTTGACCGTCTCAGTTTCGAAGTGCTCTTCATTCCGCCTCTCAGGGTGAGAGGCGATGATCTGTTCCTCCTATCCAATTATTTCGGGTCGCGCATGGCTCATGAGTGCGGATATCAGGAGATACCTGTTTTCAGTGAGAGTGTGAGGCGTACATTACAGAGCTATGCTTGGCCCGGTAATGTGCGTGAGCTGAAAAATGTGATTGAACGTGCCGTGTACCAGAATCCTGACGGAAAGATCGATTCTCTGGAGATAGATCCGTTCGTGAATCCCTTTACTCCGGGAGAACAGAAACCTCAGACGACCCCGATGATGGAGCGACCTCTTGCAACCTATGAGGAGGCAAAGAGGGAGCTGGATATTGATTACCTGAAGCGTGCGCTGAAAGCGGCGAACGGCAAACAGACTGAAGCGGCGGCGAGTCTGAATCTTACCTACGATCAGTTCAGAGGACTGTACAGAAAGTATAAAGAGGAGATCTGATCTCCACACTGATACGAAAAGACCCCGGAAAATCCGGGGCCTGTGGAAACGTCCATACGTACTTATGCTTTCAGTTTCTTCTTCAGTTCGGCGAGTTCATTCTCGATAGCCTCATCCGCTTCCATCTTTGAGAATTTCTGCTCTGAGGAGATATGCTGCGTCTCTTCCTCCGCCATCGCGGCTTCAGCCTCGAGGCGACCGATGGTCTGCTCGAATTCATTGAAATTCCTGACAGTGGCCGAAGAGTCGAGGCTCTTCAGGGTCTCAAGGAGACGTTTCTTCTCCTTCGCATGATAGGCTCTCTGAATGAGAAGACGCTGCTTGTCTACGACTTCCTCCATCTTTGCCTCAAGGGTCTGCACGTGCGTCTGCATTTCGGCGATGATCGTATTCATCTGCTGAACCTCACTGTCGAGGCCGCTGACACGGCGTTCCGCTCTCTTTTTCTCGGTGAGCGCCTGCCTGGCGAGCTCATCCTTGCCCTTTCCTACGGCAAGTTCTGCCCGCTCTTCCCAGCGGCTTACTTCTGAGACAGCATCAGCTCTTTCCTTTTCGATCATCGTAAGGGTGGCGATCTTTGCTGTCGTCTCACTCTTTGCTTCCACCAGGGCTTCTTCGATCTCTCGTACCATGTAGCGGATCATCTTCTCGGGATCCTCGAACTTGTCGAGTTTGTCATTGATGCGGCTTCCTACGATTCTTCTCATCCGTTTAAATAGTTTCATATCTTGTATCCTTCCTTTGACGGTTTTCTTGTTGCTTATGGTAAAGCATTGAGCGTGCCAAGTGGATTGTGGTTTTCTGTATATTATTATATTACATAAAGATACGTCTGTGTAGAAGAAAAAGAAGAAGAATGCGAAGAAGAGGCGGGACGGGATATCTGGTAAAAAATACCAGAATCATGCTGTCTCTGGCGAGGCTTCCCATCAGTTCAGTGATTGCTCATTCACGACTCCTCAGGTAAGATAACCGGTATGAGTACCCTCTATATCGTTGCGACCCCCATCGGGAATCTGAAGGACATGACCTATCGTGCAGTGGAGACCCTCTCTCAGGTAGACATCATTGCGTGTGAAGATACCCGGGTCACACAGAAACTGCTGAACCATTATGATATTAAAAAGCGTCTCATCGCTACCCATGCCCACAATGAGAAGGCTTCCGCCAAGGGAATCGTCGAACTCCTGGAGGGTGGACACTCGATCGCCTTTGTCAGTGATGCGGGAACGCCCGGGATCAGTGATCCTGGAAGCTACCTGGTCGATGAGGTGCGGTCCGCAGGCTTCCAGGTTGTTCCGATACCCGGTGTCAGCGCAGCTGTGACCACGATGTCTGTTGCCGGAGTTGCAGGGAAGAGTTTCACTTTCGAAGGGTTTCTTCCAGTGAAGAGTGGAAAGAGGGATACACGACTGAAGGAGCTTTTACTCCGTAAGGATGCTTTCATTCTCTATGAATCGCCTTATAGGCTCGTGAAGGTGCTCACTGCCATCGCGTCTCTTGCTCCTGAGAGGAAGGTGATGGTTGCCCGAGAGATCACAAAGATCTACGAGGAGTTCGTTGCCGCCCCGGCGGAGGAGGTGCTTGCCCAGTTCTCTTCACGCGATGCAGTGAAAGGTGAATGCGTGATTCTGATCTATCCTGAGGGTCTTGCATGATCACACTGAAGAAACTCGACAGCCTGAGAGAAGATACGAGAATGCGGAAGATCATCCGTATCCTGGAGTCTGCAAGCAGGGGTGAATCCTATGAGGGTGAATATATCACCGCCCTTCTTGAAAGGATTGTCGAGAGCAGTGAAAACAGGGTCTCTGAGGAGACCAGAGGGCGTGCCGCGCGTCTCCTTCCCTCTCCTGTGTATGAAAAGCAGTCGTTGAATGATCTCTCCTATGCCCTTGCTTCCGATATGGGAGCTGCTTTCGGAGACTGGGACTTCCTTGATGCTGACGATCATCTGGACAGGACAAGACGGACCGAGTTTCCGATCTCACTGCTTCTGGACAGGATCCGCTCTCCCTTCAATGTCGGCTCGATGTTCCGCAGCGCCGAAAGCTTCGGTGTCTCGAATATCTACCTGATGAAACCAGGTGCGGCTCCCGATCATCCGAGAACGCTGAGGAGTGCTGCAGGAGCCGTCGATGTGATACCCCACATCAGTGGCGAGAGTGATGAGATCCTTGAACTGGTGAGAAATCGTCCGTTATTTGCCCTCGAAGTGGGAGGAGTTGATATCAGGTCCTTCGATTTTCCCGCGGATGGGGTGATGATTGTCGGCTCGGAAGAGCTCGGGGTTTCCCCTGAGATGCTCTCTCTTGCACGTTCTTCTGCAGGGATCGTATCTATTCCACTGTATGGGGCGAAGGGTTCTCTGAATGTCTCGACTTCCTGTGCGATTGCACTGCATGAGTGGGTGTCACGACTGAGAGCGTGACAGATCATAGAGATGCTTGAGACGGTTTTCGATCGTACGGTTGAATGAATCGATCGGGAACTGCCCTTTCTGATTTCTTTCTCCCAGCGGTCGATCGGTAAGGACGCTCATCCCTTCATCGATCGTATGTACCGGGTAGATGTGGAATTCCTTCCGCGCTATCGCTTCAATGATCTCAGAGGAGAGAATCAGGTTCCTTACGTTCTGATAGGGGATGATCACGCCTGGATGCTTCACGTTTCCGATCGCCTTGCAGACTCTGTAAAAGCCCGTGATCTTCTCATTGATGCCGCCTACCGGCTGAAGTTCTCCCATCTGGTTGACCGATCCGGTCACGGCGATATGCTGCTTGATAGGGAGTTCACCGATGGCGGAGAGGAGGACATACAGCTCGCTCGAGCTCGCAGAGTCTCCATCGACCTCGCCGTACGACTGTTCAAAACAGATTCCCGAATAAATCGAAAGGGGGAAAGTCCGGGCGTACTTCTTCCTGAGGTAGCCTTCGAGAATGAGAAGACCCTTATCATGAATCTCCCCGCTGAGGCCCGCCTCATGCTCGATGTTGACGATTCCCTCGCTTCCCGGAGCAACTGTGGCGCTGATGACGGCAGGAGTTCCAAAACTCACAGAACCGAGATCGATCACGGCAAGGCCGTTGACCACTCCGGTCTTATATCCCGACAGGGTGATATTCACTTCTCCCTTGGCGATCTCATTCTGAATCCTTGCCTCACTCAGACTTCCGATATATTCGCGGGCATCAATCGCACTGATGACGGATTCCCCGGTAATGCTCTCTCTGCCTGCCTCTTTCGTCCAGTAGGCCGCTTCTCGGAGCAGGTCAGCAAGCAGCGCGAGCTGGGTCGACAGTTCCTCACGGCTTTCAGCGATGAGTGCGCTGTACCTGAGAATCTCCTTGAAGGCTGAGAGTTCGACAGGGAGGAGTTTTTCCTGGACAGCTATACGCTGCAGGAACTGCACCGTTCCCATGATATTCTCTTCATTCATCGTCATCGAGTAATCGAACTCGCAGGAAACCTTGAAAAGCTGAGTGAAATCAGGGTCCTGCTCACAGAGGTTCTCATACACTTCCGGAGTTCCGAGAATAATCACCTTCACGGTAATCTCGATCGGCTCAGGCCGTATCCCCGTCAAAGAGTTCTCCCGGGATGCATTGTTCTGTATGACCAGTGTTTTCGTGAGAAGGAAGCGTTTGAGCGCCTCATAGAGACCCTCTACCGTGAACATTTCCTGCGCATTGATGACAAGGTATCCTCCTGCTGCCTCGAGGAGACTCCCTGCCTGGACGGAAAGGAAGGGTAGGTTGAATTCTTTCCTTTCCTCTCGGCTGGTTTCGAGCGAGCCGAACAGGTTGGAGAAGGTTGGATGGTCTTCAAAGATGAGGGGGCGTTTCTCGCAGTCTCCGTGGTCAACGAGTACGTTCACCGTATAGCGGAGAAGGAAAGAGTGGAGATCACGGGTTGAAAAATCCTCCCGTGTGAAGAGGTAGCTGTGGCGGATAAGGTCGAGTTCTATCTGGGAGAGGTAATAATGGGGTTTCCCGATCTTCCATCGTGATGTCAGAGAGTCGAGCAGGGGACGGCAGATGGCGGTGATGTCCTTCTCCTCGATAGAATCTCTTCCGACAAAGGATACCAGAGCATTGTAGAGGCTGGAGGAGAAGCCCTCCATATCCTGACTGAACGCTCTTCCTTCCCCCGGGGGGAAGGCTAGGGAAACCGGAACCTTCGGGTTGCTGAAATTATGGACATAGACCATGTCTCTGAGATGACCAGTATCTGACAGGAACTGTTCGGTTGCCAGCTTTATCGCTGTCTTCTTCCCTGTTCCCGTTTCTCCACTCACGAAGATATTATAGCCGTCAGAGACAATGGAGAGTCCCATCCTGAGAGCCTGCATCCCTCTTGGCTGACCGATGACGTTCTGTTTCATCGACTCGGGGGTCACGGGAGGTAATTCATTCAGCTCTATTTCGAAATCTGCATCCTGCGGAGTAATTTCTGCCAAGATGGGAGGTAAAGTTGCCATGATGGTCAATATAGGTGGTGGAACAATTGATGTCAACTCTTTATAATCGGATGCATGAAAGTAGACGTCCTGGAACAGTATCTGAATGATACGCTGCATGTGGAAAGTTTCGCATCTGCCGATGCTTCGATGAACGGTCTTCAGGTGGGTTCTCCCGCCGCGAAGGAGATCACGCACCTTGGGTATGCGGTCGACGCCTCTCTTGAGACGTTCGAGAAAGCAGCCGCCCTCGGCTGTGATGCCCTTCTCGTTCATCACGGATTGTTCTGGGGGCAGAGCCTGAAGATCACCGGGGCTCACTACGCGAGAGTAGCGACCCTCCTGAATAACGGTATCTCCCTGTTCGCCTACCATCTTCCACTTGATGCACATCCAGTCCTAGGAAACAACGCTGTCATGGCACGCCTTCTTGAACTGGAGGAGACAGCTCCTTTCGGTGAATACCACGGGGTGAATATCGGGGTGATGGGAACAAGCAGGAAAGGGCTGAGTCTCTCTGAAATAAGTGAACGTCTCGGATTCTCAAAGGAGACGGGTCTTCATATCCTCCCCTTCGGAAAAGAAAAAGTCCACTCGGTTGCAATCATCTCCGGAGGAGCTCCGGGCGAAGTGGCTCAGGCGGCAGCTCTCGGTGCCCAGGTGTATATCACGGGAGAGAGCTCCCACACCATGTACTCCTACTGCAAGGAGGAGGGGATCAATATGATAAGCGGCGGGCACTACCAGAGTGAAGTCTTCGGCGTGGGGGCGCTTGCGAAGGATCTGGAGGAGAAATTCTCTCTCAGATGTACCTATATCGACGTCCCGACTCGGTTATAGGGGGAACGTATGCAGAAAAAAGGTATCTTCGCACTGCTTCCCTTTGCCCTTTCCCTTCTTATCATTCTCGCTGATCAGCTGAGCAAATACTGGATCGTTACCCATGTGAAGACTGGCTCGATCTTTCTCAATCTCTTCTCTGACTTTCTGTGGATAGTTCACGTACGAAATGATGCCGTCGGCTTCTCGCTGGGAGCCGGACTGCCGGATGCACTTAAGAGCATTCTTTTTATCACGGTACCGCTGATCCTTATCGTCCTTGTCTGTATCTATATTCTCAGGGCACGGGAGATCACCACTCTCCAGAGATGGGCTCTGGCAGGTATTGTGGGGGGAGGCCTCGGCAATGTCCTCGACAGGATGTTCCGGGAAGAATGGGTGGTAGACTTTATCAGCGTCCGTGTCTACGGGTTCCTGGGATTCGAACGATGGCCGACCTTCAATGTGGCTGATGCATCGATCGTTGTATGTGCTATACTGTTGATACTCTCGATTCTTCTGGAGATGAAGGGAGGAAGAAAGGAGAAGATAGATGAACAAGAAGGTTAATACTGTCCTATTCATACTTATTGCCACACTGCTTAACCTGGTGCTTATGATGGTGCTGTTTTTTGTATTCTTCGCACTCCTTGTCCGCTTTGTCAGTCAGGACAGCACGATGTTCCCTATGCTGCTTGCGGTTCTCTTCATCATAAGTATCGGCGGTTCGTTCTTCCTCTATACCTTCGCCATGAAAAAGATCAGCTCCAAAGTGAACCTGGAGGATTATCTTTCTCCTATATTCAGTAGAAAAATGAATACCACGAAGAGGCGGGGAGATAAGAAATGAGAGGGGTTCCTCCTGAAATGTTTCAGAATCTCGAAAATCTCTCCTGGTTTCCTTTCTCGGATGAACCGATTATCCAGAGCCATCCGGTGCAGGTACGACTCTCCAATCCCTCTGTCCTTCTTCCAGAAGAAGCTCCTGATGAGAAATGGCATCTGTTCGCTCACTCTGATCTCGGGATTCATCATTACACCTCCGAGAGCGGAATCAGCTGGTCTCATCAGAAGCTGCTGATCCCTGGCGGTTCCTGCCCCTCGATATTTGAAGAGGATGGTACGTTCCATCTTCTCTATGAACAGCGGGGACGGTTCATCCCTCTGCTGGGAAGGAAGGGGCGAGTCAGCAGGGATGAGGTTCACCGGGAGAGTCATATCGATCTGATGAGTTCTACCGATCTTTATATCTGGAGCAATCCACGTCACCTCGTGAGTGCTCATGCGATCGCACAGGCTTCGGGATCGAAGGAGAAGCCGCGACTTTCCCACCCCCAGCTGATCTCCACCGATCACGGCTACCGCCTCTATCTCGGGGTATCCTCTATTCAGGAGGATAGAAGAGTAGCCCGCTTCACGGTGAGCTCTGCAGCTCCTCAGCTTCTCGGACCCTACCATCAGGAGATGAATGAACCTGTGGCAGAGTCGGGAGGGAATGAGTATTACAGATCCCTCGGAGTAGGACAGATAGCAGTCTATGGGGATGAAGGGATGTATAAGGCCCTAGAGACCTCCTACTTCTACGACGAGAAGAAGAAGGTGAATTCCTCAGCGATTATCGTGCTCGACAGCAGTGACGGGTTGAGTTTTCCCTATAGCGATTGCAAGCCTATCCTCACCCCGAGCGAGAAGGGGTGGGCAAGCGGGCATATCAGGACAAGTTCCCTAAAGTACAAATCAGATGAGAAATGCTGGTATTGCTTCTTCTCCGCCTCAGCAAAGAATCCCTATTCGATCGAGAGAGAGTCGATCGGACTGCTCATAGGGAAGGAGCCGCACCCGCGGAAGATGGAGGATGTCAACGATATTCTCTACAGGAACTCCTAGGACGATTCACTTACCCCTGCAGCAATGTATCCCTTGTTCTTCTTACCGAGGTCCTTCTGCTCCTTTTTCAGGAGTTTCAGCAGATCTTTTTTCTTGATCAATGAAATATTCTGGAGAGACCTTCCGGAGATGAACTGTATGATCGCTGAATCGATTTCACATGTTCCGTCCGCTTTCGGATAGATGGAGGTTCCGTGTAGGCCGTGAGGTATTTCAAGGTATCTCACAGGCGTATCGGCCGAGGCAAGAGCTTCGCTGTAGAGTTTTGCATCATCCAGCAAAGGATCGTACTCAGCTCCGATGATCAGCGCCGGCGGAAGCCGTGAATGGTCTTTCGCAAGGAGAGGAGAGAACAGAGGGTTCAGTGTGTCCTTCGGTTCGCTCTGGTAGCTCTTGATGAAGAACTGCATCGTTTTCATCGTGAGAGTCGGAGAATCCTTGTGAGCCTGATAGCTTGCGGTACGCATTCTCCCGTCCGTTACAGGGGAGATGAGAATCTGACCTGCTATCTGCGGACCCTTTCTGTCGCGAGACATCCGACAGACCACTGCAGCAAGGTTTCCCCCTGCACTGTCTCCCATGACATAGATCCTCTCGGGGTCGACTTTCCAGTACCGTGCTCCTTGAGAGGCCCACATGAGGGTTTCGTAGCAGTCTTCAGCAGCCGTAGGGAAGGTATGGGCAGGCGCAAGACGATAATCGACAGCGAGAACTGCCGCATTGGTGATTGATGCGATCCTGTTGCACAGGTAGGTGTAGACATCCATGTTTCCGAGGACCCATCCGCCTCCGTGATAGAACACAATCAGAGGTCTCAAGGAGGAGATTCTCGCTGCACTGGAGGACTTCGGCAGGAAGAAATAGCCGGTCAGGGCACCACCCTCAACGGGAATGATGAACGTATTGTGCTCAATGTCCTTATTCAGTTTGCCTAGGAGGGAACGGGTTTTTCTGTTGTTTGGAATGGTTCTTTTGTTCAGCTCATGGATCTGTGACTCGTTTAATTCTGTGACATCTTCACTGCCCAGGAGCTTATCAGATAACCTGAGAACCCGTTGCATGCGGCGTGAGATCTGATATGTATTTTCTTCCCTCTGCTCTCTCATCACACGTCCTTTATAACGAGAAGGATTCAAGGAGAGCCTGTTTCATGATTTCGACAGGTGCTTCTGAACCGCTCCATGTAGTATAGATGATTGCTCCCTGATGGGCCAGCATGCCAAGCCCGTCGAGACACTGGCAGCCGGCATGGCCTGCCGCTGTGAGAAAACGGGTCTCAACCGGATTGAACACCACGTCGCAGGCGATACTCTCTGAGTAGTCTCCAGGGGCAAACACGACGGGAATCATCGCCTCTTCATTGAAGAGGCCGACGCTTGTCGCCTGTACGATGATATCGTATGCATCGGTAATAGTATATTCATCTCCCATTGAATCTGCACTCAGATTGGAAGAAACTTTCCCTGTCAGGTCCTGAACTATCTTCTCTGCCTTCGAAAGGTCTCTGTTCACGATCTTCACTGAGGCGGCACCGGCAAGGGCAAGCTCGCAGATAATGGAGCGTGCGGCGCCTCCGGCTCCGAATATGAGGATATCCTTTCCTTGAACGTTACCTGTTTCTGACACAGCCTTCAGGAAACCCTTTCCGTCAGTGTTCTCTCCTACAAACTTCCCGCCTTCCTGATACACGCAGTTGATTGCTCCGATAAGCTCTGCAGAAGGAGTAAGGCGATCCACATACCGGGTCGCTTCCACTTTGAAAGGGCTTGTGATATTCCAGCCGTTGAATCCCAGAGCCTTCAGGCCATTCATAGCCTGCTCACAGCTCTTCTGGTTGATATCGAAGGTGAGATACCGGTGGGGGAGCTGCTGATGATGGAAGGCCTGTTCGATCATGTACTGTGTCGGGTTTCCCGTCACAGGAGTACCGATACAACCGTGCAGGAGACTGAGCGGTCCCTTCATCAATGCGGCAAGATCTTCTTTCTCATATATCATTCAATAACTCCGAAAAACACTATTTCCTTATACAATATCTTATTGTACCGTAGAACCTGTAGTATGTCACCGTTAATTTCTCATGAATCGAGGGTTGGCAGGACGAGGTAGACCGGATCTCCTTCAACGAAAATCTGAAGATGTTCTTCAGCTGTCACATTTGAGATGCTCATCTGAACATGGTTTATGAGAAAATTCTGTAGAGGCCATCGGAGATCTGCGCACGTGACATACGAGACTCCATCGATTTTTACGGGGAGAAAACTCACGGTTTTTCCTTTCCCGACGGGGAGAGTAGATGTTTTATCTATCAGTATCATCTCTTCCCGGGCTGTAAGCCACCTTGAAGGGGAGGGGTAGCGGGAGAACAGGGAAAAAAGATGAAGGAGATGGTCGAAGCGACCCTCGCCTCCGCCTATAAGGGTATATTCCTCTATCCCGATACTCTGTATATGCTGGAGAAGCGCCTCGGTATCAGTAATATCTTTCTCACGGGGAAGCTGTGTATGCTCCACAGAAGAGAGGAGCGAACTTTCTTCTATCGAGTCGAAGTCTCCGATAGCGAACTGCACGTCCAGATTGAACCGGTGAGCTATGTCGAGTCCGCTGTCTGCCGCACAGATGTAGGCTGATGAGATGTACTTTTCTTCGAGGGTAAGTTTTCTGGGACCTTTCCCTCCGGTGAACACGAGGGCATGAGTTTTCATAGCATGAGAGTAGCATAGAGAGGCTTACGTGTACAAGAAAAACGGGACTGTCGAGCAGTCCCGCGTAAGAATGATAAAGAGGGTTTTCTAGAATGTGACTTTCGCTGTCAGGCCGATGAGGCTCTGATCCTGAACCGCCTCGGCGATCTCGCTTGCCGATGAATGGGAGAGTGTGTTGAAAAAATCAGGCACATCATCAACAAGGAAGTTGGATTCTATACCCACTGAAAGCCAGCCGAGTGCTATGAAATCAACACCGAAACGGACATTGTAGGCAAGTTGTTCGATCTCTGTGTCATGGTGATCCATAGAGCTTCGGTAGGTCGGCCCGATACCGATATACGGTTCAAGGGGATCGAGGGGAAGACGGAGGATAGCATCAAGGAAGTAGACGGAAACTTTCTCCTGGTGCCAGTCATTTTCTTTGATGATGATGGAATCTGCTGAAATTCCGAGATTGTCGTTGAAGAAATATTCGATCCTGATTCCCTGATGGAGTTCGTTAT
This sequence comes from Sphaerochaetaceae bacterium, assembly GCA_963676605.2. Classification (GTDB taxonomy): domain Bacteria; phylum Spirochaetota; class Spirochaetia; order Sphaerochaetales; family Sphaerochaetaceae; genus SABI01. The sequence goes on along the minus strand of CAXXSP010000054.1, from coordinate 64,870 downwards.
CGAAGTCTCCTGCTTCTAGCGTTGCGTAATCGTAGTAGTTCACACTTCCGATTGCCAGTGTATGTGCTGCTGTCAGATTCCCTGATGCAATGATTGCGATGGTTACTATCAGGATACCTAGTGTTTTCTTTGTCATAAGCTCACTCCTTTTGTCCAATCTTAGTGACAGGTACACTATAGACAACAACTCAGGGTTCGAAAAGGTTTCAGCCTGATGATGTACATATTTCTGTGAGAACACACAAAAAAAACAGGCCTGAGTTCAGGCCTGTGTGAGTGTCAGAGCTGGTATGCTTAGAACTTAATCTTTGCTGTGATACCGATAAGACTATAGTCTTTAATGAGCGCTTCCTGCTGAGCAGAGGTAAGGTCGGCAAACTCTTCAACGAAATAAGCCACATCATCGACAAGGAAATTGACTTCAGCACCAAGGGAGAGCCATTCGAGGATGTTAACATCAAGACCGGTGCGGATGTTGTAGGCGAAGGCTTCGTCTTCAGCCTCTGTATTATCTCCAGCAATAATACCTCTGAATGCGGGTCCGGTTGCAATGTAGGGCTCAACCATGCCGAGGGGAAGTCGGAAGACAGCGTCTACGATATAGAGCATTTCATAATACTCGTAGTCGGGGAGGGAAAAGGTGACGATCGCATCTGCCGATACACCGAGGTAGTCGCTCAGGAAGAATTCACCGCGGATGCCGGGAATGTAGTCATCGGTGTTTCCTTCTTCAAGATCCCAATAGCTGTAGTAGTTTACGCTTCCGATGCTGAAGGTGCTTGCTGCATAGAGTCCGCTTGACACTGCGAGAGTAATAAGAACCAATAATACAATTAAACTTCTTTTCTTCATAATGTTTCTCCTTTTCATTATTTGTGACACATCATAACTCTATAACTATTCTACATCATGAAAGGTTATAGGAAAAGATGATTTTTTTTGAATTATGGGTAAAAAAACTTACGTCATACTTTCTGTGAGAAAAAAAATGTAAAATTTTTTATGTGTAAAGTGAGAACCATTTAACTGTTTCTTATGTGAAATAGGTGCATTAAACAGTTTAAAAATGATTAAAATATGAAAAACAGGAAATATATATCGCATCAGGAATACATTCTTTCACACAAACGATGATATGGGTCAAAAAGATGATGCTTGACTTCCCGTTTAGACAGGCATAGCATAGATTTATACAGAACGAACCCCAAGAACAGGAGGTGGATTGAATGGGAAATACAGTACGTTCGATTTTAGATCAGAAAGGGAATCAGGTTGTCACAGTCACCTGTGAAGATACACTCGCACAGGCCATTCTCAAGCTCACCCAGCATAAAATCGGTGCCGTGGTGGTAGTTGATGAAGATGGAGCCCTGAAGGGTATCCTGAGTGAAAGAGATATCGTGAAATACATGGCAGGCAAGATGGAGGTCCCGACTTCTGTTCCCGTGTGCAGCATCATGACCAAGAGCGTCACCTACGTGAAACTCCATCAGAACCTTGATGAATGTTTCCACCTGATGACTACAGGCCGATTCAGACACCTTCCGGTGTTCGATGAGGATGAGCTGAAAGGAATCATCTCGATAGGAGATGTTGTCAAAGCTGCTCTTGCAGAACGTGATTTCCAGATCGGACAGCTCGAGTATTACATCACGAATACTTTCTAGCTGTCGTTTATGTCACAGTTAACCAACACACTGCTACCGGTTCTGCCGGTAGTTTTATTGTTTGCCCTCGGCTTCTCCCTTCAGCGGTTTTCTTTCTTCTCTGAACAGGGAGTGGGGGCGGTGCGTCGCCTGGTATCGGATGTTGCCCTCCCTGCGCTGCTCCTCAAGGCGTTTCTCGAAGTTGACCTGAACGGAACGTATCTCATTCTGGTTGCTGGAGTCTTCTTCTCCTGTATTCTCATGGTGATGGCGGGACGATTCATCGGGCGGCTGATGGGAATACGGTCTCCCTACTTTGCGTTTATGATGGGGGGCTTCGAGATGGGTATGCTCGGGTATGCTCTCTTCCTCTCGATATACGGAGATCAGCATCTGGGTAAGTTCGCTCTCGTTGACCTCGGTCAGGTGACCTTCGTCTTCTTCGTCCTCATGGCGATGCTTACGAAGGAGAGAAGCGGGACCCAGAGTGCTTCTGCACTGATGAAAAGATTTCTTACCTCTCCTGTGATTTTAGCTATCCTGTCCGGGATTGTGCTTTCATTCATCGCACCCCATGTGGACTCGGGTCCATTTCTGAAGATGATCTCCTCTTTTGTTGATACGGTGGCTTCCCTCACCGTGCCTCTGATTGCGATCATTATCGGGTACACGCTTCGTATCGACAGGAAGAACATGTCACTTGCAATCAAGACGATCGCAGCAAGAAAGGTGCTGAGTGTCATCTTCCTCGTGGTTCTCAATCTGCTGCTTGTCCGCTCGCTTCTTGATATGGATCCGATGTATACGAGAGCCCTGATGGTTGAGTTCCTTCTCCCGGCTCCCTTTGTCATTCCTATTTTCATGAAGCAGGATGACAGGAAGAATATGGACTATGTCTCCGCGACACTCTCCCTTGATACGATTGTTTCGATCTTCCTGATTCTCGCAGGATCTGTACTGCTGGGATAGACCCTTTTGTCCTCTTTATTTTCTGTGGTATACTCCTTTTCTGTTGAATCTATGTGAAGGAATGTACATGAAAAGAGAAGAGATCATGAAACTGGCTGCTGATGAGGCGGGCAGGACGATGAGAGAGAATATCGGGGGGCCGTTCGGTGCGGCGATCGTAAAGGACGGCGAGGTCATTGCTGTCTCAAGCAACAGCGTGCTGAGAGATCACGATCCGTCTGCTCATGCCGAAGTGAATGCGATCAGGAAGGCGGGCGCTCTCCTCGGAACACACGACCTGTCGGGCTGCGAGCTTTATGCGACAGGGTATCCCTGTCCGATGTGTCTCTCTGCTATTATCTGGGCGAATATCGACACAGTCTATTACGGCTGTGATGCGAAAGAGGCTGAGGAGATCGGGTTTAGAGATGATCTGATCTATCGGTACCTTGAAAGCCAGCGGAGTGATGAGAATCTTCTGAAGCTCTCTCAGGTCGGTCATGAAACCTGTTCCGCTCTGTATAACGAATATTCTTCAGAGCAGAAGCAGACTTACTGATACGAGACTCCGGGTCCTGAAAGGGTACTCTTCCCGCCGGAACCCGGAATGATCGATATGAAGGTGCCGATCCGTTCCCTGAGCCCGTGTACATGCGAGATGAGTCCGATGATCTTCTGGTAGAAATTACGTTCGGAAAGCCGTATTTCCCTAACCTTTTCCAGCTGGCGCTCGAAAAACTCGTTGTCCAAGACGCTTCCGCCGTGCTTGAGCCTTTCCACATCCATGGTCCATCCTTGAATGGTGTAGTCTTTTACAATCTGGTTGGCCCACTTGCGGAACTGTATAGCACGTTCATTTTCGATTTTGAAGCCCCCGGCGATAAAGGCCTGTAAACTGTAATGATCCACCTCGCGTTTCACCTGCCTGTTTCCCTCGGTTTGAACTATTAAGTATTTCTTAATAGTTGCCAGCGGCCGCCACAAAGGTCAGGTATTCAGCCGCCGAAGAACGGATAAGGGCAGTCTCTTTTTTTCCGGCTTTCTGAAGTTGCTTGTTTTTATCTTTCTTCATTCCACACCTCCCCAGTTTTGATACCTGTCCCGGGACCAGCGGCGGTATTTCATTAACTCCCAGTTTGCTGTATTGTAATCAAACATCTCACTGTCGTAATCGCCACAGGGGCATTCCATGTAACTTTCGTGCTCTTCATGGATCGAGTCCTTCAGGGCGTTGCAGAATTCAAAGTAGCCGGGGACACCGCACACATCTTCAGGCGGGCGGGCCCGTTCACCTTCAAGGCAGGCCAGTTCCGGATTGAAATAGCGGTTTTCTTCGAGAACAATTTTATGCTCCCAGCTGTCCCAGAAGTCGTATAGATAACTGAAAGTGCGGCCTTTCTGCTTGATCAGATCGCCAAGACGGTATCTGCCGCAGGACAGCCCATCTTCTTTCGATTCCGGATATTCCTGTAGGTTTTCTTCCCGATGGTAAATTCGTGCAGGTGGCTGCCGGTCCAGCCCATGACAATCTGGATTACATCGTGAAGCCGATCCATCGTGATACCGGCGGGCACCACAAATCGCCGCCAGATCACCGGTTCGATATCAAGCAGTTGAATTTTCAGCAGATAAAATCGTTCATTCATTTCTTTACATCATATTTTGACCAGAAGCTTCGTTTGCGACCATGTGCCTCAATGGTCTGTTTTTTGAAAGCTTCGTGATTGTTAAATTCTTTCCAGTCGGTTACAGCCTCAGAGAGCTTGTCCAGCTTCTTCAAATACCGGATGCCGTGGGGATAGGCTTTTGTGTAACCACGCTCCAGTATGGAGACCAACAAGCTGCGGTACATCAGGCTGGTGACAAGATAGCGCTTTTCCGACTCCATCTTTTCGGCCAGTGACAGCAAGCTTCCATAATGGTTGCCAGCAAGCTGGCCAGCACGCCCCAGAAGGTAGGCTTCCGTTTCATCAATCTTCCCGACTGCAATCAGAAATTCCGCATCAGACTCCCGAAATCTGTCGGCTTTCAGAATTTGCTCCACCTCATCGGCAACGACTTCATCACGCTTGTCATGACCTATGATATTCAGCAATGCCTGTAGGGCGTCGGTGGAATGATAGGACCTGAATTTCTGGTACAGAAGGTCAATCAGTTTTTCAGAATCGCCCTGCTTATGGTAGATTTCCTCAAGGAGCTTATCCCGCTCGTATGCCTGAAAGGTTTCACCTTCCGGGATTTCCTTCAGCCATGAATGGGCCGTTTCAACATCTTCGCTTTCGAGGTAGACCCGGGCAATATCAATCAATGCTGCAGTGGACAGCTTTCCCCATGAAGCGATGCGGGTCTTTTCAAACAGCTGGGCATCCTTGACCTGGCGGGCCAGTGATTCTATGGATCGTAGATGATGACGTTTGCCGTATTCATCCTTTTCTTTGTCCGCCCATTTCTGGAGCGTGGCAATCATAGTGCGGATAACCGGCTCAGGCAGGCACTCTCCGGCACAATCAATCAAGGTATCTCGGATGCCGTAATTGTCTTTTTGATTTACCTTGAGAATGATGTCTGCAATCTTTTCTTTGTCGTTGCAGCGTTTGGCATAGTCGACAAACAGTTCTTTGGCATCATAACGGAATACATCGCCAATATTGCCGCTGGAGTCATCGCACATCTCAAAAATGGTGTTGTCGGCCTCGTAAAACGCCGCCACCAGTTCAACGCCGGTAAGCGGATCATCCACACCGGATTTAAGGTCCTGCAGCAGCATTTCCAGCTCACAGGAAAAACTGGAGGCTCCCCGCCAATCGATAAAACGGCTTGAATGTTTCAGGCCGGAAAGTTTCTTTTTAAACCGCTGAACATTCTCCTTGGGTGTGGCAATCAGCTGTTCAATCAAGTCATCCGCCTCATCGGAATGAACGGCAAGATTCAGCAAGGCATCCGCGAGTGCTTCCGGTCCCAGATCGATCAGCTTTTGTTTACGGTAGTCAGTCATGTGCCTGCCCTTCCACCTTTGTACAACCCGGTCCGGACAATGAACTGCGGCCGCCGGATACAGGTGTGATGTTTATCTGGGTGCTGATTCTTTCTTTCAGTGCCGATACGTGAGAGATGATTCCGATCAGCTTGCCGTCCTGCTGCAGGCCGGACAATGTTTCCAGAGCCGTTTCCAGTGCTTCTTCATCCAAGGTGCCAAAGCCTTCATCCAGAAACAGGGAATCCACTCGTACTTTCCGGCTGGCCATTTTCGACAACCCCAATGCCAGCGTCAGACTGACGATAAAGCTTTCACCGCCAGACAGGTTCTTGGTCGACCTGATTTCACCGGCCTGATAGTTATCGACGACATTCAGTTCCAGCGGCTGGTGTTCATCCCGGATCAGCAGATAGCGATCGGTCATTTTTTCCAGCTGCCGGTTGGCATGGGAAACCATCAGTTCGAAGGTCAGTCCCTGAGCAAAATTCCGGTACTTTTTACCGTCAGCTGAACCGATGAGGCCATGCAGTTTTTCCCAACGGTGGCACTCTTTCTTCTGAGCCTCGATGGCGGACTGCTTTTTCTTTATCCGCTCTTTGGCTGCCGTGTTTTCATTCAGCTTGTGCTTGAGCCCGGCAATAGCGTCGCGCAATTCTTTCAGGGTCTCTTCAAACTCTTTGAACTGCGGCTGCAATTCCTCAAGCGTCTTGTCCGTGGACGGGAATCCGTCTTTCTTTTTATCCGCTTCTTGCTGGATCAAAGCTTTGTCGTTGATTTGCAACTCGGACAGGTCAATATAAACGGGTCGAAGACCCTTGGCGATCTCCGTGGCCAGACGGGTCTCCCGATCTTTCTGCTTCGCTTTCAGCTCAGTTCCCGCGTCATCGAGCTCCTTGGCCCGGGAAGATAAAGATTCCCGATCTTCCTGTGACAGTCTGGCTTCAAGGAAGGTTTTCTCATCGGCAAAACCTGCCGGAATCAAAGCGGCTGAAAATTCGGTTTCCGCTTTTTTGAGTCCAGGTGTTCTTTGCTCGATGCGCTTCTTCAGGGAGTCAATATGGGTCTTGGCCGTTGTCAGTTTCTGCTGCAGCTCGGTGTTCAGGTCTCTGGCTTTCTTCTCGGCTTTTTCGGCATCGGCAATGGCTTTGTTCAGTCGGTCTTCTTCATCATCAGGCTTTTTATCGCCATACAATTCCTTCCGCTCTTCTGTTCCGTCGGATAGTTCCTTTTTGAGTCGTTCCAGAGTTTCCTGTTTTTCAGTCAGAGCTTTGACCTGCGTATCAATCACGGCATCAAGACGCTTCACCTCGCTGTCTATAGCGGCAATCTGTTTTTCGATGTCGGTCTTTTGTTCTACCCGTTCCTGCCATGCCTTCAGTCTTGATTTGAGGGATTCGAGCAGTGACTCGACCTCTGACTCCGGAATTTCCGTAATACCCAATGGCTGAAGTTTTCCGGAAACGGCCAGCTTGAGTTCATCAAAGCCGGTCCGAAGTTTTGTGAGGGAATCCTTCAATTCCGTAAGGGTCTTTTCAGCGGCCTTCTTGTTATTGGTCGCTTCGGTTTCCAGCTTCTCACTGTCATTCAGATTTTTACGGGCAGTGGTTTCCGCCTGTTCCAGTTTTTTTATGACGGCTTCCTGTTCGTCAGCCTTATCGATCAACGTGGTCAGTGATTCTATCTTTTGCTCGATTTCATCAGGAACCGGAACATTGCCCTCGGCGAAGGGATGGTCGTTCGAGCCACAGAGTGGACAGGGCTTGCCATCTTCCAGTTTGGCCCGGAGGTCTTCCAGCTCCTCGATTTTCCTGATGAAAGCCATTTCACGGAGCAAGGTTTCCTTCTCGGTGCGATATTCCCGGAGCAGTTTGTCACCCAGCAATTGGCTCAGAGCATCCTTGCCTTGCTGCAGATTTTTACCGGTGGTCTCCAGCTCGTGTTTTTTGAGCCCACATTGCTTGGATGCTTCCTCCAGTTTCTTTGCGGAATCTGCTATGGCCGTATCGGCTTTTTTGAGATCTGTTTCTTTCAGCATGATCTCCTGCTGTTTGGTGAGTAGGTTGCCAAGTTGTTCTTCAACTCCAGCCAGTCCACTGATCAGCCATTCATCCCGTGCATTCTCTTTGAGGTACAACTCAGCTGCCTCCAGAGTTTTTTCTGCGGCAGTCTGTTTTTCCCGTTCCTTCACCCGAGCCTGCTTGTCGGCCCCAATCTTCGCGGCTTCCTTGGCACAGGCATCAGCGCCTTCCGATGCAGCCTTTGTCTGTTCAGCAATCTTTTGATCCAGTGACCGGATTTTCTGGATTAGAGGGCCAGCCGTTTTGAGATCCTCTTTGGATTTGAGAGTGAGCTGTTCAGCAGTCTTGAGAACCTCTGCCTGTGCGTTTGCCGATGTTTCCAGTTCAGGAAGTGCGGCTTCATCCGTTTTCAGGGAGGTCTGATCGTCAGCCTGCTGTTTACGGAGGGATGTGAGCGATGCGTATGTTCCGTCAAGTGAGGCGGCCATGGTGGCTTGTTCAAGTTTGGCCCGTTCCGGTTTGAACGCTTCGGTATCAGTCTTCAGTTTGGCGACTTCATCCGTAAGGCTTAGAATCTCCTTTTTCAGACCGTCAATAGTGGTCAGCCATGTGATGGCTTTGCCTGTTTCGGTTGATTTGCCGGCAAGCTCAGTCTCCTGTTTCAGCTTGGTCTCAAGGTCATCTTGAATTTCCTTTTCCTGTTCCGGCTCCAGAATCACGATGCCAGATGTTTCAGCGTTCAGGATGTTCAGCTTTTCCCGCTCATCACGCTGACGTTTATGGACGCTCCGTGATATTTCCGAATAAATTTCGGTGCCGGTGATCTGCTCGAGTATCTTGGACTTCTGCTCAACGTCAGCTTTAAGGAAGGTATCGAAGCCACCTTGTGCCAGTAGAATGGACCGGGTAAAACGGTCGAAGTCCATCCCGGTTTTTTCTTCAATGACCGCTCCGACAAGACTCTTCTTGGTTTCGATGGGCTTGCCCGTAGCATCGTCCGCAATCTGGTGTTCCTGATCCTGCAGGTTGCCTTCAGCCTTTTTTCGTGCCCGGCGCTGTTCCCAGTGGCAACGGAAACGGCCAGCCTGGGATTCAAAGAGTACCTCGGCACAGCATTCACCGGTCTGGCGGGACATGATCTCATTCCCGCTCTTGGTGATTTTTCCGAGGCGGGGCGTGGCTCCATAGAGGGCCAGACAGATGGCATCAAGAATTGTCGACTTGCCCGCACCGGTCGGACCGGTCAAAGCAAAGATCCCGTTGGATACATATTCGGGATCGGTGAAGTCTATGACCCATTCACCATAAAGGGAGTTGAGGTTCTTAAATCTGAGTTCAAGTATCTTCATGACAGCAAACCCACAGGTAGACACTGATAAACAGAGATATTTTTAATCCACGAAAGGGTATTGTTCATGATTTTTCCCCTTTCTTTTTCGTAGATTCAATTTGCTTAACCACTTTGTCAAAGTCACTGATTTGTTTACTTGATTCAGTCAGGCGGGTGGTGTGAAATTTGTCATATTCATCTTCCGCCAGTTGTTTGGCCATTTCATGGGATATTTTACCGGCATGGGTGAGAATGTCCCGGTCGTTAAGTGTCATAAAGTTATCCAGCTTTTTTATCCAATCGCTCATGTGCATGGGGACACGGCGCATTGCCTGCCCCTGAGCAAAGATGAGATATTGTTCAACCAGATTATTAAGTGCCGCTAATTCATCCTCATTCAGGTAATTTTTGGCAATTGTCACATCCTGTTTGCGGACTTTAGCACCACGGTAATTGGTCAGGCCCATGTTCGGTTTGTCGGCATCTGCTCTGGAATGAATGATTTCCGCCGCCGTCTGCCCGGAGATCGCCCAGTGCATTTTATTCTGTACGGTCTTGAAGAACTCAATGCTGATATCCAGCGTTGGATCGTAATCGATGCTGGTGGCGTAAATATCGGTAATTTTCTGATAGAACCGACGTTCAGAGGTACGGATGTCCTGAATCCGCCGCTCCAGTTCCTCAAAGTAATCAAAAGGCAGATCCGGGTTTTTCAGTCGTTCGTCGTCCAGCACAAAGCCTTTTTTGATAAACTCGGTCAGTTTTTCGGTAGCCCAGATGCGGAAACGTGTGGCAATATGGCTTTTTATCCGGTATCCAACAGAAATAATCATGTCGAGGTTGTAGTAATCTAGCAGGCGTTTGACCTGGCGATTTCCCTCGGATCGAACTGTCAAGTATTTCTTGACAGTTGCCTCCGGAACAAGCTCGCCTTCCTCATAAATGTTTTGAATATGAAGACTTATGTTCTGTTTTGTCGTCTGAAACAGGTCAGCCATCAACTGCTGGGTCAGCCACACCGATTCATCTTCAAACCGCACATCCAGCTTCAGTTTGCCATCTTCTGCCTGATAAACCAGAAACTGCCCTTTAGCCGGTTCCAATCCGTGGTCGTCGGGATTTAACGGTGGTTCTTTTTTTGATTTATTCGGCATTTATATCTTCCTCCATCAAATCCTTGATTATTTCGTTATAGGAGACCGTCAGTTCCTCACGGTCTTCATCCGGCACCTCAAAAACATCCAGACATCTGGTGAAAACATCTCCTGCATCCAAATCATCGAGGGTTTCATCTTCCGCGACCGTACTGATCACCCGGTCCATGACGCGCCGGTTCTTAATTCGCCTGATTTCCATGGCAGAGTCGGCCATGGCCTCATCGAGCATCTCGCGCAGGTTGCCGATGATGTCGCTGCCGGTGTATTCGATCTCAAGCCATGCGGAGCTTTCTTCTTTTTTAAGTTCCTCCAGCTTGGCATGGATATCATCCAGTGATCCGACAATGCGGACCAGCTCCTGAAAACACGGTACGGGCAGCTCTTGGATATTTGGCATAGTACTGTTGAACTCTATGAGCACGACCTTCTTTTCCTGAGTCGCTTCGCCATAGCCCATCGGAATAGGCGAACCACAGTAACGGATGTGTTCCGCGCTGCCGACCGGCTGAGGGACATGCAGATGTCCAAGGGCCAGATAATCAATCGACGGAGGAAAAACCTCCTTACCGACATGTGCCAGAGATCCCACATAGAGTTCCCGGACCCCATCACCGTCAACGGTCTTACCGCCTGCCGTGAAGAGGTGTCCCATGGCAAGGATGGGAATACCTTCATGCCCGGCCTCTCTGAATTCGGCCCGTTTCTGTTCAGCAATGGTGCAGGCATCCGCGTAATGGTTTTTCAATCCTTCAACGAGCTTGGCGTTTTTATCGTCGATCGTTTCTCCCGGTTCAACCGTGCGGATGTCCTTATCGCGTAAATAAGGCACAGCGCAGACAATGGCCTCCGGCTTATCATCCGTTTGAAGAACAAATACCTCATCCTCCATGGTTTCGGTCATGGAGCCGACCACATACACATTGAGCGCACGCAGCAGTTCCTTCGGGGCATTCAGAAATGACGGTGAATCATGGTTCCCGGCAATGACCACAACATGACGGCAGCAGGATGCAGCCACACGGCACAGGAAACGATAGTAGAGCTCCTGCGCCCGGTTGCTGGGCGTGTTGGTATCAAACACATCACCGGCAACCAGCAGAGCATCGACCTTTTCCTCTTCAATGGTCTGAGCAAGCCAATCCAGAAATGCAGTGAACTCCTCATAGCGTTTCCGTCCGTAAAGGGAGCGGCCTAAATGCCAGTCTGATGTGTGGAGGATTTTCATTGAACCTCCTGTATAGCTGGCGTCAAAGGTCTTTTATTGAATTCTGTATGCCAGTCTTTTAATTTGGCCTGCAGTTCAACACGATTATCCTTTCCAGCATCTTCCTCATATTTCTTGGCGCTCTCCTCATAGCCTTTTGAAATATTCCGTATTTTTTCAATCCATTCATGGGATTGGCTGGCGGTCCCCAAGGCATCTTCTGAGTCAAGTGGCAGTACTTTGGTTTTCCTGTCTTGAAGAGAGGTGACTGCATCATTCAGATCGCCGGATTCAAGCAGACGCTTTGCAGTGACCTGCAGCCACTTTGGCCTTTGTGTTAACCAATCCGTTGTTGTTGAAGAAACCATCTGCCCATTCTCCCTTTGAGTTAAACGTACCTCCCTGAAAAGAATAAAGTACAATAACAGCTGCAATTTGGTAGTAGTTGAAAGAGGTCATGAGAAGCTCCATACTAGGTTTATCACAACTATCCAGAAGGTGTAAAACACATGATCAAGAAAAAGTCTACCAAGTATTTCGAAGAAAAGCTACTGGGATTTATCACCGAAGATGATCCAATCTTGACCTTGAACAGCTGGAAATCTTCAATGCCATTTCTCCCCGTTCCGTATCTTCCGTGGAAGAGAAGCTGAAGGACCCTCTGTTTTCTCGCCTTCAGACGCGACGGGGCGCAACGGAAGGGAGAATCGGGATTTTTAAGAATGCCTATCTCGGTAAACCCTTGAAGTCGAAGGGGTATGAACATAGATCGATTCGCATACACTGGTGTATCCTTTCCCATAATCTGTGGAAACTGGCTGTCATGGCGACATGGAACCTTCGAGAGCTTGAAAAGACCTCACAGGCAGCGTAGCTGAAACAGCGAATGTGCAGACATTGTCGGGATAGGTGTGCCCTGAGTGGGTTTTGCGTTGGTTCTCAGCCCTAAATTATAGCAGAAAATGATGGAATGAGACTGGTTTCGTTGAATTCTGACTTGGTTACCTGCGGCGGGTTGATGACCCTCCAGGACAACAGGCCATTTTCAAAGAAATCGGACAGGCTCTAGATATCACTTCCCGAAACCTGCGAGAGACTTTAGGTTTGTGAAAACGGGTGGTTTGTCCCGACCATTTGAGGTCTTAACACAACCGCAAAATACGGTCATTCGTCTGAGTCATTAAACTTACGATAAACCAAAAAGTAGAACCATAAATCTGAACGGTCTCAAGATCTTCAGGTCTTTAGTTTGAGGTTCTCAGATTTATACTTCTTGAGGTCCAGTGAAGCGGGAACCTTTACTTTCAATTTCTGGTAGAACTCTTTGGCTTGTTTGTTCGGGACCTCGACAAGTATGGTCCCATCCCGTTTTTTCATGCACATCAACGATTGGGTTTTTCCGATGAGCTTGTTAGTAGAGATCCCCGGCCCAGAGAGTCTGCTTCTCAGCTGTAGCAGCGCAATGGTAGCGATGATATCGGAAAGCAGCTTGCCCCTGACGGTAAGATCCGACCACTTTGACAACGGAAGAAGATCCAGGTATTCCTTGCTGGTCTTGAACACGTTCTCGATTCGAGTCCTGCCGAAATAGTCATCAAGTTTCTCGTCAGCTTCCTTGAGTTCAGTGGAGAGTAGGATAAAGAAGCCGGAACGTACTGCATACCAGTTTTTCTCCTTATCGGTCATCTTCTCGTATGCCCCTGAATGTTTCAGGCGATAGTTCCTGCTTCCTTCGAGGGCATTGTCCTTATCTACATACACGTAAGCATGCATTTTGAACCCAAAAACCTCAGTCTCAATATGTTTGCCGAAATAGGTATGTCCCTGCCTGATGAACTCATACTTGGCATTGCTCATCAAATTTTTTACCTGATGATAGAGTGTTTTGTACGGGTAGCCCTTCTTTGCAGGCATACGGACAGTAATAGTCTTTCCCTGTTCATTTCCGCTATGAAAGGACTCAATAAGCTCTTTACTGGCATACCCTGCATCAAGGACGAAGTTGCTGATGCAGATGTCAAGGCTCTCTGCGACGTCGGACATCGTTGAACGAAGAGTGCTCAGGTCGAGAAGATTTCCCGGAATCACTGAATACCAGACAGGAAGTCCGGTCTTTTCATCAAGTACAAGTACAAGCCTTGTCTGTATGGAGGTGGAGGTAATCCCGTGACTGCACAGTGCATTGAACGGATTGTCGCGTATGGCATTCGGCAGAGGAGTGGAATCGACATAGCAACCTGTTCCGAACTCAGGATCTTTCCTACGCATCTGAGATACAAATGCCTTGAAGAAGGCTATCCTGTTTGCATCCTCTCCCATGAAGGAGAAGTAGATTGTATCGCTTCCAAGAGATCCTGAAGGAATGTTCTCAAAGAGGTAAGAAGCGAATGATTTCCCGATGAAGTCATCACAGGATATTCTTGATCCGTCCTTCAGAACTGAGTGAAGCAGATGGGTGAGAACCCGTTCATACTCCTTATCTTGTGGAAAAGCAGTCCGTAATACCGCTAGAAGACCTGATTTTTCACAAACTGAGAGAAAGAGGTACGCATCACCGAATACCGTATGGATCTCTGGTTCGGGGAAAAGGTCAAGGCTGTGTATTCTCGGATCATCCCGTTCAACACTCTCAAAGGAATCAGCTATCGAATCATAGGCAACGAGACCACGAGTCGGGGAAAGGAATACCCCCTTTTTCCTGTCAGAACTGATAGAAATAACCTTTCCGAGCTTTTCTCGAGTAGTGTGACGGGAATTTCCCTTGTAGGAACTGTCGTATTCAGTACTCATGATTGAGGCGCTGCCGGAACGAACACTGCCATCATCGTTGACAACCAGTTTCTGCACTTTGATGAATGCCATAACCTATTACCTGCCACACATAAGATATGGTGCTAAGTAGAACTATATGTATGATACGACAGAAAAGATAAAGACGCAAGAGAAACTGTAAAAACGCAATTAAAATGCAGGAATTATATGGTTTATAGAATTCTATGAGGTTATGGTTCTACTTTTCTGTTTATCGTAGGTTAATCTGAAAGGATCTCTGGAACCGGACGCGTGTCGGACCCTGTCCGAAGAAAACAGAGAATACCTCCCCGAACAGAGAATGAACGTGGGAAGAATGGAGAGAGTCTGGTGGCTGGAGAGAGGTTTCTGAAAGATGTCAAAACGGCTGAAACCCTTTAAATACAAGGGGGAAAAGAAAACCCGTCACCCCAGAGAATCACTCTGGAGAGACGGGTTGTTTTTTTCAAAATGGTGGAGGTAAGGGGAATCGAACCCCTGACCTATAGATTGCGAACCTATCGCTCTAGCCAACTGAGCTACACCCCCATCTATACCGATACGCTACAATGGAGCCCTGGGTTAGTCAAGTGGAAAAGAGATGTTTCCGTCTGAGGTTCTGCTGAACTCTTCGTATTCCAGCGGGAGGCTGAAGTAGAACCCCTGTGCCTTGGGGATTTCGATAGTGTGCAGAGTTGCCGCCTGAGCTTCCGTCTCGACACCTTCTATGATGATGTCGAACCCTAACTCCTGAAGGAGGGTCGCGAGAGAGATAAGGAGAGAATCTTCGGATTTCCCCTTTTTCTCTCTCCAGAGAAGAGATTTGTCGATTTTGATGAACCTGAAGGGGAGATTGAGGATGTGAGCGAGGTTCGAGTATCCCGTGCCGAAATCATCGAGATTGAATTGAACGCCGTAATCAAGGAACGAGTCCATGGTCTCTCTGATTTCCTCGAAAGGCAGGCTTGCGAACGTATGCTCGGTGACTTCAAAGAAGATTTTTCCTTTCGGGATGGTATGGAATGCAATGAGATTTTGAATTTCCTTGATAAACTTCTTGTTCGAAAAATGACTGGCAGAGAAATTGATGGCTATGGCCGGAACTTCTTTGTCATCCCTCATCAGCTCGGCCTGGATCGCGCAGACACGGCTGACCACGTAGAGCGTAAGCTGATCTATAATACCGAGCTCTTCAGCGATGGGGATGAATTCCCCCGGACCGATCTCTTTCAGGTTGCTGTCATTCATACGAAGAAGTGCTTCGTACATGACCGGCCTCCCTTCCGGGAGCTCCACGATGGGTTGGAATACCACGCGAAGAGATTCTCTCGTCAGTGACTGGTGGAGGCTGTTGACGATGGTCCGTCTCTTCCTGATCGCATGAAGGAGGTCCTCGTCAAAGATGAGTGTCCTCCCTTTGTGCTGGGTTTTTGCGATGCGGAGTGCATAATCAAGGATGATCAAGGGATTTTCATCACGGCTTTTCGTGCAGGGGAAGGTTATTTCCAGTATCGTAGCAGGGAGAATTGCTGCAATCCCCCCTATCATCCAGGGTTCCTCCAGCCTGTTACGTATGAGATCGGCTGCGCCGGCGCCTGTTCCCTCTGGGAGAGAAATGGCGAATTCATCGCCCGAGTACCGGTATACCTGGGAATCAGGAAATGTCTTTGCAAGGAATGATGAGAGAGCCAGCAGAATCGCATCTCCCTTTTTCAGGGAATAGGTGTCATTAATCGTCTTGAAGTCATCAAGGGAGATGACGAGGACTGATACCGTGTTCTTTCTCTTCACCGACCGTGAAAGGAATGAGAGAAAATACATCCGATTCGGCAGCTGAGTAAGGTCGTCGACCGACAGTTTCCGTGTCTGGAAGGTGAGGTAGACACTGAGGAGGGCTATCGAGATTGCGGTTCCTGCGAGGAAGACATCAGGTACAATCATCTGAAGGATCAGAATGACAAGGGAGAGAACCGGAAGCCAGCGGAACAGATAGAGAGTAATTCTGTCTATGTAGGAACGTTCAATGAGGAGATACACTGAGATAATGAGTATCTGGGTGAATCCGAGGAAGAACGGAAGTGAATTCAGCGCTTGCCGTGTATAGGAACCTTCCTGTGTCACCGAAAATACCCAGCCTGTTTTCAGGTTTACCAGTATCAGGATCGTATAGAGTATATAAAGAGTCACATACACGGATGTGAATATGTTCTCTCTTCTCTTGTGTTCATCCGGGGTTTTTTCTCCGATGAACAACATGATGTACCAGATGAGGAAGCCGAGGGCAAGAGGATAGATCAGATAGAGGAATGTGTAAAGAAAAAGAGTGACCCCTGCATGAGCAGGAGGAGAGAGCTGGATAAAGAGGTCCAGAAAGAGGTTATACACCATCGCGGCTAAAGCTATGACGAGGGTGTACTGGAATACTTTTTCCCTTGCAGTGAGTCTGAGATGCACGTTGCCTGTACTAAGAAGTAAAACTCCCACTACCAGCGATGAGATGATCTCCGGTGCGGTGTGCCAAATCACCATGTACTAACCATCCTTTCTTTTCGAATTGTAATGCCACCTCCGGCTAAAGGCAATCTCGCGAAGGTGGAATCTGTACAGATTTAATGATCGGATTGGAAGACTTCCTGAGCTCCTTTGTAGACGATATCAACAAGTTCTCTGATATCCTCAAGGTCGGTGCTGCTGAATGCGAGGCGGAGGAACGTTCCCTTGATGCTTATCGTGCCCACTCCGTAGCTGTCGAGGAGGTGAAGCCTCAGCTTTTCCGCATCACCCTTGCAGGTGAATGACATGAAATAGCCCGAGTTGAAAGGAAGGGGTGAAAGGAATTCATCGCCTGCATGGGAGGCAAGAGCGTCCTTTATCTCGGCATATCTCCTGCTGATCTTGGCGATCCCTCTCTCCTTCTCTTCGTGGTAGCTTTTGCTCTTCATAGCTTTCAGCAGGAGAGACTGGGCAGGCTTGCTGCAGGAACTGACGTTTCCTCTGATCGCTCCCATGGTTTTCTTGACGAGAGCTTCGTACTGACCTTCGGTGATCCCTTTCCCGTTATAGGTAAGGAAGCCTACGCGGAAACCCCAGACCATCTCTTCCTTCGTTGCCGCGTCGCCTTTTACTGCAAGAATATTCTCGTGAGCATCACAGAGCAGGGAGAACAGCGATTCCCGGCAGACATCCTCCTCAAAGAAAAGACCGAAGTACGCATCGTCGGTGAAGACAAGGAGCTTCTTTCCGGCTTCCGCCTTGTCGGTGAGCATCCTGACAAGTCTTTCAGCCTCATCTGTCGTCGGGGTGTACCCTGTCGGGTTGTTCGGGAAATTGAGAATGAGGGCAACCTTACCGCTTTTTGAGGCGTCTATTGTCGCTGAGAGACCTTCGATGTTGAGCTTTCCGTCTGCAAACAGATCGAAGGGAACATTCACGGCCTTTCTCTGTTCGTTGATGATCAGGTTGTAGTTTCCCCAGTAGAAATCAGGAACGATGATCTCGTCACCCTCGTCAAGGAAGAGTGAGAGTGCAATCGAAATGGCATGGGTGAGGCCGTTGGTGACCACAGGAAGAGAGGTTTTCTTTCCCTTCATCGAAGGATTCTTCCGTACCATCTCCTCAAGCCATGCGGCACGGAGAGCCGGTTCGCCTGCAGTGGGGGCATAGGGGAAGACCTCGTTTACTTCGAGGGTGTCGGTGAAACCGCTGTATACGGAAGGAATGTAGAGCGCGTCGTTGTTCTCGGTCGCGATCCCGATGGTTGCGTTATAGCGGTGTGCTTTCTGTTTCGCTTCGGCCGACTGACTGATGATTCCCTTGGGGAAGTACATTCTCTTTCCATAGTCGCTCAGCATGTCGGCAATGATCGTGCCTTCGAGCTGCGTGTTCAATTCTGTAGCAAGTGGGTTCATAATCCCTCCTCTCATACTCCTGATTTTCGTCATCCAATCATATCGTGTTATGACGATTAAGTGAAGTTGTATACCTGCGGCCGTGTAAATTACCGCGAGTGGTGAGTTGACCTTCCCACACGTGAAGTATATCGTGTCTTTATATGACAGAAATGGAAAAGGTATCTACAGTATTCTTCGATCTTGACGGAACTTTGCTTCCGCTGGATGAGAAGCAGTTCATGGTTGAGTATCTCGCACGGTTCACCCAGAGGTGCATAACGGAGCAGCTCGACCCTGGCAGAGCACAGGAAGCCTTAATGGCAGGAGTGATGTCGATGCAGGGAGAAGGGGGACGGGATAGCAATATGGAGCGGTTCTGGAGGACTTTCTTCTCCCATCTCTCACTCCCCTATGATCAGGAACTGATCAGTTCCTTCACTCGCTTCTATAATGAAGAATTCAGGGAGATCAGGCATCTGATCGAGCCGACTCCACTCTCAGCTGAAATCGTGTCGATGCTGAAGGCAAAGGGGTACGATCTCATTCTGGCGACAGCCCCTATGTTCCCCCGCGCGGGGACGCTCGAGAGAATGAGCTGGATCGGCCTTGAGGAGACTGATTTCTCTCTCATCACGACCTATGAGGACTATTCCTACACGAAGCCTCATGTCGGCTACTACCAGGAACTGTTCGATAAGACCGGTGTTCAGCCTGAAGAGGTACTCATGATCGGGAATAATGTCAGGGAGGATGGCGCAATCAGAGACCTGGGTTCTTCCTGTCTTTTCATTACGGACCATCTCATCAATCCCGATGACACCGATCTTTCTTCTGAATCCTGCCTTACGTTGAGAGAACTGCATGCACTCTGTGCATCCTTTCCTGAAAGAGTGAAGGAGAAGAGAGCATGACGAATGAGAAACGAAGCCTCTTCGCCGTTCCAGCGGTTGCCTATGCACTCGCGATTCTCTGCACGATACTCTGGGGGAGTGCATTCCCTTTCATAAAGATGGGATATGCTCTGTTCGAGATCGCAGCAGAAGACACATGGTCGAAGCTGGTTTACGCCGGCGTACGTTTCACGCTTGCCGGCCTTCTGGTGCTCGCCCTGAGGTTTTTCATGAGAAAGAAGAGGGGGGAGGTGACGCCTACGTCACTTACCGCAATTCAGTGGGGAAGAGTCGGTATCCTCGGAATCCTGCAGACGACCATTCACTACTTTTTCTTCTATATCAGTATCTCTTTCATCAGTGGAGCGAAAGGGTCTATCCTCAGTGCATCCAACGTCTTCTGGAGTGCGATTCTGGCCCACCTTTTCTTCCATAACGATAAGATTACCAAGGGGAAGGTCTTCGGTATCGTCGCCGGTTTCATCTCGGTGATTCTGGTCAATTATGACGTGAACCTCGGTTTTGAGTTTTCTCTGAGCGGCGAAGGGTTCATGATAGCCGCCTCCGTGCTCGCTTCCATCTCCTTCATCTATGCGAAGTATCTCACATCCATCGCTGATCCGATGCTTATCACCGGAACACAACTCAGCTTCGGAGGTGCCCTTCTTCTCCTCATTTCACTTCTTGCAGGGGGATCTTTTCCTTCGGGCCCCCCTTCTGCCTACCTGATCCTCCTCTACCTTGCCTCTCTCTCAGCTGCCGCCTTTTCTCTCTGGACTCAGCTCCTGAAGCATAACAAGGTGAGTTCAATTGTCATATTCCAGTTCCTTGTCCCGATTGTCGGAACCTTCCTTTCAGTCGTTATTCTTGGGGAAAAGGTGTTCAGGATTCAGTATCTCATTGCCCTTCCTCTGGTCGCTCTCGGTATTTTCCTGGTGAACAGAGTCAAGGAGTAATGATCTATTATGATATGACGGTTAAATTTAACCAGTGGAAAACTTGTCAAAACGCTAGAATAGAGAGCCGGATTGTGATATACCGGTCTTAGTGGCGTTTCTTACAGAAAATCGGGAAGCGTCAATAATATGAAGGAGGTTGCTGTATGATCGGGTTTGTCATTCTTGCAGCTGTCGCGGCTCTGGCTTTTGCTGTAATCAATTATTACGGAGTAAAGAGGAAAGATCCCGGCACAGAGGAGATGGTTCAGATATCTGAGGCAATTCAGGAGGGGGCGAAAGCGTTCCTCAATCACGAATACAAGGTGATTCTGAAAGTCTCCATCTTTATTGCCATACTGCTTGGTCTGGTTGTCTCAGTCACAGGAGCTGCTGCCTTCATTCTCGGAGCAGTGATGAGTGCGAGTGCCGGCTGGATAGGTATGAATATCGCAACGATATCGAATGTCCGCGTCTCTGCTGAAGCGCGGGAGACGAAATCACTGGGGAAGACGCTCAGGGTAGCGTTCCGCGGAGGGTCGGTCATGGGCCTCAGCGTCGGAGGGTTTGCACTTCTCGGCCTTGCCATCGTCTATCTGGTATTCGGCGTGTTGCTGAAGCAGGCTTCGCCGGAGAATCTGGTGTTCCATACCAACTGGCTCGGAATCAGCGATATCCCGTTCACGATGACGGTCAGCTCCTATGCTCTGGGATGCTCTATCATCGCCATGTTCAACCGTGTCGGCGGAGGGATTTATACAAAGGCAGCCGATATGGGTGCCGACCTTGTCGGAAAGACTGAAGCAGGCATTCCTGAAGATGATCCGAGAAACCCGGCAACCATCGCCGATAATGTCGGTGATAATGTGGGAGATGTCGCAGGGCTCGGCAGTGACCTTCTTGAGAGTTATGTGGGCTCCCTTGTCTCAGCGATGATACTCGCCGCGTATATCTATTTCTCTCAGGGAACGATTTCCCCTTCTCTTATTTCAAAACTGGTCTACGCCCCGCTTCTGATCGCCGCAGGCGGTATTCTCTCCTCCATGGTCGGAATCATCTTTCTTCTCGTTAAAAAAGTCTCGGACAATCCCCATAAGGAGCTTAATGCAGCGACCTTTATGGGAGCGGGTCTTACCATTATTCTCAGTGGGCTCATCTCCTTCTTTCTGTTCAGAGGCGAGGAGGTCGCATCGGCCGGGTTCAATCTCGGTGCCCTCTCTCCCTGGATCGCTGCTGTTCTGGGTATCGTAAGCGGAATCGTCATCGGGCAGATCGCGGAATACTATACCAGCTACGACTACAAGCCGACCCAGAAGATCTCTGCAAGTTCACAGGAGGGGCCGGCCCTCACCATCACCCAGGGGATGAGTGTCGGCATGATCAGTGTTATGGCTCCCGTTGTCATTCTCGGTGTGGCTATCATAACAGCCAATGCCACGGCAGGCCTGTACGGAGTTGCCATGGCGGCGATCGGCATGCTCAGCTTCGTTACGGTGACGGTATCGGTCGATACCTACGGTCCCATTGCCGATAATGCCGGAGGTATCAGCGAGATGGCGCGTCTTCATCCCGATGTCCGCGGAATCACCGATGAACTTGATGCCGTCGGGAACACGACAGCTGCTATCGGGAAGGGATTTGCCATCGGTTCGGCGACACTTGCTGCCCTCTCTCTCTTCTCTTCCTACCTGTATGCACAGGCAGGGGAGTCGGTTCAGGGGGGTATAGATCTGGTCCTGAACATGGTATCTCCTCTCACGCTCGTCGGAGGACTGGTCGGAGCGGCTCTCCCTTATCTGTTCAGCGGTATGCTGATTGAAGCTGTAGCAAACGCTGCACGGAAGATGGTGCAGGAGGTGAGGCGCCAGTTCAAGGCCGATCCGGGTATCATACAGGGAACGAGTCTCCCCGATTATACGACCTGTATCAGTATCAGCAGTGCTGGCGCAATTGCGGAGATGAAAGTTCCCGCTCTCATTTCGGTAGCGACTCCGCTCGTCACCGGATTCATCTTCGGAGCAGAGTTCGTCGGGGGTCTTCTCATAGGGACGACCCTCTCTTCGGTCATGCTTGCGCTGTACACGGCGAATGCCGGAGGTGCCTGGGATAACGGGAAGAAGTATGTCGAGCACGGACACTTCGGAGGTAAGGGCTCGAACGCCCATAAGGCTGCCGTTGTCGGCGATACGGTTGGTGATCCTTTGAAGGACACCGTCGGACCTTCACTCGATATACTCATCAAGATCATGGCGATCGTCTCCCTGATTGCCGTGTCGATTTTCGGAAAATATAACCTGTTCGCACTGCTCGGGTAATGGAGGAGGAGTTATGATTTATTATTACGTCGTTTTCTATCCTGTCGAGGCATTGATCGCATCAGAGCTGGAACCCAAAGATTTCGGTATGTACATGGCAAGGGGATCAAAGAAAGGTTCAGCTGAGCGACTGATGTTCGCTCAGGTGAAAGGGGAATTCAGTGACGCGTTTGACTGGCAGTTCGCTCAGAAGAACTGTGTGTCGCATGAGAACGGGGAACCGAAACACTCTCTCTATCTTTCTATCTACCGGGTGATTGAACAGATACCCCTTGATGCCTATATGGATGTGTACCTGACAAATCAGGATGGGACAACCCTTGCTCTCAAGGCGAAGAAGTATCAGGCACCGTCGAACTGGAAAGGCTACGCTCTTTATAAGGAACACTGTCCTGTTCATCCTTTCGTAGCGAGTTCGCTGCAGCCGAAGGAGCTTGCAGAGTATATCCTAGGTGATTCAGGGAAGAAGATCACCGTCCCCGCCATCATCTTCAGCGAGATCCGCTCTATTGATCTTGAGGAGAAAGAGCATACCGGGAATATCGGGAGTATGTTCGAAAGAGATATCGAACACCTGAAGGAGTGTATCAGGGAAGTGGAGGAGCACAAGAAGGTGACAAAGACCATCGACCGTTCCTTCGATTCGAAGTTTACCTACCAGATCATCGGAGAAGGGATTTATATCGCAAAGGGTGATGAGATTCTTTTTTACCCCATGCTGACGAGTGATGAGCTGAAAGAAATCGATTATGACTGGGGGAGAAGTGCCAATATCTTCTGGTAATCCTGTGTTTTTCACGGGAACACGAAGTAGGAGCTGCTCATGAATATTATATTTGATCGTCGCAGTGTCAGAGCGTATCAGGATCGTCCGGTGGACAAGAAGGTCCTGATCCGTCTCTGCGAGGCTGGAATGATGGCGCCGAGTGCGCGTAATACGCAACCCTGGCAGTTCCTGGTGATTGAGGATCCTGAGCGCCGGAAAGCTGTTTCGCGTATGAGCTCATTTTCCGGGTTTGCAGCACAGGCTCCCGCACTGATCGTCGTGCTTCTTGACAGGACGAAGGTGAATGAGAGTCACACGAAGTGGGCACAGGATCTTTCCGCGGCAACTGAGAACATCCTTCTGGAGTCACTGAATCATTCCCTGGGAGGTTGCTGGCTTGGTCTGTATCCGGATGAAGAGCGGATACAGACGATCAGGGAGCTTCTCGAAATTCCCGATAGGTATCTTCCATTCTCTATACTCACGGTGGGATACCCTGCTGATGAGAAAGGGGGTCCTGCACACATCGATCATACGAAGATTCACTTCGAGACCATCGAGTAGATACCTGACCTTGTTTCTGAGTAGACTCCTCGGCTACAATGGGCGTACTTCACACAGACGGGACGGGCAGTATGACCTTTTCATTCTTTCTCATAAGTTTCATCGCCTCTACACTTGGAGCTATTAGCGGTATCGGCGGTGGAGTCATCATCAAACCCTCACTGGATACATTCTCCTCCCTGAGCGTGGAGACCATCAGTTTCCTTGCAGGCTGTACCGTCCTCTCCATGACGATAGTTACGCTCATACGGTCCCGGGGTGGAGGTGTTGTACTTGATAGAAAGATCAGCACGCTTCTCGCTCTCGGCGGAATAGGGGGAGGTCTGGCGGGAAAATATCTCTTCGACCTTGCGATCCGGTCATTGCCCTCAGAAGATATTGTGGGTACTGTTCAGTCCTCGATACTTGCCGTTATGGTCCTCTTTGTCTTCCTGTTCGTTATGAATAAATCCCGTATTACACCGAAGAGCTATACGAGCGGGACTCTCGCTCTGGGGACGGGGATATTCCTCGGTGCAGTGGCAGCCTTTCTCGGTATCGGAGGAGGGCCGATCAATATCGCGATTCTCTACCTCTTCTTCTCTATGGATGCCAAGAAGGCGGCGCTGAACTCGATCTTCATCATCTTCCTTTCGCAGACCGCTTCTCTGCTATTCACACTCTTCGGTGGACGTGTTCCACCGTTCGACCCTGTCATTCTCGCTCTCATGATCTCAGGGGGAATTATCGGCGGTTTCACCGGAGCTGCAGTCACCAGGCGGGTCTCTCTGAGGGGTGTTGATACAATCTTCTCTGCGGTTCTCCTCCTGATCTTCATTCTGAGTGTTGTCCAGATCGTACAGCTGAGTGTGTGACAGGAGCTGGACGTGTATTGATTTTATCCATATATGAATCCTATCCATTTATTGACCGGTATGATATACTCATGCCATATCGATATCTGAGTGCTGTACAGAATAAGGCATCAAGGATGATAGTGGAGATTGAAGGTTCATGGATCTGTTTGTGCTGTATCAGCTATTCATCGTGATCTCATTGAGTGTATCCACCGCTCTCACTGCACGCGTGTCGGCGTACAAGGGAGCATCACAGCCGATGAGGTTCGTCGGCGGCCTTTTCCTCGGTAACATCATCTACTCACTCAGTTATCTCTTTGAGCTCCATGCCCCGAATTCGGCTATTGCTCATGCTGTAGTGGGAATCGAGTATTTCGGAGTCATGAGTATCGCACTCTTCTGGATGCTGATTGCGATCTCTTTTCATCCCCGGCGATATACCAACGTGAAAATACAGAGAAAGGTGCTGCTGAAACTGTTTATTCTGCCTCTCTGTGCGGCAGCTGCTATCTGGACGAATCCCCTGCATCACCAGGTCTACACAGATATCTCCCTCCTGCAGCTCTATCCGGTAAGCCTGTTCCATTTTGACCGGGCCTGGGGTTTCTGGGCAATTAATGCACTCATGATTACAGCATACATCATAGGCGTCGTCCGTCTTCTCTTTGCTCTGCTGCAGGATAATGTTCATCTCAGAAGCAGGTACCCATTCCTGATCCTTGTCTCGGTCCTCCCCTTTGCCTCCTATATTGGACTCCTCTTGAAGAAGATACTCTATAATCTCGATACCATGCCTATAGCCTTATCCCTGACGGGACTCATTCTCTACTGGGGAGTGAAGAAACTGCAGCTCTTCTATATTCTCCCGACAGCTCATAAGATCGTTGTTGACTCAATGAGCGACGCGATGGTGATGGTTGATCCTGAGAATCATCTGATCGAAAGTAATCCACAGGCGAAAAAACTGTTTTTCCCCGACTTTGAAGATCCGGTCGGCATGGCTCTCTCTGAATTGAATCCGCTTCTTGCCCGTCATCTTATCCACGCGTCAGGTCATGGCACAGCCACGCTGAACGTGGGAGAGGAGAGAAGGTCCTTCACGATTTCCAAATCGGATCTCAGGGGAAAAAAGGATCGCGTGCTCGGAAGTCTGTTTATCTTTCATGATGTGACCGAACTGAGAGAGGCGATGCGGACGCTTGAGATCCGTGCGACTTCAGATGGTCTGACGGGGCTCGTGAATCACCGGCATTTCATGCATCTTGCATCTGAGGAGGCTCAGAGGCTTGAACATGCACCGAAGGGAGTGTTCTCCATCATCATGTTCGATCTCGACCACTTTAAGTCGATCAATGATACCTACGGTCACTCGGTGGGTGATCAGGTACTTCTTCATGTGAGTGATCTCTTGCGTAAGAATGTGCGAAAGATGGATGTGTGTGCACGGTACGGGGGAGAGGAGTTCATTATTCTGCTCAGAGGGACGGGAGTTGAGGCTTCTGTGAATAAGGCCGAAAGTCTCAGAGCACTGATCGAAGATACTCCCGTGGTCTGTGATGCTGAAGGTGTGCGTATCACCTCGAGTTTCGGTGTAAGTGCATACCTTCCATCCCTCGGTCTTTCCTGGGAGCAGGTCCTGAATCAGGCGGATACCGCCCTGTACCGGGCGAAGAGAGAGGGACGGAACCGGGTCTGCCGCTACGAGGCAGACACAGACTCCGATATCTGAGACCTCTATACCCGTCGTATCCTGAGAGCCATGTACTCTTTTCCCGGCAGGTCGATGCGGAACTTTCCGGTAAAGGTCCCTCTGTTTTCAACTCTCATATCCCAGGTATCGATCACCTCTACAGAGAAGGTCGATTCATCATCGAAATAGTATTCCTTGAAGGATGGACGCGTATACCCATAGTAGATGAGGTAGTAGTCGTACACCTTCACACTGCCTGGAGTGAAGATATCGGGGATAGCGCAGATCTCATCAGAACGGCCTGGCAGGTATTTCAGTCCTGTCGTCGGGATATCCTCGATAATCTCCCTGAGGAATCTGATTCTTTCCTGAGATTCTCCGTGAAGAACTCCTCCATGGGACCACCAGAGAATTCTGTCCTCACGATAGTAGGTCTCGCCATGGCCGCCGTAGCCGCCGCGGCAGGCTGCTTCCCAGAACCGCCGTACAAGTTCTTTCCCGCTCAGGTTTCCCCAGCCGTGCTGGATGGTGCCCTCGTATCCTATCTCATCGAGGACGACAGGTTTCTTGTATCGTGTCCTGTACTGATCCACTTCTTCGGAGCAGACATACATCTGTGTGCGCTGGATCGAGCAGTGTGTGATCCACGGGCGGCTGAAATCATAGAAGTTCTTGCAGTTATGGATAGATCGGAGGTGGGAGTAGGGATCGTGTACGGTTATCAGGTTCGCATACCGCTCCCAGTCCGCGATGCTCTTCGTCTCCATGAGATCGTATTCATTGGCCAGCGACCACCATACGTTCCGGAAAGCACTGAGACGGGAAAGGAGATACGTCCAGTACAGATCATCCTCTTCTTCACTCATCGAACTGAAGCCCCAGCGGTCGTAGGGGTGCATGACGATGATATCTGCTTCGATTCCGAGCTCCTGAAGGGCAAGAATTGACCTTTCGATGCCTCTGAAGTGCTCTGGATTGAAGCGGGTGAAGTCCCAGCTGTTTCCTTCCGTCTTTCCCGTGTAGAGGTTGAAGTTGTCACTGGTGAGAACGGAGGAATCCATGGGAGTTCCTTCATAGGGATAGGAGATTGGTTCATTCAGGTTGTAATCATAGTGCTTCGGGAAGATACAGAATCTGATCTTGTTGAAGTATCCTTCGCTGAGGGTCTTCAATGTCTGTTTCTGCAGCTCTTCACTCTGCAGTTCCCACACATAGCAGGTCGTCCCTATGGGACGGTGAGGTGTTCCGTCCTCATAGGCGAAGTGGAAGGTATCGGCCACCCTCACCGGGCCGTGGTTTCCTTTTCCCGCAGGGGAGACAGAGAACTCTCCCTCCCAGGTCACCTCAGTGCTGTCGAGTGAGATTTCGAAAGTGTAGGTCTCTTCAAAGGAGGGCATGAACCGGACGCGGAATTCACCATTTCCGTCATAGAATCCGTCAACATCCTTCTGCTCACTCCTGCTGGTGAAAGTCCCCTGGATCTTCTGGTCTGTGAACGGGTTCTTCTGTATCTGTGCTGTGAGGGTACATTCGAATACGCCCCACCTCTCAACACGTTCGGTGAAGGTAAAACTTTCCATTGCCGACTCCTTGTCATTGCTGTTTTATAAAGTGTGCATCAATAGAGGAGATGATGCAACCGGTGGTTACAGGTAGAGGGGGTGCCAGATCTTCATTCCTCCCCGTTCCCGGTTATCCCAGGCGAAAGAGGGAATAATCTGCCGAGAAAATTATTTTTCGATGGCGAGAGCAACCCCTTCCAATTACTTCGAAAGGTGATCATGGAGAATCCGGTATAAGGTGGGCACTGAGAGGATCGAAGGATAATCCTACGGAGGATGCTGTGGGAAAATATCCTTCCTTAACAGGATTATAGCTGATGACCGTTACCGGCCGATCCATTGTTTTTACTGCTATCTCATATTCAACATGTGATCCAAGATATGATGCCTCTTCAATAACACCTTCAATGGAAGTATGCCCGAGAGATGAACGGGTGACTGTTATCCCCTCAGGTCGTACCACAATCCGAGCTGATTGACCTTTTCTCAGGTCTGGGTGGTATGATGGGAATAATCCTGCTTCAGGAAATTCTTTGGTGAGAATACCTTCTGGAGTAACCTTCTCAATGGTAGCTTTGAAAAAATTCGCTCTTCCTATAAAATCTGCGACGAAGTAATTTTCCGGTCGGCTGTAAATTTCAAAAGGGGTGCCGATCTGTTGAATCTTTCCCTTATCCATCACCATGATCCTGTCGCTTACTGTCATAGCTTCAACCTGGTCATGCGTGACATAGATGCTCGTGATACCGAACTGTTTCTGGATACGTCTGATCTCGCTCCTCATGCTTTCTCTCAGTTTCGCATCCAGATTGCTTAACGGTTCATCGAAGAGCAGAACTCTGGGTTTATTAATTATTGCACGTGCAAGAGCAACACGCTGCTGTTGTCCTCCAGATAATTGACTGGGTTTCCTCTTAGAGAGAGAAGAAAGTCCCATTGTTTCCATGATATCCTCTACTTCTCTACGGATAGTTTCTTTTGACTGCCGTCTCAACTCAAGACCGAACCCGATATTCTGAGACACATTCAGATGAGGAAAGATGGCATAGGACTGGAATACCATGGAAGTATTCCGTTTGTTCGCCGGAATATCATTCACCAGCTCACCATCTATAAATACATCGCCTTCACTCTGTATTTCAAATCCGCTGATGATACGGAGGGTAGTAGTTTTCCCGCAGCCCGAGGGTCCAAGGAATGTGACCATCTCCCCTTCTTTGATCTCTATGTTCACCTGATCTACAGCCGTGAACTCTCTATTGCTGTTGTCATGGTCTTTAAAGGTTTTGCTTATGTTAACCAATTGCACACTCATACCCGGGCCCCTTTATCTTGAAAGTAAAGATGTTGTCGTCTGATATTTGATTCTCAGCAGAATCCTGATGAGAGATATCACTATCAGAATGATGAGAACGAGAATCACAGAGAAAGCAGCAGCAGCTCCGATACGTCCGCTCTCTACCTGAGACATTATCTGCACAGTCATGAAGTTCCATCTCGCCGACACGAGAAAAATAGCGGCGCTGATAGCTGTCATTCCCCGCACAAAGGCGAAAATTAATCCACTGAAGAATGCCGGGATCATGAGGGGGAGCGTTATTTTCCTGAACGTGGTGTTGCTGTCAGCGCCGAGATCTACTGCGGCTTCTTCTATTGAAGGATCAATCTGGTTTAGAACTGCAATACCGCTCTGAATTCC
Source organism: Sphaerochaetaceae bacterium (assembly GCA_963676605.2). Lineage (GTDB taxonomy): Bacteria > Spirochaetota > Spirochaetia > Sphaerochaetales > Sphaerochaetaceae > SABI01. Next base: position 35,653 of record CAXXSP010000054.1, on the reverse strand, counting down.
GACAGGGATATATCTGAAGATGAAGTTGAGCAAGAGGATGGCAAGTGTTCCTGTCAGATAGATAGGGTAACTGTTGAAAGCAAGGATATACCCTATTCCGATCACTGTACCCGGAACAGCGAATGAAAGCATGCTTACTGCCTCCATGAACTTTTTTCCGATGAACCGTTTACGTACTACAAGAAATGCGATCACCATTCCAAGAATCCCGCTTGCAGGGGTAGATAAGCCTGCGATGATGAGCGTGTCCTTCAATGATTCAAATCCGACCTGGAATACGTATCTGAAATGATTCAATGTTGGAGTACTGTCATTTCCCCAGCTTGTCGCCACCGCACCATATACAATGGAAGCATAGACGGCAATGATGACACATGAAAACAGGAGTGAGACAACAAACAGGATTCCTCTTGCTTTTGGAGAGACCACGGAATTGCTGGAATCTGTTGGTTTGCCTGTTACGGTGATGTATTGCTTTCTAGAGACATAGTATTTCTGGATGACATACGCCGAGAGGGAGGGTATGAGGAGAATAAAGGCGAGTGCGGCCCCTTTTCCCAGGTTATACATACCAGTGATCTCGAGGTAAGCCTGGACGCTCAGGATAGGGTATTCACTCCCTGCAAGAATCATAGGGTTTCCAAAGTCTGCAAGCGATTCAACGAACAATACAAGCATCGAACTGGCAAGACCGGGAATTGCAAGCGGAAGGGTTACTTTTAAAAAGATTTTTATCCGACTTCCTCCAAGGTCCATCGCTGCATCTTCCAGAGTCGGCGATATGGATTCAAGTACTCCTCTCATCGTTATGTATGCAACCGGGAAAAATGTAATGATCTGTGCAAACAAAAGACCTTTGAAGCCGTATATATTTGCATCGGTCATCTTCAGGAGAGTGGATGAAACAAATCCGTTTCTACCGAAAAGCATGACGATAGCCAGAGCACCGATGAAAGGAGGCGAAATAATCGGAATAGTGGCTATGATATTGAAGAATTTTTGTCCTGGGATTTTTGCTCGAGTAAGGGCGTAGGCGAAAAGAAACCCAAGACAGGAACCCAGAATCGAGGTGAGGATTCCAATTGTGAGAGAGTTAAGAAATGCCTTCCTGTAATACCAGAAAGAGAAGGCTTCTTTGAAATTATTCAGTGAAAACGAGCCGCCATCAGTGAAGGCTGCAGTTCCGACTCGTACGAGCGGGAAAATAATAAACAGGGTAAGAGCGAGAAGTATAAGAATCACGACGATTAACAGGAGAGGGTCCCTCGAAAGCATTTTCGTGTGATAAAGCTGTTCCTTCATCGATTCACGCATGTCGAAATTCCTTTTTGTCATCGAAGAGAAATATCTGCCGGACGAAAAGGTCCAGCAGAAATGTAATGGTCATATTACTTGGCTGTAAGGACCTCGTTCACCCAACGGGTAACGATACGTTCATTGTTTTCACTGTAATATGTTGTGTCGTAAGGAATGATCTTGAGACTTTCAAACGCCGGCATTCCTTCGGCGAGCGTGGCACTTGCCAGAACAGGATAGAAGAAGGTGTTCTGTTCACTCAAGGCATTCTGTCCTGCTGTTCCAGTCATCCAATCTATAAAGATCTTTGCTGCTTCGATATTTTCAGCTCCGTTTAAGATGGATACCGCGGGGGCTTCGGCAGGAACTCCTTCCGAAGGAAAGACTACTTTAACGGGCAGTCCCTGTGCTATGAAACTGAAAAATGCGGGGGTGAACTGGATACCGATGGCTGCATCTCCAACGTTGACGCCTTTCGAAGGTCCTGTTCCGCTGGTTGTGTAGGTCTGTATATTTCTGTTGAGTTTTGCAAGGTACTGCATAGCTCCATCTTCGCCCATGATCTCAATCAGTCCATAGACCTGTGCTTTTGCTGTTCCGCTTGCCTGTGGAGTCGGCGCCTGTATCAGGCCTTTGTATTCAGGTTTCAGCAGATCCTGCCATGAAGTCGGCATATTTGCCCCGGCCTTATCAAGAGCCTTGGTGTTGATGCCGAAGCAGAGCGGGTTCATGTATATGCATCGCCAGTAGCCTTCAGGATCTTTGAATCCATCACCAAGCGCAGTCAATTCAGCACTTTTATACGGAATGGTAAGTCCTGCATCTTTTGCTGATATGTGATTTTCACTTGGAGCTCCAAACCAGATATCTGCCTGTGGTCGCCCTTTCTCAGCTTCTATTCTAGCTAGAGCCGGACCTGTCGAAAGGTGGACTGAGGATACTTTGATGCCAGTATCTTCGGTGAACGCAGCAAAGAGTTTCGCAGCATTTTCCTCATCTACACTTGAGTAGACGATGAGCTCATCCGGTGGAGCTGAAGTTTCTGGTACTCCCTGAGCAAACAAGAGAGAACCAGCTAAGAGAACCAGTAACAGGATTGTACTTCTTTTCATGATTTCCTCCATATAGTTTTGTTAATTCATTATAACACCAAGTATTCTACAGAAGTAGAAAAATATTCTATTCATGAGGCATTATTATTAAATCGAATGTAGAAAAACGGAAACCAGTGAAGATGAATGCAATTAACTCTGGGCAAAAAAGAAAAAGTCGCTGCTTAGCAACGACTTCTGTGTTGGAGGTAAGGGGAATTGAACCCCTGACCTTTTGAATGCCATTCAAACGCTCTAGCCAACTGAGCTACACCCCCGAAACAAGAGAAATCATATCGGTTGACCTCTCTTTAGTCAATACGATACACGCATCAGGAAAAGAAAATGATGTGAGGTGATTGCATGATAGTCCCGTGCGTGTGGTACAATGAGAACCACATACTTCGAAGGGGCGGATAATAGTTCATGGAAGAATCGGGAAGTCTCAGGTACAGGGCTGTCAGAACACTTTATCTTTCTCTTCTCGGCGCGGGTGTCTCTGTGTGTGCTGCGCTGCTTACATTGGCCTTTGTTGCCATCCTCAGAGCAGCTCATCCCTATCTTTTTTCCCTGTCAGGCTATCCGATTCTCTTCATAGCAGTGCCAGGAATAGGTCTGAGCGCAGCTCAGTTCGTCTCGCGCAGGTGGGCTCACGATATCAAGGGCCACGGTATTCCGGAGATACAGTACCGGGTGCGCGACAGGGAGGGTGATATCCCGCTGAAAGGGGCTGGAGCCAAAACACTCTCTTCCCTCATCACCATCGCTTTTGGAGGTTCTGCCGGGCAGGCAGGACCGGTCGCTCTTATCGGTGCGACAACGGGGAGTGCGACAGGTTCTCTCTTCCGTCTCTCACGTAAGGAGAGAAATATCCTCATAGGAGCGGGAGTGGCTTCTGCGGTGACTACGCTCTTTCATACGCCGGTGGCCGCTGTCCTGTTCACCCTGGAGCTGATCCTGGTAGAGTATTCACTTGCAGCGGTTATTCCCGTACTCGCCGCGACAGGCGTCGCCTTTCTGGGACTCTCTCTTGCAGGATTCCCTATCCCTCTCATACCGCTGCAGGCGGACATACTTCTCTCACCCGCTCTGGTGACGGCGCTCGCAGTGACAGCCCTCCTTTCAGCCTTTATCGCATGGGGCTGGATGAAAGTCCAGTTCGCCATTGAGACCTTTTTTATAAGAAGCCGTATTCCCGAATCTCTTGAAGCTCTAATCGCGGGGCTGCTGGTCGGAACACTATCCTATCTTTCCATTCTTCTCTCCGGAGAACACGTAGTCTCCTCTGCCGATACCGAGTTTCTTCATCACCTGCTCAGCGGTGATATCAGCGCTCCGGTACTCCTTATGATTCTGCTCCTTCTGAAGTTCATCGCCAATCCTCTTACACTGGGAGCAGGCGGCAGCGGAGGAGTCTTCGCTCCATCCCTCTTTCTCGGAGCCTGTGCGGGAGTATCAATCGCGGGTTTTGCCGGACAGCTCTTCCCTCTCCCCCCTGATGCATTCATCATCTGCGCTCTCGCCGGGATGTCTTCGGTCCTTGCGGGAGTCAGTGGTGCCCTTCTCACTTCCATTGTGTTATCTGTCGAAATGACAGGAGATGTCTCTCTTCTGCCCCTCGTCGCCCTTACTGCCGGACTCAGCTACCTGATCAACTGGCTGTTGAACAGAGATACCCTGTACAGCGCAAAACTGAAGAAAGAAGAGGCAGAGGAATCAACTGAAAAACAGGGTGGAAAGGTTGACGTGCAGTGAGACACTCACGTGTAACAAATAGCGGTGTTTTGTTAACATGTTGTTATAATAATAACAGTATGTAAACAAAATAACATATTCTTTTAAGATAGTCTTGCATAAATACAAAGAAATAGGGTAGAGTCCTCTCACAAAGTTTAATTGATGATACATCCTCACAGAGGATCGGAGAAAAGATGGAAAAAATCAAAGTAGCTGTTATCGGTGCCACCGGCGCTGTTGGTCAGGTGTTCATGTGGATGCTTGCAGACCACCCCATGTTTGAAGTTGATTATATTACCGCATCAGCGGCACGGGCGAACCAGGCATACGGATCAACAGTCCACTGGCTTCTCCCGTTTGAAATGCCACATGCTATCCGTCAGAGAGTGATCAGCGAGTTTAATGCTGAGGCTATGAAGGAACGCGGAGTCAAGATTGTATTCAGTGCTCTTCCCGCTTCCGTTGCAGCAGAGGCGGAGCCTATCCTGAGAGATATGGGCTTCTACATTTTCTCGAACGCATCAGCGATGCGTTACCATGACAATGTGCCTATTCTCATTCCTGAGACTAATATGGAGACGCTTGCTCAGATTGAGGATCAGGGTTTCCCTCAGAAGGGCTTCGTCGTCACCAATGCAAACTGTGTCACGACAGGTCTTGCCATGGCCCTTGCACCGCTCAGAAAGTTCGGTATCAAGGAAGTGAGTGTCTGCTCCTACCAGTCGGTCAGCGGTGCAGGATACCCCGGTCTTTCCTCGTTCGATATCACGGACAACTGTATCCCCTATATCGGAGGCGAGGAAGAGAAGATCGAGAAGGAGATCAAGAAGATTCTCAGTTTCGATCCTATTGTTGACGCCTACTGTGTACGTGTCCCTGTCATGTTCGGTCACCTCGAAGCTGTATGGCTTACCCTTGAAGAAGATTTCACTCTCGACGATATTGAGCAAACCTGGGCTGACTTCAAGGAAGTTCCGGATCTCCCGTCGACACCTGCCCAGCCGGTCGTCTACGATCCGTCCAATACCTTCCCTCAGCCGAAGTACGCATTCTGGGGAACTCCGAAGGGAATGGAAGTCTACACCGGACGTCTTAAAAAGAGAGACAATAAGGTTGGATTCATGCTGATGGTGAACAACCTCGTGAAAGGAAGCGCCGGCGGTTCAATCCAGAATGCCGAAGCTTTTGTGAAAAAATACAACATCACACAGAACTGATCAGGCTCTATCAGTCAGAATATGGGAAGCACCTCACTGCGGGGTGCTTTCTGCTTTTCAGGGAGATTCGCTCTAAGAAGGTCCTGTCCGCTCAGCCGTCCGTTTCCGCCGTTACAGCTGTTATACACTCTCTTACATCCACCCGGTAGTTTTTATCTCTCTGTGCGACCTGATAGGTGTAATTCCGTGAGCACCCTTCACAGCTGAGACCGAGTACATCATAGCGGTAACAGGAACGGGAGAGGAAGAACGGAGGGATGAACTGATTCCCTGCCCTGCTCATGAGAAGAGGATAATTCCTGACATCACATTCCCGTTCGATCCAGGAGTAGCCTCCAATTATCTGCTTCACTTCTTCCAGCAGCATCCTGGCAGTGTGTCTGTTTGCTGTGTACAGATAGATATCGCTGAACACCTCCCTCTGCGGATACTCTTGCATCCAGAGGAAATGGGCGGGGTTGTTGATTCCCACGCGGATCTTCTCTTCAGATTCCAGAATTCTTCTGAGGTACTCTTTTTCCTTTTCTTCATCGAAGAAGAGCGGAGGGAGGGGAAGATAATAGATTCCGTCAATCTGAGAGAGCGTTTCCTTCAGAGGAGAGCCTTTTTTCAAGGAGAGAGCTGTCCTCTTCAGGTCAGCATACGGGAGGGGAGAATTTCCCGGTGGAGAGAGGAGGTGTCTCTCGGGGAGTCTTTCTCCTATCGCAGGATCCTCTGGCTTCTTCTGCAGTGGAGTTTCAAGCATCTTCTCAACGATATCATCCGCATTCGCGTACCACCCGTTTCTGATCTTCTTCAGATGTGACGAGGGAATGAACAATAAGTGCAGCGGGAGAGCTGTCCTGTTCTCTATCGAGATGTCACCGGCAGTGAGGTAGGGGCTCGGAGAGCCTGTAAAGAGTTCTGTGATTCTTTCCCCGGTCTTCTGTACGGTTCTTGCTTCCTGAATATCGATTTCCTGCGTGAAAGGAGGAACAGAGGAAAGGAAAGGCGGGAGAAAACTTCCCTCTACGGTTACTTGTTTCTCATCGATGATGATATGCAGTCCTATTGATGCTCTATACGGCTGATACCTTCCCTTCTCATGAGACCGGAGGGCTCCATCATGCCGTGATACGATTCTCAGCTCAGCGCCGATGATCTCCTCCTCACTCGAAGGAATGAAAAGAGACCCGGAAACCTGTGAGCCGGGAGTGAGGGCGGTGACACTCTTCCCTTTCCGGTCTTTCAGCTCTTTTGCTGCGAACTGTACCGCTTCATCCTGCCGGCCTCTCCGGTGCAGGAGGATGAGGAGACCGTCCCTCAGGTGGATTTCTTCACTCAGCCGTACCTGGTAGGTGTTTCTTCCCATAGGGGAGAGGAGAGTTCCTGCAGGGATGCCGATGTGCCCGGTGTAGGAATCTGTGATGAGAGACGGGGTGTGTCTGATATCGGAAGGGGAGGCTTTATCATATCCGGCAAGCCAGCCTGAACTCATTTCCCGTGAGAACGCTGTTCTGAGCTTCTTTTCATCCCTCTTCTGGAGAGGTGTTCTTCCAAGAAGGGCCGAGTAGTGCTGAGCAGCGGACGCAACGTACAGCGGGGACTTCATCCTTCCTTCGATCTTGAGTGATTCAATTCCCATTCTTTCAAGTTCTTTCAGCGTAGCGCTGTCACTGGAGAGATCCTTCATGGAGAAGAAAAATCCCTGCTCCCCTGATTCATTTTCGAACCAGGTACGACAGATCTGAGAGCATTCTCCCTTGTTCGCACTCCTGTCAGTAAGATTCACACTCGCCATACACAGACCGCTGAAACCGTAGCACATCGCTCCATGGATAAAGACCTTGAGCTCCACCTCGGGTACCTCGGTCTTTATCTTTCTGATCTCTTCGAGGGTGAGTTCACGAGAGAGGACGACCCGGGAGAATCCGAGGGAAGAGAGGAATCGGACACCGTCAGAGCTGTGGACGACAAGCTGTGTGCTCGCGTGCAGGGTATGGAGGGGAATTCTTTTGAGATGATACGCGCCAGGCCGAGATCCTGGACGATGATTCCGTTAATATCGAGAAGGACAAGTCTCCTGAGTGTGGGGATGAGTCGTTCAATTTCCTCATCCTGCAGGATCGTATTTACTGTGACATACACTGTCTTACCTTGAATGAGTGCGGCAGTCTTGAGCCTGGCGAGCTCATCAAGGGAGAAATTCTGTGCGCTCTTGCGGGCAGAGAATTCCTTGAGTCCGAGATAGACTCCGTCAGCTCCGTTATTGAATGCTTCGATGGCTGCGTCATATGACCCCGCCGGTAAGGTAAGTTCGATCATCTGGCTATACTCTCTTGTGTCAGAGAATAGTGGAGAGAGTGAAAGTATGCAAGATTCTCTTTAACGTCAGGAGCGCTCATGCACGGCATCTATCCCTTCCATGATCTGTCCGAGCATATCGATATGGGGAGTGGGGACCCCAAGCTCTCTTCCCATGGTTCCTGCAAACATGCAGAACCAACGGTTCTCACTTACTCGCCCGGCTTCCACATCCTGAAGCATCGAGGTCTTGCCGTTTTCAGTAAGTGAACTGAAGATCTCCTTGTAGCGGGCGATGAAGGTCTCATCAAGACCTCTAATGCCTGCCCGGGTACCGAGGGTTATCACCTCCCTCATTATTGCTTCTATGAGAGACCAGATAGCCGGAACAGAGACACAGGGGCCGTAGCCTGCACGGCAGACTGCGCTGACGGTGTTGATACTCACATTCACCATATATTTCGCCCACATCTGCGTGTGGATATCTTCCGGGTTGTCACTGGCGATACCGCACGCATCAAAGAATGAGGAGAGCAACTGTACGGTATTACTCTTCTCATTGTTCTTCTCTCCGAAATAGATGATTCCTTCGGTTGCATACTCTATCCTGTTATTGAGCTTGGTGGAATCGAGTGCTGTGACGAAGCCATACAGGACGTGGGCTTCCGGGTATGCCTTTTCAAGAAGTTTCTCACTGGCGATACCGTTCAGGAGGGAAAGGATCACCGTGTTCTTGCCGATCAGCGGGGAGAGTGTTGGGATGAGCTGTTCGAGATGGTTATTCTTCGTCGCAATGATCAGCAGGTCTACAGGTTTACCTACTTCCTCGGGAAGAGCAAAGTTGAAAGTTCTTTCCTCTCCGTTCAGAAAGACGCGGTCCTTCCTGTAGCGATTCTTTCTCACTTCATCCACGATGATATAGGTGTGTTCGGATGTAAGGTACGCATCCATGCGGGAAGCATAGATGGCACCAACAGCTCCGAGACCGGCAAGAGCGACATCTCTGATCATTCCCTACGCCTCCTCACGGGCAAGTGCCAGGATGAGATCGACAAGGGTCGTAAGGGCTTCTTCCCTGATTTCTTCATGCACAGAGTGTGCATGATAATACCCGTTCGCCAGTGTGACGGCGTCATACCCGAGAGAGCGGAGGATATTTGTGTCCGAGCCTCCTCCGGTCGTGACCCCCTCGAAAGGAAGATCAAGTTGATTGCATACGGCTTTGAATTTCTTCAGCGCGAGGGAGTTTTCATCGAGGTGATAAGCGGGGTAGAGTGCGTGGGTTTCCATGTCGTAGGTGCCACCGAGAGCACCGATAGCCTTGATGCAGCACATCTCCATATGGGCGAGGTGGGCAAGGCACTTTTCGTCCGACGCGGCACGGACTTCGAGAGTGACAGTGCATTCAGGTGCGACGATATTGGTTGCTGTGCCACCCTGGATCATTCCCACGTTTGCCGTGGTTGTTTCATCGATTCTGAGGAGTTTCATCTGGTCGATTGCCCGGGCGGCAACCGAGATGGCGTTTACGCCGTTCTCCGGAGCGAAGCCGGCATGGGCCGCTACTCCTTTGAATCGTATGGTCGCGTTGTAGTGAGAGGGAGAGAAGGTCATGATTTTTCCGATCTCTTTCTGTGCGTCAAGGATATAGGCATCAGCAATGGGAGGAAGGATAGAGGTATCGAGAGCCTTCACTCCCTCAAGGCCGATCTCTTCGCTTACACTGAAAAGATAGACGACGGGAATTTCGAGTTTCTTCAGTTCCTCAATCGCCACGAGCATGGCAGCCACTGCAGATTTATCATCTGCCCCGAGGGCTGTGGTTCCGTCGGTCTTGATCAGGCCGTTCTCACGGACAACCTTCGCATCGACTGCGTTGCGTACGGTATCGATATGGGCTGAGAAGAGGGTGGATTTCCCTTCCTTCTCTTCGTTGATATAAGCTGCAATATTTCCTTTCGCATCCACCTGAGTCCGTATACCCTTCTCTTTCAGATAGGAAAGGATCCATTCTCTGATTTCCTGTTCTTCACCGCTCGGGGAATTGATGGCAACCAGCTTCAGGAACAGGTCGATCACCTGTGCTGCGCTTTCTGTAGTATTCATTCGAGTACCTCTAATCATTTCAATTGAGTGAAAGCATAGCACAGAGTGCGCGGTATATTCCACACTCTCAGTCCATCTGCTATAGTGAAGATCTATGTACGACTATACCATGATCAACACGAATGAGGGATGGAGAGAGCTTCTGTCCCAGTGGAAACGTGAGCAGGTCTCTTCCTTTGCAATCGATTTCGAGGGCGAATTCAACCTCCATATCTACGGGGAGCATCTCTGTCTTATCCAGATTTTCGACGGGAGAAGGTATTATCTTGTAGATCCGCTTGCCCTCGATATGAAGGAGGTTCTTCCCTTCCTTACAGATCCGGAGCTTGAGAAGGTGATGTTCGATTCTTCGAGTGATGCTTCTCTGATCTATAAGTCGTACACGGCTGAGATGAAGGGGGTCTATGATGTAGCCCTCAGTGCGGGAGTTCTCGGTTTTACGGGGAATCTTCATGCGCTAATCGAGTTCTGCGGGATTGAGATTGCCCCGGTGACCAGCAAGAAGAAGAATCAGATGGCGAACTGGCTGGTCCGTCCGATCAGAGATCAGCTGGTCTCATATGCGCTTTCTGATGTGGAACACCTGTTCACTATTCAGAAGGTGCTGAAAGAGCGTATACGGAAAGAGGGGAAAGAGAAAGAGGAGAGGCAGGTTCAGAAGCAGGGAACGAAGGTGAAGACGGTCTATAAGCCCGGCTGGGCGAAACTGAACGGGTACCGTCGGCTTTCAAAGGAGCAGAAGGTATATCTTCGCCATTTCTTCACTGCCCGGGATGATCTTGCCCGCCAGAGAAATCTTCCTTCCTACCGCATTCTCGATAAGAAGGTTCTGGTGGTGCTTGCAAAGGAGCCTGAGAAGGTGGAATCCCTTGCGAAGCACAAAGATCCTCTCCTGCAGAAGAAGCTGCTTGATGCTTTGAAGGCTGCTCGTGATGACTCCCGTCGGGAGCTATCCTGAACCGTTATTTCTTCTTCCGGTAGGCTGTCCCTGCGAGTGGAAGCGAGTTTCTGAACTCGCCGTCAAACACGTGATAGGCATTCTGGACCGCCGGGGCGGTTGCAATAGTGCTCAGTTCGCCGATACCCTTGGCTCCGTAGGCTTCCTGAGTAAGCTGCGGTGAGTGAACGGTAATGGTCTCCACCGGTGGTGCATCTGTCGCTCTCAGGAGACCGAGGGTGCCGTACTTCACCTTGGGGATACCTCCCTCAAGGGGAAAATCCTCGGTAAGAGCATAGCCGAGACCCATGACGACACCTCCCTCAACCTGACCTTCGACTGCCGTGGGATTCACCACCTGACCTACATCGACGGCCGCCGTCACTTTCTCAACCTTTCCTGATTCATCAAGGTATACGACCTGCGTGGAATAACTGTAGGCAATGTGCGAGACCGGATTAGGTTTATCGGAACCCAAGGGGTCTGTGTAGGCGGTAAACTCTCCGTTCCACTGTTTTCCTTCAAGAGCCGAAAGGGAGCGGTTCACACTCTCGAAATCCTTCAGGAACTCATGCGCCACCTTTCGTGTCGCTTCACCGGTAATGACCGTCTGCCGGCTCGCGGTGCTCGTACCGCTGTCCGGGGTACGGCGGGTGTCGGCCGGTTCACAGAATACTTCCCCGGGAGAAAGGCCGGTTGTTTCGATAACGATCTGGGTTGCCATGGTGGCGATACCCTGTCCCATACAGGCCGCACTTGTTCGGATATGAACGATGCCATCTTCTACGCTGAGAATACAGCGCCCGGTGTCGGGAACGCCGACTCCGAAGCCGCTGTTCTTGAAGGCGCAGGCAATGCCTGCACGGGGATGAGCTTCATACTCTTCCCTGACCGAAAGGAGCGTCTCCTCGAGAGCCGTATTGACTGAAGCGATCTGTCCGTTCGGAAGTATCTTTCCCGGTCTGATCGCATTGATGTACCTGATCTCCCAGGGAGAAATGCCCACCTTCTCTGCGAGCAGATTCAGGTTGCTTTCAATGGCAAAGCAGCTCTGGGTGACGCCGAAACCCCTAAAGGCACCGGCGGGGACATTATTCGTATAGACCGCCTTTCCTACGATCTCGACATTCTCATAGGCATAGGGGCCGGCCGCATGGGTACAGGCTCTCTGAAGGACCGGTGCTCCCAGTGATGCATAAGCTCCGGTATCTGCAATAAGCGTCGCCTTGAGAGCGGTAAGTTTTCCTTTCTCATCACAGGCACTGGTAAAATCCATCTCCATCGCATGACGTTTCGGATGGATGTTCAGGCTCTCCTGTCGTGTAAGTTTCACCTTGACGGGCATCTTTGTATGCCACGCGACCAGGGCTGCGTGGTGCTGGACGCTCATATCCTCCTTGCCGCCGAAGCCTCCTCCGACGAGGCATGCCCTGCAGTTCACTTTCTCAGGAGGAACGCAGAGCATCCGGGAGATCTCCCTCTGCTCGTCATAGACGGACTGACTCGAGGTGTACAGGAGTACTGAGTCAGCACTGTCCATGACGGCGACGGCAGTCTCCGGTTCCATGAAAGCGTGTTCGGTGAAGGGTGTGGAGTAGTGATGGGTCACCACATGGGCGGCTTCTGCTATCGCCTTGTCGGCATTCCCTCGGTGGAGTATTTCTGTTGTCAAGATATTTCCGGTCTCATGGAGCTGAGGAGCACCTTCCGCCATTGCTTCGGCTGGGGAGGTGAGGGGCTCAAGAACCGTATAGGTCACCTCGATCAGGTCCAGTACTTCCTGGAGAGCTTCCTCTTTCCTGACGGCGACGAGTGCGATCGCATCACCGATATAGCGGGTTGTTTCTCCTTCAGATATGAGCACGTCCCAGTCGTTGACGAGATGTCCGAGTTTGTTCTCGGGAACATCTTCTGCCGTGAGGACAGTGACGGTCTGAGGGTGGGCTTTCGCTTTTTCAATATCTATCTTCTCGATGACAGCCCGGGGATGTGCACTCCTCAGGGCCTTTGCATAGATCATCCCCTCGATTCTGATATCATCTGCATAGATACCGGTGCCGAGGGCTTTCTCCACAGCATCAACCCTGCGGAAACGCTCTGCAAGCTGACCCTTCTGTGCTTCGATGATGATGGGAGTATTCTCACGGAAATAGCGGGCGGCCATCAGGATGGCTTTCTCGATCTTCACATAGCCGGTACACCGGCAGATATTTCCCCTGAGTGCCTTCTTGATCTCTTCAAGGGAAGGAGTGTCATTGATATCGAGGAGAGCCTTGGCCGACATGATCATGCCCGGGATACAGAAACCGCACTGCACGGCACCTGCTTCAGTGAAGCAGTAGGAATAGACGTCCTTTTCCCGCTGGCTGAGGCCTTCTATTGTGATAATCTCTTTTCCTTCAAGCCGGGAGAGGGGGATGAGACACGATTTCGTCGCCTTCCCGTCTATGATGACAGTACAGGTGCCGCAGGCACCTTCACTGCAGCCGTCCTTGGTTCCTGTAAGGTTCAGTTCCTCACGGAGAAAGTGAAGAAGTTTCTTCGGGCTCTCTGTCTGTATGGTATGTCCGTTTACAACGAAGGTATGCAAGGCAATGTCTCCTATTCAACTCTGACAGGATGAGTGTCTCTGGAATCTGAATAGCCGCTTAGTATGTGATTCCTCCGTATAGGGAAAGAAACAATTGACTGTGATACTATACCTCTAGAATTGTATAAGAGTATATCGATTTGTCAAGGTGGAGTGTTGCGTTTTGGTGCAGAACTCTGCGATTAGCAGGAATAATTCCTGATAATAGAGGTGATCATCCGGTGTAGGGGTTCCTGAGGTGAATATGCCGTACCCGCAGATTCTGCGGATACGGTAGGTACCATCAGGCCCTGATTTCCCTGTTGAAGGGTTTTCCGAGCGCTGTGGGTCCTGTCTTCTGTGATTTTCTCGAGAATGCAAGGACGATGATGACCAGCAGGTAGGGGAGCATGACGAGGAACTCGTAGGGGAAGTCGATCCCGAGTCCCTGAATCGCGAGCTGGAGGGACTGAGCGAGGGTGAACAGGAGAGCTCCTCCCATGATCTTAACGGGGTGCCAGTGCCCGAAATAGACGAGTGCGACGGCAATGAAGCCTCTTCCTGCGATAATGTTGTCACTGAACATCTTTACCTGACAGAGACTGAGGTAGGCACCGGCGAGAGCCGCCATGGCACCTCCGACCATCAGTGCCTGGAAGCGAACCCTGTTCACCTGGATACCGATTGAGTCTGCTGCTCTTGGATGAGTTCCCACGGCACGTACCCTGAGACCCCAGGGAGTCTTGAACAGGACATACCAGGCTATCGGAACGAGGATGAAGGCCACATACACCAAAGGATTGTGCTTGAAGAACAGTTCTCCCAGTACGGGGATATCGGCAAGGAAGGGGATCGGAGCTTTAGGAATACCGATGACGCTCTGTGTCCCTCCGACGAAATGACGGAAGAGGGTTCCTGCGGTTCCCACACCGAACATCTGCATGCCGATGCCTGCGATACCCTGAGGAGCACGGAAGGTAACGACGACAAGACCGAAGAAGAGTCCGAGGAGAGCTCCACCTGCCATAGCCACGGCGATACCGAGGTAGTTGTAGATACCGGGAACTTCCCCTCCGCCGCCTACCATGTAAGGGACGAGGAGACCGAGAAAGGCTCCCATTGCCATGAGGCCCTCACAGCCGAGATTGAAGATTCCAGCGCGCTGATTAAACATTTCTCCAAGGGAGGCAATCAGCAGGGCGACGGAAAACGGTATTCCAAGAGAGAGTACGTTAACAATAAGGTCCATCAGGCTTCCTCCTCAATTGTGCTCTTGCTGGATGCAGGAAAGAGTTTCTCTTCCACCCGCTGCATCAGGTACGGGTTTGCGAGTACCATCTTCGTTGCGACGATCGTGAGAATGATGACTCCCTGCAGAACCTGGATCATGTTCGCCGGGACTCCGACGATTCTCTGGGTCATATCTGCTCCATAAAGGAGGAGACCGAAGAAGAAAGCGGCCGGGACGATACCTGCCGGATGAAGACCTCCGAAGAGGGCTACGACGATACCGCTGAATCCATAGCCGCTGGTGACTCCCTCGATCGCGCGTCTGTGAACACCTGCTATTTCGATACCTCCCGCGATCCCCGCGAAGGCACCGCTTATCACCATCGAGATGATCAGGTATTTCGGTACATTGATTCCGCCATAGCGGGGCTGCACGGAAGCTTGCACCTGCTGCTCTCATCTTATACCCGTAGGAGGTTTTCCACAGAAGGAGGTAGATGAAGACGGCAAGTGCGAGAGCGATGAAGAGACCGGTGTGTATACGTGTTCCCTTTATGAATCGTGTCAGATCCAGATTCCGTGAGAGTCTCATGGACTGCGGGGTTCCGCTTCCCATGGTGATCTCAGCCGGGTCGAGCATCGGTCCGCGGAGGAAGAAGGTATACAGCTGTGCTGCTATATAGTTGAGCATGACTGTCGACAGCAGTTCGCTCACCTCCAGTTTCGCCTTCAGGAAGCCGGGAACGAATCCCCACACGGCTCCTCCCAGCGCCCCTGCGAGCAGGGCAGCCGGTATAAGAATGAACGAAGGAAGGTCAGGAAAGGCGAGAGCCATCGCGGTTGTCGCGAGAATTCCGATCGCCATCTGTCCTTCAGCTCCGATATTGATGATTCCGCTCCTGTAGGCGACGGTGATCCCGAGGGCTGTAATCGTGAGAGGTACGAGCCTGAGCAGAACCTCGGTCACGCCGATCTTATTCTTCAGCGGCTCCGTAAGGATAACGATATAGGTCTTGAAGACGTCCGCTCCTATCGCAAGAAGGATCAGTGCTCCCAGAGCCATTGCCGTGATAATGGCGAGGATAATCACCCCGATCTTGTAGCCAGTTCTAAATCTCTTCGTCATCTTCAACTCCTGCCATGAGAATTCCAAGTCTTCTTCTGCTCGCTTCACTTGCGGGAATAACCTTCTGAATCTTTCCCTTGAATATGACTGCAACCTGATCGGAGAGGTTCGTGATCTCTTCGAGCTCTTCACTGATGAGCAGGATGCCCACTCCCTCGTTTCTCTTCTGAAGGAGCTGCTTGTGAATGAACTCTGCAGCTCCCATATCGAGTCCCCGCGTCGGATAGACCGCTACAAGAAATTTCGGATTTCTCTCGATTTCCCGTGCGAGAATCACCTTCTGGATGTTCCCTCCGGAAAGGGATCCGGCGGCAACTTCCACATTCGGACTCCTGATATCGAAATCCTCGCGCAGTTCCTGCGCGTGTTTCTGGATAACATGCTTCTTCATGAAGGAGCGTCTGCTGAATCGCTCTTCCTCCACATCCTTGAGGATCAGATTCTCCTTGATGGAGAAGGACGGGACGATACCTTCGACGTTTCTCTCCTCGGGAACATACCCCATTCCGGCATCGATGACCTGACGGGGAGAGAAGTTTGCGATATCGGTATCACCGAAGATGATCTGTCCGCTTTCCACTTTTCTCAGGCCGTTGATTGCCTCGGCGAGTTCTTTCTGTCCATTACCGGAGACTCCGGCAAGACCGACGATCTCTCCCTTACAGATGTAGAGAGAAAGGTCATCAAGGGCGAGAAAGCCCCGGTCGCTCCGTACGTTCAGGTTTTTCAGCTGCAGCATGGGACCCATGGTACAGGCGGGGGCATCGTTCTGCGGGAGACGGACTTCATGTCCGGTCATAAGCGCGGCGATATCGTGAGAGGAGTGGTCCTCGGTGTTTCCCTGGAAGACAACTCGTCCGTGTCTGAGAATGGCGACCTTGTGAGAGAGGTCTTTCACTTCCTGAAGTTTATGGGAGATGAAGATGATGGAGAGCTCGCTGCTCATTCTCTTGAGAAGTGCGATCAGTTCATCAGTCTCCTGCGGGGTAAGGGCACTGGTCGGCTCATCCAGGATGAGGAACCTGGCTCCGAGACAGAGGGTCTTCACCAGCTCGACCCGCTGCTGTTCTCCAACCGAGAGCTGCCAGATGTAGGCATCGGGATCAACCTTCAGATTGTAGTGGGTGGATACCTCTTTGATCCTCTCCCTTACCATTGCAAGGTTGAGTTTGAGCGGGTTCCATGCTTGTTTATACCCCAGAGCGATGTTCTCGAGAACAGTCATGTTGGGGACAAGCATGTACTGCTGATGCACCATGCCGATTCCGTAGGCGAATGCGTCATTCGGTGTTCTGAAGTGAACTTTTTTATCATTAATGAAAATCGAGCCCTCATCGGGATGATAGAGACCCATGAGTACGTTCATCAGGGTCGTCTTTCCGGCTCCATTCTCACCAACGAGTGCGAGTACTTCACCCTTCTTGATTTCAAGAGAGATGGCGTCACACGCCAGCACTCCCGGGAATCGTTTCGTGATATTCTCAATCCTCAGCGAGTGGATGTCTTTCATAGTCGGTTCCATAGGTAATCTCCAGGATCAGTCTCAGGAAAGAAAATACCCTGCACAGAAATACACTCCATACAGGGTATCGTTACACAATCATGCAGGTGTATTTCTTAGTTATAGGTTACACTCTGCCAGTCTGATACGCTGGGGTGACCTGCCTGAGACTTGAAGTTATCGAGAGCCTTGGTGACTTCTGCTTCAATCGCCGGAGTGATCATACCCTTGTTGGTATCATTATACTTGAAAATGAATCCGTTGTTGTTGAAGTTCATGGGAACATTCTTACCGCCGAGAACGCCGGATTTGACGAGGTCGACCATGTCGTTGATGACTGCAGCATAGTTGTAGGAAGAGGCTGCAATAACCTTGTACTCCTCGGGGATGCCGAGCTGAGCAAGGTCCTGACCGAGCCACCAGATATCTTCATTGGGGTAGTCAGCAACAGCACGGAGAGCTCCGAGAGCCTGCTGGCTGCTTCCTGTAAGAACGTCTGCTCCTGCCTTGATCTGTGACTGAGCAAGCTCTGCAGCCTTGACTGTGTCACCGAAACTACCGGTATGAGCAACGATGATCTCTGCGCCGGGATTCACTTCCTTGACACCGAGGGACGAAACCGCGGTTGTAGCGTGCGGCATCTCCGCCGTCAACGGGACCGACAAGTCCGATGACATCTTTCTGTGTGATCATTCCTGCGATAAGACCGCTGAGGTAACCTGTCTCTTCGCTCTGAGGCATGTAGGTGAATACATTGTCTCCGACGATCTCTGCACTGGTACCGAAAGCGAAAGAAATATCGGGATATTCTTCAGCCATGTCAGTGATCAGGTTCTTGTACTGAGCACCGTGGGCGATGATGATATCGTAGCCCTCTCCAGCATACTGAAGTACGGCAGATCCTGCATCAACAGGCTTCATCTTCTCAGAATATGCATATTCGATTTCGCCGGGGCGCTGCTCCATTGCGAGGCTAATACCGTCATGCATTGCCTGACACCAACCCTTGTCATCGATCGTGTTCTCAATGATAAGAGCGATCTTGACGACATCACTTCCTGTCTCTTCTGCTTCACTTCCGCCCTGAGCGAATACTGCTGTTGCAATCAGTGAGATAAGTAGTACTGTTGCGAGTAGTTTTTTCATCTTTCCTCTCCTTATAGTGCATCTGAAGATGTTTCCTCAGATAGTCATGAATTAGTATATACGGTATGCTTGAACACTTGTCAAAACTGTACGGGACGATTCATGTAATGTTACATAAACGTATGATACGGTGTATTTATTTTTAATGCATATACATACATGCGGTCCTGTCAGAAAGCTTCTGTTATTATATCTTATCAGCAACAAAACGCAACAAAAAAGAGAAATTTTTATCCATCACTACTATCATACAGAGGAAAAGCTAAGTTCGATAGACGGATGTGACGGAGTGTGCTGTCTCAGGGTGACACCTGAGGCGCGCAGCATGTTCTTGCTTGCCTTTACGATATCGGTGGAAGCATACTTGTCGCGCAGATAGACAACTTCTCTGATTCCCGACTGGATGATAGCCTTCGCACACTCGTTGCACGGAAACAGGTCGACGTAGATCGTGCAACCGGCAAGGTCTCTGGAAATGCTGTTCAGGATCGCGTTCAGCTCGGCATGACAGACGTATGGATACTTCGTCTCAAGGAAATCGCCTTCCCGTGACCAGGGGAACTTATCATCGGCAACACCGATCGGGAACCCGTTATACCCGACTCCCACGATCTTCTTCTGAGGGCTCACGATACAGGCTCCCACCTGGGTGTTCGGATCCTTGGATCGCTGTGGCTGACAGCAGGGCAACGCCCATGAAATAGTCATCCCAGCTGATATACTGCTCTCGTTTCATTCTTTTTCCTCTTTCTGCTCAATTTCACTGAAGAATTCAAGTATGCTCTTCATGAGCTGATCCCTGACGGAATCATACATGAGGAGAATATGTTTGCTGTGAGTCGCATCCATTGATGTGGTGATCTTTCTCTGTATCTCAGAGGAGATTTCCGCCAGGATGACCGACTGGTTTCTGTAGTGTATGGTGCTGTCCCCCGTGTCGTGAAGGGAGAGGAGGGGAACGGTTATCTTCGGGAGGTTCTTCCGGATTCTCTTCAGGGCTCCCATCAGGGAGAGGCCTGCTCTCACAAACTGTCCTTTATAGCCGATCCAGTTTTCATCTCCGTCATTGGCTTTTTCACTCCCGTGATATACCTCTGTGCCGAAGGATGAAATGAAGAGGGCTACGGTCCGGGCAAAGTAGGAGAGCGGGTTCATGATAATGCCTTCAGTCAGTCTGTTGAGGAAGACGGGAGCTGCTACACTCACGATCGCATCCGGAGCATTATCGGTACCGGAAAACTCTTCGGCAAGGTCGAGGTGTGAGTGATCCTCCCATCGACGTGCCGATCACGAAGAGTCTGTTGTAGTGATTTCTTTTATCAAGATATATATCCCTGAGATAGGAATACCACTGGGTGTAGGTTGTGTGTTCGAGGTGTTCCGGATCCGTGCCGAAACCTGGAAGAAGAGGAACAAACACATCATACCCGGCCTCGTGGGCTATTTTTGATGCCTCTTCATAGCTGTAGGGCGTGCTGGGAAAACCATGGACCATGATAACGGCTCCCTCGACCACTTCATCGTGCTCTAGGATGATGGGCAGGCACCGTGCGTCGAAGACGTCATCAACAGCGGGGACGATAGGGGATGTCTCTGTATCTTTGTAGCCGATCAGCGAGATATTCCAGAAAAGCCAGACGAGAATACAGAGTAGAATAATCAGCAGCGTCATGGAGACAGCATAGACTATTGTACCCGCCGAGACAAGAAAAATAGACACCCCATTGCTGAGGTGTCTACTGTTGGATTGCGCGTGATTCCTAGCCGAGGAACTGAAGTGCGGGACGTACTCCGTTGACCAGTTCTTCCATGTAGGGAACAACTGCAAGGAGAACACCTGCTGCCACGGCTGAACCGAGAACTCCGGCAACGTTCGGTCCCATGGCGTGCATGAGAAGGAAGTTCTGCGGGTTCGCTTCCTGGCCGACTTTGCTTGAAACACGAGCCGCCATCGGAACGGCCGACACGCCGGCCGATCCGATAAGAGGATTCACCGGGTGGTGCTTGTCGATAGCATTCATCAGCTTCGCGATCAGGACACCGGTTGCGGTGCCGAGGGCGAAGGCGAAGAGTCCGAGAGTCAGAATTCCGAGCGTATTGAGGTTGAGGAACTTCTCGGCTTCCATCTTCGAACCGACTGAGAGTCCGAGGAAGATGGTGACGATATTCATCAGTGCGTTCTGCATGGTTATCGCTGAGACGGTTCACCACTCCGCATTCCTTGGAGAGGTTACCGAACATCAGTGCTCCGACAAGAGGAGTGGCTGATGGAAGAAGGATCGCACAGACGGTAAGAACAGAGATCGGGAAGACGATCTTCTCGAGCTTTGAAACCGGTCTGAGCTGTTCCATCTTGATCAGTCTCTCGTGCTTGGTTGTAAGAGCTTTCATGATGGGGGGCTGGATGATGGGGACGAGGGCCATGTAGGAGTAGGCTGCAACCGCGATTGACCCGAGAAGGTCAGGCGCAAGCCGGCTTGTCACATAGATGGCCGTCGGTCCGTCCGCACCGCCGATGATACCGATCGATCCTGCTGCATGCAGGTCGAAGTTGATTCCCGGGATGAACGAGAGGAGCAGTGCTCCGAGGAGCGCTGCAAAGATACCGACCTGTGCTGCTGCACCGAGGAGGAGTGTCTTCGGGTTTGCAATGAGGGGACCGAAGGTCTGTCATTGCACCGACTCCCATGAAGATGAGAATCGGGAAGAGTCCTGTCTCGATACCCATGTCGTACAGAAGTTTGATAAATCCTTCACCGCCATGAGTGCTTGTCGGGTCGATTCCCGCGATATATGCAAACGGAATGTTCGCGAGGATACATCCGAATCCGATTGTTACAAGAAGGAGAGGTTCGAATCCCTTCGCGATGGCGAGGTAGAGAAGACCGAATCCGACGAGAATCATCAGAGCGTTCCCCCATCCGCCTGCGGCAAGGAATCCTACCAGTCCTGTTGTCTGCCACAACTGTCCAAAAGCTTCACCGATCATTCAGGTAACTCCTTTACTCGATGATGGCGAGTACGTCGTCGGCCATCAGCTGATCGCCCTGCTTAACGAGGATCTTCTTCACAACACCTGCGGTGGGTGCGAAGATTTCGTTTTCCATCTTCATCGCTTCCATGACGAGGAGGACACTGAGTCAGATTCCACCTGATCACCTTCGGCTGCATCAATGCGGAGCACGAGGCCAGGCATCGGAGCCTTGACTTCAGTACCTGCACCGCCGCCTGCTGCGGGGGCTGCCGCCTGAGGTTGCAGCTGCGGGAGCTGCAGCAGGAGCGCTTCCTGCAAGGACGAGAAGGATCTCGTCTGCCTGCATCTGGTCGCCCTGTTTCACCTTGATCTCCTTGACCACACCGTCTTCGGGGGCAAAGATCTCATTTTCCATCTTCATGGCTTCCATGACCATCAGGACATCGTCTTTCTTGACGCTGTCTCCGACAGCTACATTGAGCTTCAGGATGAGGCCGGGCATCGGAGCCTTGACTGCGACTTCAGCACCGCCGCCTGCTGCGGGGGCTGCGGGAGCAGCTGTGATACCGTCAGCAACGTTGATGTTATAGGAAAACACCGTTGACAACAGCCTGATCGTCCTTGAGCTGGACTGCGTAGGAAGAGTTGTTTACCTTGACCGTGAAGTCGGTGTTGTTTCCACCAGCTGCTGCGGGAGCTGCAGGTTTTTCCTGACTCTTGAGTCGCACACCGTTCACCTTCGCGTTGCCTGTGAGGTAAAGAATTCCCTTCTCCTTACATGCTGCTGCGATGAAGATATTCTCATCAGTCTCTTCAAGACCCTCTTTCTTGAGCATCTCGACAGCTGCTTTCTTACCCTTCTTGGGATCCTTATCGTTGATGTCGACAGCTTTCTCAGTGGTGGGTGCAAGACCGAGCTGCTCTTCAGCGATCTTCATGATCTCTGCATCGGGAGCGACAGGGGTCTTACCGAAGTAACCGAGGACCATCTTACCGTAGCCTTCGGCAATCTTTTTCCAGGGCCCGAACATAACGTTGTTAAATGCCTGCTGGAAGTAGAACTGAGAGACGGGAGTAACACTGGTAGCGTACCCGCCCTTTTCGACAACTTCGCCCATTGCATGGGTGATAGCTGTGTACTTGTCCATGAGGTTGTTGTCTCTGAGCATCTGTGTGTTTGCCGTGAGAGCACCGCCGGGCAGCGGGCTGAACGGAATGACAGGGTTGACTTCTGTAGCTTCGGGGGGAAGGAAGTAGTCGCTCATGCAATCCTGGAATACCTTCTCTGCTTCCCGTACCTTCTCGATGTCGATATCGAGGGTATAGTCGGTGCCTCTGAGTGCATGCCACATGGTGATGAGGTCGGGCTGACAGGTACCGCCTGAAACGGGGACGAGTGAAAGGTCGACCCTGTGAAGCGCCGGCTTCGATAGCACTCATGTACTGCTGGATGGAAACGCCTGCTGTTTCGTGTGAGTGGAAGACGATGTCCATATCCTTACCGAGGAGCTTCCGTGCTCTCTTGATCGTTTCATAGACGACCTTGGGAGTTGAAGTTCCGCTTGCATCCTTGAAACAGACACTGTCATACGGGATCCCTGCATCGAGGATGCCCTTGAGGACGCTCTCGTAGAATTCAGGATCGTGAGCTCCGCTTGCCCCTGGTGGAAGAGCCATCATGGTGACACAGACTTCGTGCTTGAGGCCTGCCTCGTGGATTGACTTACCGCTGTCGATGAGGTTGTTTACGTCATTGAGAGCGTCGAAGTTACGAATTGTGGTGATACCGTGCTTCTTGAACATCTTCGCATGAAGGTCGATGATATCTCTCGGCTGAGAGTCAAGACCTACGACGTTGATTCCTCTTGCAAGGGTCTGCAGGTTCGCATCGGGACCGGCAACCTTGCGGAATTCGTCCATCATGGCGAAGGCATCTTCGTTTGTATAGAAATAGAGTGACTGGAAACGTGCTCCGCCACCTGCTTCGAAATGGTTGATTCCTGCCTCTTTTGCAGCTGCAACGGCAGGCATGAAGTCCTTGGTGAAGACTCTCGCTCCGAAAACTGACTGGAAGCCGTCACGGAATGCTGTACACATGAAATTAACTTTTTTCATCATCTCTCCTTAGTCTTTAACGTCTTGATCGTGCTACGGCCGCGGCGATAGCGGCGGCGATTTCATTCCCTTCTGCCTGGCCTGCTGCGGGAGCAGCTGCTCTTCGTGCAGGGGCGGGTGAAACCTTCTCGGGGAAGTATCGTGTGATGATACTTGACATGAACTTCGTGGTGAATACCAGTAGTGTAAGAAAGAGAAACACTGTTCCCATTCCGATCACCAGCAGTATCAACCCGTTATTGACCTGCTCCAACAGCAGTTCTCTGGGTAACTGATTCAACATGAATACGGCTCCTTAATTATTCCTTGGGAGTATGCGAGACATACTCACGTTACTATAGCTTGTTCAGGTGTGCATTTCAAGGTGACAGAAAGGGTAAAAGCGTAAAGAAACGACCCTTTTTCCTCTTGATTCGGTTTATCGGGAAGGATACATTTGTGAGCATGCATATCACTCCACGATGTACACATAAAATTGCAGTTATCGATCGTTCAGGAACCGATGTTCACATAACGCTTCACAGGTACCTTGAATCGAACGGGATTTCATCACAGTTTCTCGAAGAAAGTCAGCTGGATTCAGATATCCTGATAGACTCGAATGTACTGTTTATCAGAATGGGAAATATCAGCAGGGAATCCTTAAAAACCCTGATGTCCCATATCCCTGAACTTGCAGGTGTCCTCGCAGTCTATAAGGAAAAGGTGAGAACCTATCAGGTGCTGAGGGATACCGCGGCCGCACGGAGCGAGAGGGTTGCGATGGTCGGAGCGATTTTCATCGGCCCGGAAGAGTCTTCCCGAGGGCTGAAGCTGTGCAGAGAGATCGGGATCCCGTATCTCGGAAACGGGAAGAGCGGGGCAGGAGAGAGTGTTGTATCTGCCCTTTCCGCCGAAGCTCTTGTCAGACTGTTCTCCGCTCCATGATACATACAGTATAGTTCCTCGCTGTATACTGAGAGATTTTGACTGTTGATATCATAAGAACCTTGTATTTCTAAACGATTCATTGAGAAAGAACCTTGTATTTCTAAATTAGTTGTATATAATATTAATATGGAAAGGAAGGCTGAACAGAAGCTCAGGGATTGGGTTAGTTCTCCAAGAAGAAAACCGCTGATTATTCGCGGTGCCCGGCAGACAGGGAAAACATGGCTTGTAGAACGAGTTGGGAGAGAA
Source organism: Sphaerochaetaceae bacterium (assembly GCA_963676605.2). Taxonomy (GTDB): domain Bacteria; phylum Spirochaetota; class Spirochaetia; order Sphaerochaetales; family Sphaerochaetaceae; genus SABI01. The sequence continues at coordinate 11,146 of CAXXSP010000054.1, read as the reverse complement.
TGTTTTGAGAGTGTGGTGAAGGTTGACTTTGAGAAAAGGCGGGATCTTCACCAATTGTTTTCTGAAACACTTGAACCCGAGGTAATACTTCAATCGCTTGAAATACTTTTTGGACGAATAATTATTGGGAGGACTCTTCTCTTTTTTGATGAGATTCAATCATGTCCCCGCGCACTGATGTCACTCAGGTATTTCTATGAGGAGATTCCTTCTCTCCATGTTATTGCAGCAGGATCACTCCTCGAGTTCGCGTTATCCAAGATTTCATTTCCTGTGGGAAGAGTTTCCTACATGTACCTTCACCCGATGAGATTTACTGAATTTCTTCTGGCTTCAGATAAGAAATCCATGGCGGAGGAAGTTGATCATCTCTCAGAAAAAAGCTCTGAACTTGTACAGAGAGCAGTTCTGAAAGAGTTGAAAAACTACTTTCTTGTAGGAGGGATGCCAAAAGCTGTTAAGACTTGGGCCGAGACGGGGTCATTCAGGGAAGTGTTTGAAGAACAGGATGATCTCATCTCATCGTTTCAGGATGATTTTCTGAAATATTCTCCAAGGGTTGATATCCATTGTCTCGATTCAGTTTTTCGTGAAATTCCTCTGCGGGTTGGACAACAGATGAACTATGCATCGCTTGATAGAACTTTCACAGGAGTGACGAACCGGAAGGCATTTGAACTGCTCGAAAAGGCAGAGCTTGTCCACAGAGTGTATGCGACAGATCCTTCAGGCCTGCCTTTGGGAGCAGGCAGGAACAGTCGTAAATTTAAGGCAGTCTTTCTTGACATTGGTCTGATGCAGAGAATGTCAGGAGTTCCGGCAGGAAAGGATTTTCTGTCAGGAAATCTCCTTTCTCTCTATCAGGGTCGTCTGGCCGAACAGTTTATTGCACAGGAGATGATTGCCTGCGGATCCCAGGAATTATTCTACTGGGCACGTGAGGCGAAAAGCAGTTCTGCAGAGATTGATTTTCTCATTGAATCCGAATCCCTCGTTGTTCCGGTAGAGGTTAAATCAGGAAAGGGCGGTACCCTCCGGTCACTCCACATGATGCTTGATACATATCCTTCGATTCCCGGAGGTGTTGTTCTCTATGATGATGTGGCTAAACACCTTCCTGAACAGAAGCTGGATTTCTATCCTCTCTATGCTATCAGTTCACTCTTGCGAGATGCCTTCTAATAAAAGGCGGCCAGTGTCAAAGAGCCGGAATCTCACTTGAACACGATATCCGCTGTATCACTTCTTTCATCATTGAGAGCTCTTTCTCTGTAACATCTCTTCTTTTCAACTGTTGAATGTTCAGTAGGAGGGTGGTGCGGTGTTTACCCTCAGCCTCCTAAAGATTATGATACGGGTAGTGTTAAAAATATAAAGGAAGGCTGTATACAATGAGCGACGCAACCCATCTCATCTGGAAAGATAAGAGTGAGAAGAAGATCTATGAAGGAACCATCTTCGATATGAAGGAAGTGCGGAGGGTATCTGATGCAGAGACAGAAGCCTCCTTCGTCGTTGTGGAGGCTCCCAAGTGGGTCACGGTTATTCCCTGGTACAGGGGAGAGGGAGGAGTTCCCTATTTCAAAATGGTCAGACAGTTCCGTCATGGCTCCGGCAAGCTGACGATTGAGTTTCCTGCAGGGACGGTTGACGGTGATGAGGATGTGCTCCTTGCCGGTCTGAGAGAACTGAAAGAGGAGACGGGCTGTGTTCCCCTGAGTGATCCTGTGCTGATCGGGAATGTTTCTCCCAATCCTGCTTTCATGAACAACAGGGTCTACTTCTATGCGATAGAAGGGATCGAATGCACGGGAGTGCAGAATCTTGATGAACATGAACATGTCGATATTCTCGATATCCCCGTGAAAGAGGTTCTCGCTTCAATGGGCTCGGGGGAATATGATAACGGTATTATGATGATTGCTCAGGCATTCTTTCTCAGATATGCCGAGGAGCATGGAGGTATTCTATGAAAAAAATCGTATGGACTGCGGCACTCGCCGCCATTCTTATTCTCTTCAGTTCCTGTTATTCAGTCGCTCTTTCAGAGCGGTCTGCGACAGTGAGCGTGACTGGTTCCGCATCTCTCGATGTCACTCCCGATACGGTAGATATGGATATCAGGGTAGCAAGAACCGCTGAAGAGACGAAAGAAGCCCAGAAAGAAGTGAATATCGCAATTACTGCACTTCTCGATATTCTTACAGCACAGGGCGTCAGTGAGGATGACATTACCACGACTGGATACGAATTCACTCCCGAATACGATTATTCAGACGGACAGAGAAAACTCATAGGACAGCGGGTGACTCAATCTCTTACCTTCTCGCTCAAGGGCATCGACGGGAACCCTGATCTGTTCCCCTCTCTTCTTGATGCAATCTCACAGGTGAGCAATATCACCCTCTCTTCAATGCGGTATACCCGCGAAGATATCAGCAGTTACTACGCAGAAGTGAAGGCGATGGCAATGAAAGACGCCATAGCAAAAGGTGAAGTCTACGCGAATAGTGCAGGGCTGACACTCGGTACTGCGATCAGCATTGTCGATTACTCTGCAGAGCCGGTCACGAGAGAGTCTGCTCCTGTCGCAGCGAAGGCGATGATGGCGATGGCGGATGCTCCTACTCAGATCCCTTCAGGCGATATCTCGGTAAACGCCTCAGTGAATGTGCTGTTTGCTATGAAATAGGTAACCTCATCGTCACGTGGGGGATGCCGGCTTCGATGGTTTTCTCCCCGGTAGCGACGAAGCCGAGAGAGGCATAGAAGCCTTCGGCGTGTTCCTGTGCATGAATGTAGATACGCTCTCCTGTGAACCGGGAGAGCGCCTCCTGAATGAGTGCTTTTCCCAGACCTTCTCCACGGTGTTCCCTGAGGACGGCGATCCGTTCAAACTTCAATCCTTCCTCAGTCTTCCTGATTCTCATCGTGGCAACCGCGAAAGAGCCGCGAAACCGTAGGAGATGGGCACACTCGGTATCTTTTCCATCCTGTTCAAGGGTCTCATCCACTCCCTGTTCTTCTACAAATACCGCATGCCGGATAGCCCGGGAAGATGTGGCAGTGAAAGAACCGGAAACGAACTTCCCGAAGGGGATGAAGGTATACTCCTGAGGATGCTCTGAGAACATCTACTGTACCGCCTTGAAGTAATAGATACGTGACCCCCAGTCTCCGAGGACTCTGGTTTCCTTATCGAACCCGGTGCCGCTGAACTGCTGGTTCAGTGTGATACCTCTGTAGGCAAGCAGGTCACCATCGATCACATAGTGCTCGATCTCGCTCTCTATCTGAATCATCTTCGTGACCTCCTTTTCGATGAGGCTGCCGGTTTTCAGATGAATCGGGGAGACCGCATTGATGAGGGATCCGAAGACGGAGATGTCGATCTTCTGATGCCGGGGGATCATTTCGTAGGTGGCCTCAGGATCCGCAACAGGGACCCTCAGGATATCATGGGAGGCATTGGTTTCCAGCTGTTTCTGGAAGTAGAGAACCATCAGTTCGCTCCTGTCTGCATTCGCCACGCACCAGATGACCCGTCCGCTCTCTTCTGCGGTGGATTCTATGACATAGAACTCACCGTACTGCAGAAGGGTCCTGTAGTGTTTATAGAAGGCTGTCTGCTCTTTCACTCTCTCTCTGTCATGAGATGAGAGACCCGTGATCTCCAGCTCATATCCGAGAACCCCGAAGGCTGCGACATTGAACCTTGAGTCGAGTGGGGTAGTTCTCAGGCTCTGATGGTTCGGTGAGCTGCTCACGTGGTTGCTGAGTGCGGAGAGTGGATAGCCTGAGAGGGTTCCTTCCTGAATCGCGACCCTCGAGAGGGCATCTGTGTTGTCACTTGTCCAGCTCTGAGGCATATAGGCAAGCATTCCCAGGTCAAACCGGGATCCTCCGGAAGCGCAGGACTCGAAAAGGATATGGGGGAACGCATCCTGGAAGCGTTGGAGGAGGGTATAGAGACCGAGGATATACCGGTGAGTGAACTCTCCCTGACGTCCTTTCAGTTCTGCTGAATAGAGGTCACTGAATGAGCGGTTCATATCCCATTTAATGTAGTCGACCTCAGCGAGCTGCCAGAGGGAGCTGAGCGTGTCGAAGAGATAATCCTGCACGTCAGTGCGGGTGAGGTCGAGGAGAAACTGATTGCGGGCCGGAGAAGGCTCCCGTGAGGGGATACTTACCCTCCACTGCGGATGTTCTTCAAAGAGCGTGCTCTTCGTGCAGACCATTTCCGGTTCGAACCAGAGGCCGAACATCAGGCCGAGGGAGTGGATTTTCCGGGAAAACTGGGTAAGCCCGGAAGGGAACTTACGGGAATTGACCATCCAGTCACCCAGACTTGTCGTATCATCTTCCCGTGCCCCGAACCAGCCGTCGTCCACGACGAAGAGTTCGATACCCAGTTCCGCCGCCTCTTTCGCAAGGCGGTGGAGGGAGGTTTCATCAAAGGTGAAGTAGGTCGACTCCCAGGTATTGAACGCGATGGGTCTCTGATGGTAGCGCCATTTCCCTCTCACCACGTGAGAGTTCACGAATCGGTGAAAATTCCTCCCGATTCCGTTGAACCCTTCGGCGCTGAACGTGAGAATCGCTTCTGGAGAGTGGAATTTCTCTCCACTCTCAAGTTTCCAGCGGAAGGTCGCAGGATTGATACCGCTCAGGATGCGCACTTTCCGGTGAGTGTTCATCTCCACGATGCCGCTGTGATCTCCGCTATACAGGAGGTTGAATCCCCAGCATTCTCCCTTCATCTCGTCACAGGACCGCTGGGAGATGATCATGAGAGGATTGTGGGCAGCCGAAGAGAGCCCGCGCTTGCTGTCGTTTACCTGAATCCCCGGGTGAATAGGCCGCCTGTTTCTCTGCCGTTCTCTTCCCCATGCGCCGTCAAAGGTGGTCAGTTCCAGTCCCTTCTGCATGAAATCGAGCTGCAGCGACATGAACCGCTCAAGGGAAACCGGCTTGCCGCTGTGATTGGTTATGGCACTCTTGCGTACGATCACATCGGAGGTGTAAAAGGTTGTGTAGTAGAGCTCCAGAGTGAGTGAGGAGTGCACATCTTCTGTGACGATGATCAGGGTGACGACCGATTCCTGTTCACTCAGGGCTTCGGGAAGGGAGGAGAAGGAGCGGGGTTTCCCTTTTATGATTCTGTGATCCGTGTACCTGAAATCGTGGGTGACTGAACCGTCAGTATCACGAATGACCAGGGAGGTCTCCCGGTACTCTCCCTTTCCGGGAGTGCTGGCTTCAAGGCAGATATTGTTGAGGGAGTAGGCAGGATGCTCCGCATCAACGGAGGTTTCGGTGGGCAGCGGGATCGAATGCTTGTCGTATATCGCATGATACTGATTCTTTGCAGAGATCCTCTGTCCGTAGTAGAGATGCTCGAGATGGTTGGTTTCTCATCAACTCTGAATACATAGCTGCTTCGAGCCGTCTGGAGTGTGAAATGGAGATTATTCTCGACAATCATAGCCTTTCCTTCTTTTATTTCTTCTTTGTTGCCCGCGTAACCATCATGGTACTATAATGGTTACAGACAGTACAGCCTGCATTTTACCTTTTTTATTCGGGAGAGTGCAGGGATCGGTACAACAGGGGAGCGAATCATGGATGCCAAGAGAATTCAGATCTGGAAAAACAGACACGCAACAATGCTGTCGAATGAATTCCTTCAGACGGTGATTGAGGATAAGGGAGGGATGATCCGTGAGCTGAGCAACACGAACATCCACGGTGGACGTGTAAACGCTCATCCCCTCTATTATTTCAATGGAAAGGGCGAGGATGTACACGCTGATGTGAACAGTGATTTCTATCATGATGTGAACCTGCTGTACACGCTCGGAGGAAACTTCTTCTGCTTCCCCAATTTCGGTCCCGATTCCACCTATGGCGGAGTAACTTTCCCGCCTCACGGCTTTAGTGCGAATGAGACTTGGAATATCGTGAAATACGGTACTGACGGAGATATCGGAGCTCTCTGGCTCCTCAGCACGATGAGAGGGGTCCCCCCCTATGCCTATACCGCCTACAAGATAGATATGCTCCTGCCGAATCATCCGGTGCTCTATACGAGTGTGACGATAGAAAATCCTCAGGAGAACGATATCATCACCAATGCTGCATGGCATAATACGGCCGGGCCTCCCTTCCTGGAATCAGGTAGTGTGATCAATCTCTGTGCCGACAGATTCTCGACCGTCGTCGAGGGATCGGAATTCGATGCGACCGGGCGTCTCGCCTTCGGTCAGGACTTCGATGATCTCGCAAAGGTTCCGCTCAGAGCGGGAGGAACCTGCGACCTGAGAACTGTTCCAGGTATGATAGGCTACTCCGATTTCATCACAGGGGCTGTTCCCTCCGATGCCTCTCTCGGGTGGGCAAGCATCATCAACCCGGTTCAGCAGATGGTCTACTTCACCTTCTTTCCCGGACCGGCGGCTCTTGCGGAGGAAGAGATTCCTATCCGTTACAACAATCTCTGGATGCAGTACGGTGGACGGAAGTTCAATCCGTGGGCACTCTATGAAGGAGGGGCAGACCAGACGTTCTGTCTCGGTCTTGAGAATTCGACAGGCTACTACGCCATGGGGCTTGAAGAAGCAGTACGGGCGAAGACTCTTCTTGATGTGGAAACCACAGTTACCATCCCGGCAGGAAAGCGCCGTGTCCAGCGGTACGGTACCGCTCTCACTTCGTACGATCAGGTGAAAATGGGTGCGGGTGTGCAGTCTGTCGAGCAGGTCGTCGAGGGGATCGTCCTGAAACGCGGGAAATCCTGGGCGTTCATCGAGAGTGATTCGACCTTCCACTTTCTCAGTGAACTGGAGAAGAAGATCCTTCCCTAGAGATCCTCGCTGCACCGTTTCAACCGCCCCCTGTGGGCGGATATTTTTTTCTTCAGTCTTCTTCCTATTCTTTCCGTGTTTCTATTGACAGTAACATTGTTGTTTTATATGATGTGTTTCTATTAATAGAAACGAATACTCCTGTGTACACAGGAAGGAGGCACATAGCATGTCCGGCACGCCACAGATTATCATACGAACGCTCCCCGGAGAGCGCTTTACCCCGTTCGCCCTTGCTCAGAAACTGAAGGCGACAGCGATCCTGGAATCGGCCTCGTTCACCCACGGAAAAGCCCGCTATTCCATTCTCCTCATTGATGAGGCTTTCAGGATTTCTCAGAGAGATGAAAACGTGACTGTCCTGATTGATGGTGAGACCAGGAAGAGCGACAGCCATGACATCCTGGAGGTGCTCGACAGCATAGCGCGTGAGCATAAGAAGGGAGAGACGGAGTTCCCCCTGCCTGCTTCAGGTATCGGGTATCTCGGATACGATTACTCACAGCGCTGTGATACGATCCATATCGCACCTCAGGAAGATACGATCGGGGTCCCCGAGTCACAGTTCATTATCGGTCACACCTATATCGTGTTCGACCACTTCACCGATACGATTCATATCTGCGGAATGAATTATTCGATGCGGGAGGTCGATCTGGATCTGGCGATCGATGAGATTGAACGGAAGATCAACTCTCTCGACTTCTCCTACCTGGAGCCACCGGCTCCAGCCCTTGCTTCCACCGTGATTACCGATCTCCAGGCATCCCATGACGAGTTCATCGAGGGAGTGAAGGAGATAAAGGATCACATCGTGCAGGGAAACCTACTTCAGGCAGTGCTCTCACGCCGGCTTGAGATCGCATCCGAAGAGAGCGCGATTCATGCCTACAGGAGACTGCGCTCGACGAACCCATCTCCCTACCTGTTCTATATCGATTTCGGGGATTACCAGATGATCGGTGCGTCTCCTGAGAGTATCGTCAAGGTGAAGCATGCACACGCCTCGATCAGGCCGATCGCCGGAACGAGGAGGAGAGGAAAGGATGCTGCAGAGGATGTGGTGCTCAGTGAAGATCTTCTGAAAGACCCGAAGGAGAGAGCAGAGCACCTGATGCTCGTGGATCTTGCCCGCAATGACCTGGGCAGGGTGTGCAGACCAGGGACTGTCGAAGTTCCCCGCTATATGGATATCGAGATGTTCTCCCACGTGATTCACATCGTCACCGACGTGACCGGCACCCTCGATACCGACCGCTATCGTCCGATCAATGTCCTGAAATCCTCGTTCCCGGCCGGAACGGTGAGTGGAGCGCCGAAAATTGAAGCTATAGAACGGATCTCGTAAGATTGAGAAGCTCGACAGGAGTCCTTCTATGCGGGGGCTGTCGGGTACCTTGAGGCGGACGGTGATCTCGATTTCTGTATATCGATACGATGTGCATTGAAGAAGGATTCAACCTGGGTTCTGCAGGCAGGTGCAGGCATTGTCCAGGATTCGGTGCCTGAGAATGAGTGGAGAGAGACCGGACAGAAACTGGGAGCACTCCATGCCATTCTCTCAAGGAGGTGCGGTATGATCGTCATAATCGATAACTATGATTCATTCACCTATAATGTATATCAGGTCGTCTGCATGCAGACGAGCGAGGAAGTGAAGGTCTTCAGGAATGATGAGATCACGATCGAAGAACTTGAAAAACTCGACATGACTCACCTGATTATCTCACCCGGTCCCGGGCGTCCCGAGAACGCCGGGATCAGCGTTGAGGCAATTCGTCATTTCGCTCCCTCTGTTCCGATCCTCGGTGTATGCCTCGGTCATCAGGCCATCGGGTACGCCTTCGGCGGAGAAGTGGTGCAGGCGCGGCATATCAAACACGGTATCGTCGAGGATATGGAACTTGACGGGAAGGGGATTTTCCGGACGATCGGACAGAAGGGAACCTTCACCCGGTATCATTCTCTTGCTGTGAAGGAGGAGAGCGTACAGGATAAGCTCCTCGTTACCTCACGAGCCGAGGACGGGGAAGTCATGGGACTCCGGCATCCGGTGTATCAGGTGGAAGGGGTACAGTTTCATCCCGAGTCGATAGCATCGGAAGACGGAGCGAAGCTCTTCAAGGCCTTCCTCACCTACAGGCTCGAGAATTTCCCGTTCAAACAGACCCTGAGTGATATACTGGAGAGGAAATCAATGTCATTCGAGACAGCGAAACTCTTCATGGAGGACCTCACTGACGGTGAGCTGGATGAGAGACAGACTGCTTCCATCCTGACTGCTCTCGCGGCAAAAGGGCCCTCTGCCGAGGAGATCGCGGGCTGTGCGACAGTCCTCGGAGCAAAGAAAAAACGGGTTCCCCTGACCTGCGATGTGATCGATATCGTAGGAACCGGAGGTGACGGGAAGGGGTCGTTCAACATCTCTTCTCTCTCAGCCCTCACGGTCGCCACCTGCGGTCTCAAGGTTGCCAAGCACGGGAACCGTGCCGTCTCCTCCCTCGCTGGTTCAGCCGATTTCTATGAGTCGCTCGGATTCAATATCCAGACCTCCCCTCAGAAGACGGCAGATATCATAGAGTCGACAAACTTCGGCTTTCTCTATGCCCCGATTTACCATTCCGCCATGCGTCATGCGGCACCGGTGAGACGGGTGATGGGAGTGAAGACGATTATGAACCTGGTGGGTCCCCTCTCGAATCCTGTCGGTGCTTCGCATCAGCTGATCGGAGTCTACTCGGATGAGCTTCTCGAACCGGTGGCAATGGCTGCTCACATGCTCGGTGTCCGTCATGTCATGACGGTTCACAGCAGGGACGGCTTCGACGAGCTCTCTCCCTTCGCGATCAACGATATCGTGACAGTCTCTCCCGAAGGAGAGATGAAGCGAGACACCTTCGACCCCTCCTTTATCGCCGTTGATGCACAGGAGATCGAGGCGCTTGACGGAGGCGATGCCGATTTCAATGCGAAGATGGCCCTCGACCTCCTCGACGGGAAGGGCCGGGAAGGTCTCTTAGCTACAGTGGCCCTCAATGCAGGCGCAGCTCTGTTTATCGGCGGGAAGGCTGAATCGATCGCTGAAGGCTATGAGACAGCGCGGGTACACCTCCTGGACGGAAGTGTGAAGGCCAAGATCGAGGAACTGAGGGAGATCACCAATGGATGATATCCTCGTAAGGATCTGTGAGAGACGTGAGAGCGATTATCAGAGACTGGGAAATACCTTCGGTTGCGAGGTTCCCTCACACAGGCAGAGGCCGGTGGTGCCCTTTCTCTCTTCTCCCGGAGCTATCCTCGAGATCAAGCGCTCCTCTCCCAGCAAGGGAGTGATCAATGCAGGACTCGACCCGGTGAGCCGGGCTGAAGAGTACCGAAAGAGCGGGGCGAAGCAGATCTCCATTCTCACTGAGCATAATTATTTCGGCGGATCACTTGAGGATCTCATGGCAGTGGGAAGGACGATACACGATGTGGCACTTCTGAGGAAGGACTTCATTCAGCACCCCGATGAGATTGGAGTCTCCTATCGTGCGGGAGCAGATGCAGTTCTTCTTATCTGTGCGGTACTTGATTCTAATACGCTCCAGAAGTGTGCTGACGAGTGTGCGGCCTACGGGATCATCCCCCTCATCGAGGTTCGTGATGAAAAGGATGTTCACAAAGTGAACGATATCGTATCAGAAACGATGATCGCCGGAATCAACAGCAGAGACCTCTCTACTTTCAGGATCGACCCGCTTCGGCCTGCCGCACTGTTCTCCTCCCTCACCTCTCCTGCGGTCTATGAATCAGGGATTCATCACCCTCTCATGTGCTCCTATGCCCGTTCTCTCGGTTTCAGAGGAGTTCTTATAGGAGAGTCGGTATCCCGTGATGCTGCAAAGGCTCCGATGTACGTGAAAGCCTGTGAGGCCGAAGGTGATACAGCACAGGGAGAGTTCTGGAAAAAGATTGCCGTGATGAGAGGAAAGAAAGCTCTGGTCAAAGTCTGCGGAATCACGAATGAAGAGGATGCACACACCGCGATCAGAGAAGGAGCGGACCTCCTCGGGGCTGTCTTCGCCGAGAGTGTGAGGGAAGCTGATGCGGCCTCTGCGTATGCGGTACGGAAGGTGATCGATACGGTTCCATCAGAAAAAAGGCCGCTGTTCATCGGTGTCGTCACTGCCATGGAAGGTGAGAGATTCTCCCTTGCGCAGAGGCTCTACAGAGAAGGAGTGCTCGATGCTCTTCAGTATCACGGAGTGAAAAGGAGCGATCCATCCCTGCCTGTCGGG
>CAXXSP010000053.1:0-6673 GCA_963676605.2 Sphaerochaetaceae bacterium | reverse complement strand
CATCAATTGTTGTGATACCTGTGCTCTTTGCTGCGAGGAAGTGATAGAAGTCTACCGAGAAGTTACCGGCCAGTCCTCTGAAATTCGTATATGCCTTGTCAAACAGCGGGGCGGTCCCATTATAAGCGGCCTTGTCGACGTAACCGACTCCCCAACCGAAATCATCCTGACCTGCATCAAGCTTCGGCGGATTCACCGTACCCCCGCCGGGAATAACCTTAATGGTGATCTCAGGTACGTTGTTTTTCACAATAGCTGACATACCTCCAGCCTGAGTGTACCATCCTCCTCCCATTCCACCTGCAGTCCAGGAATAGGTCGCCGGCTGCAACGTATCCGCTGAAGCTGTTCCGGCTGTTTCAGCCTGCGCAGCGCCAAACACAAGACCCGAGATAAGTACGAGCACCAGTACAAGGACACCTGTTCTTAACTTTTTCATGATTTCCTCCTGTTTTGCATGGCCATCCACTTCCGGCCACACGCTACTTCTTATAGTATGAGTAGCAACTAAATCATATCATGATACCCTCAGTTGTCAACGACAAAATAGTCACGATTATCGTTTTTTCCTGTCGGCAGCCTTCGCACGTTCCGGGTGCGCACCCGTGGTGCACCAGGACATACCTTGTTTGAGCAGCGTAGTCAGTCTCATCCTTTCCAGGAATTGTTATAATATATCATAGGGGAGACACCAGAGATAAGAAAAAACAGCAGACCACTGTAAAAAAGAATCGAAACACCTCGCATGAAAGCCCTGCATGGACAGACATCACCGTTTCCGCTCACCTCTGCTGTACGGAAACGATATGACTATCTGTCGATATTGCCCGAAAATACCGGTGAACGGGATCCTAGGCTGACCAGTTTTTCTGCATATTCTTTCTGGTCCACTGTGTCATATACAAGGATTCCACCGCGCGGGCAAAGGTCTCCTGAGAATAGGGAATGCTTGACTCACGTGCATTGCACGACATTTCTGATTGCAGTGCATCATCGCCGGCGAGAAGGTCTATATTCCTGACAAACTCCTCTCTGCTGGAATACTGCCAGCCGTTCACACCGTCCTGAACCAGTCCGTCGATACAGCTGTCTGCTCTGCCCAGAACCGGCAGGGTCGAAGAGAGTGCCTCGACATAGGTAAGCCCCTGGGTCTCACTCCTTGAGGCACTGCAGAACAGATTGCCGAGTTGATAGAAAAGGGGAATAACCTCATACTCCTGCGCTCCTGCAAAAATGACTCTATCCTGAAGATCCCGCGAAGCAACGAGAGATTCGAGCGCCTCCTGTTCAGGTCCATCACCTACAATAAGCAGTTTTATATGATTGCTTTCCTTCGGGAAGAACCGGATCAGTTCATCTATGGATTTCTCAGTCGCAAGACGACCGATGTACAGCATGACAAAGTCATCAGGGCCGATACTGTACTGTGACCTGAGAGCCTGAACCGCCTGGGGGTTTCTCTCTCTGAATCGCGCTACATTGACACCTGTCGGAATCACTTCTATGGGAACCTTAACCCCGTAGATTTTCAGAAGCGTACGGATCTTCTCGGTGGGAGCGATCACTGCGTCGGTGTGAGACAGCACATACCGGCTGAATCGTTGAGCCAGCGCCCGACCTCCCCTGCGAGAGGGGAAGAAGTAAGAAGTGTAATCTTCATAGAGGGTGTGGTAGGTATGGATGAACGGTGCGCCCACAGTGTTCGCAATGCGTCTGGCCAGGCTGAAAGTACTGAACTCACTCTGTGAATGGACGACATCCGGGTTCCATCGTATCAGGTCATTCAACGTATTCCTGCCCAGAGTATCACGGAAGCGGAGACCGGGATACATCGGTCCGAGAGAGACTGACCTGAGATACCACACACCATCCTGATAGTAGGTATGATGACGGTCGCTGAGTGTCAGGATTCTTACTTCATGACCGAGAGCGGTCAGGCCCTCACGAAGGTTCACCAGAGATGTGACTACTCCGTTTTTTGCTGGAATATATGAATCTGCGGTCAAAAGAATTCTCATGGTTTATCCCTATGCTACATATTCATTATATATGTTCATACCTATAATGTGAACAAAGTATGAAAAAAAAGCACATACTTCTACCGGAGTGCTGCATTTTCGCTGCTTCGTAAAGGATCTACGGCAAATGTATTAACGCTTCTTCTTCCTGTCCCGATCCTTTTTTCTCCTCTCGCTTTCCGCAAGCAGGTCGGCGAAGGTGGCTCCTGTACTCATAGAAGTATCTCTGGGAGTATTCTTCGGCCGCTGCTCACTCTTTTGCCTGGTATCGTCACCCTTCCGAGGCCCCTTCCGGAGTCTCTCACCATGTGCCGGACGCGCTCTCATCTTGCTCTCACGAACGACTTCTACAGTAACGGGAACTGCAGGAGGAGCATCGCTGGTCTTGACGACGACTTTGCGTTCTCTTCCTCCTGCACCTGTTTTAACACGTTTCACACTCACCTGCCTGGTTGTCCTGGGAGGAACAAGCATCTCTTCATACGAACAGTTCAGTGCAAGACATATATTGTGCACTCTACCCTCATTATCGCGTGCTTTGATCATGGGTTTCGAACAATAGGGACAGATTTTCGCATCAGGGTCCTGAGGGGAAAACCGTTCCCTGCTCTGTGCGATCGAGGAAACAAGGGATGCTGTCTCTTTTTTGATGTCCGATATGAAAGATTCATAGGAGTGGGAGCCATCACTGATTGCACTGAGACGGGACTCCCACTGGGCGGTAAGAAGAGGTGAGCGAAGCATCTCAGGTGCAAGCCGAATGAGTTCTCTCCCATAACTGGTGGGTACAAGGTGGCGCCCTTCCCGTTCAATATAGTGGTTCTGTATCAGTTTCTCAATAATGTCCGCTCGAGTGGCGGGAGTGCCGATTCCTCCCTTGAGACTCTTTTTCATATCAGCCTCATCGACAAACCTGCCTGCATGCTCCATGGCTGAAAGAAGGGTTGCTTCACTGTAGCGCTCAGGTGGCCTGTCACTTACTTTGCGGGTGCGGACCTTGCGAATCGTGAATGAAGCTCCTGCAGCGACAGACGCGGGCAGAGCATCATCCCCGAGCAGATCTTCCTTCTCCCCTTTTTTCAGAGCCTCAGGGGCAAATGCTCTCATGTCACGCCAGCCGTTCTGTTTCTTAGTGATAAAGCGTGTCTTGAACGTATAGCCTGCGGAGCTGAGTACGACTGCGCTTGAATCGTAGATATAGTCGGCGCTGAGAACCTCGAGAAACCTCAAGGTTATCAGTGCCCACAGATGCTTCTCTTTCTCGTTCAGAACCTTCAGGTCCACCTTCTGTTCAGTGGGGATGATCGCATGATGGTCAGTGACATCGGTCTCAGAAACGAATCGGGAGAGGTCTCCGGGGAAACCGTGATCAAGATACATCATAGAGAGCTGACCGAAATCGGTATCCTTGAGCGCGTGCAGTCTGCCACTCAGGGTCGGCACGATATCCTCAGTGATGTACCGGCTATCAGTTCTAGGATAGGTGACTATCTTGTGGACTTCATATAACCGCTGCAGTATATCAAGGGTCTCCTTCGCGCTGTACGAGAGGATAGTATTCGCATCACGCTGCAGCTCTGTGAGATCATAGGCAAGCGGAGGCTGGTCCTTCACCTCCTGCGTCACCACCTCCTGCACAGCAGCATCTCTGCCGTCGAGGTCCGACACAATCTGATCGAGTTTTTCCATCGAGGGCACTTTCATGACACCCTCCTCATCATGAAGGGAAGCACTGAACAGTCCCAGATTTGCCCTCACAGTCCAGTAGATGGAACCTTCATGGGCCTCTCTCTCATCCTCCCGCTCACACATCAGGGCAAGGGTCGGAGTCTGAACCCGTCCTGCGGAGAGTCTCGAGTTGAAACGGCAGGTCAGGGCACGAGTGACATTCATCCCGACATACCAGTCGGCGGCACTTCTTGCTTCTCCGGCTCTATAGAGCCCGTCGAAGAGCTCTGCAGGTTTCAGAGAAGAAAATCCGTCCTCAATCGCCTGTCGGGTCTGACTGCTGATCCACAATCGTTTCACATCCCCTTTCCATCCGGCCTTCTTCATGATCCATCGTGCTACGAGCTCCCCTTCTCTGCCTGCATCTGTTGCGATAATAAGGGAATCCACATCATCGCGGTGCATCAGAGAACTGACAATCTCGTACTGGTCCTGTGTTCCTTTCATGACTTCAAGAGTCAGCTCCTGCGGGAGCATAGGAAGGGAGGATAGAGTCCATCGTTTATAGTTTGGGGAGTAAGCTGCCGGTTCACTGAGTTCTATCAGATGTCCAAGCGCCCAGGTGACGATGTGAGAGGGTCCTTCAATGTAGCCCCTGGCCCTCTTATGGGCACCGATAACCTTTGCGATCTCTCTCGCAACTGAGGGCTTTTCTGCAAGTACGATAGCCTTGTTCATATGCACACTCGTTCCTTCTGTTTCATTATTCTCGTGCCTCATAGTACCTAAAAGAGAGATCCTCAACAAGAGGTTCATCACTGGAGAGTTCCCCTTGACGTACCAAGTTGATGAGTATATAGTCACACATATCCTGTTTGAAAGGAGTCCTAATATGGCTTATCAAATCACCGATTCATGTGTTGCTTGCGGCGCATGTCTGCCGGAATGTCCGGTTGATGCAATCAGCGAAGGCGATATCTATGTCATCGACGCTGATGTCTGTATCAGTTGCGGAGCTTGTGTGGATGCATGTCCTACAGGCGCAATCATACCAGATTAAGGGGATCCGCACTACAAAAGAGACAGCTCCTCGGAGCTGTCTTTTTACTTAAGGGGATGGGTGTATGACGATACCTGCGACATTGATGATCCCGCTCTCTCTGATAAGCGCGTTCCTTCTCTTTCATGGAGCTTTCTTTTCCTATGCACTGGGAATCTCCCTCTTCTTTTCACTCCTGTTCGCATTCCACCTGGCATTCTTCTCTTTTCAGACTTCAGCTCCCGCTCTGCCGACATTCCAGGAGCTGCTCGAATGGGCCACTCAGTTACCGTTTTATCAGTCACTGATCATTATCGGCATGACCTTACTGACAACCTACCTGGTCACCCGTTTCTGCAGAAAAGCTGCTCCCTCTGTTCTCATCATCCTCGCACCCTCTTCCGTCCCTGTCGGTCTTACCCTGCTGACACATCAGAGTATCAGCTATCTAGTCGCGTCGATTGTGTACATCCTTCTTGTGTTCGTGCTGTTTATCGCCGAATACCGCTTTCGGCGATGGACTGCCATCATCGCTTCCTCTGCGGCAGGAGGTACAGCACTGTCACTCCTGTTCTCTTCTTTCTACTATTTCACTACTGCGGTGACTGTCATACTGGCAGTAATCCTGATCGGTTCGGGTGTGTTAATCCAGAACGGAACCAGAAAAAAACAGGAAACCTCTTCCAGAGAGGAAATGAACAGTGAGGCACACGATTGATTCAGCCAAATAATCCGACTTATAGTGACATCATGAATGCTGTCACCGGACAGGTGCATCTGCCGTAAGGAGACCGACAATGCCTGAAACTCAGGTATACAGTGTAAGCGGAATCACGCAGGTTGTAAAAGCACAACTCGAAATGCAGTTTCCGAACATCCTCGTGACAGGAGAGATCAGTAACTTCCGACCGGCAGCGAGCGGACACTACTACTTTGCCATCAAGGACGCTTTCAGCAGCCTGTCGGTGGTGATGTTCCGTTCACGCCAGAGAAATGCGTCGTTTACTCCCGCTGATGGGGATAAGGTGATCGTACGTGGCAGTATCAGCGTATACGCTGCCCGTGGAACCTACCAGCTCATAGCTGAGTCGATACGCTATGCAGGCGAGGGTGATATCCTGGCACTCCTCGAAGAACGCAAGAGGCACTATGCCTCGCTTGGGTACTTCGATGAGGTCCGTAAAAAACCTATACCTCCCTTTCCCTCGACCATCGGTGTGGTTACCAGTGACACCGGGGCTGCCATCCGGGACATTCTCCATGTTCTCGAACGACGCAGTAGAGGCTTGCAGATCATTATCTATCCTACCCTCGTTCAGGGTGAGAAGGCGGGAGAGATGATCGCTCAGCGAATAGCTCAGGCTGCAAGGACAAGGGAGCTCGATGTACTCATAGTCACCAGAGGAGGAGGTTCGATGGAGGACCTTCTTCCCTTCAGCGAACCGCAGGTCATCGAAGCGATATACCAGTGTCAGATTCCTGTGATCAGTGCGGTAGGACACGAAATAGACCATGCGCTCAGTGATTATGCCGCTGATCTGATGGCTCCCACCCCATCAGCCGCCGGTGAACTCGTCAGCACTTCATATGCAACCATACTGGAACGGCTGAATGCGGGCATGAGAGAGATAGCCCTTTCGATGAATCACCGAATCAGACAGGCACGGACAACAACGAATATCAACAGTCCTCAGATGATGCACGAAAGAATCTCCTGGAGACTCAGAGAGTATTCACAGCGCAGTGATGAACTGTTCAGTACCGGTGAACACCTGATTCGCCTGAAAGTGAAGCACACAGAACAGGAACTGAAAGCCCGACTGCAGGAACTTCATGCTCTGAGTCCGTTAAGCATCCTCAAGAGGGGCTATGCGATTGTCACGAAGGAAGAAGGAGACGGGAGACTTGTTGATGCGCACCGGGTACACCCGGGGGAACGGCTTGAGGT
>CAXXSP010000052.1:0-13027 GCA_963676605.2 Sphaerochaetaceae bacterium | reverse complement strand
ATAGGTTTAATCATACTCACTCAACTGAGAATCTTCAACACCTGATTAGGGAGTTTTACACAGCAATGAACACGCTCCATGCCATAGATATCTCGCTGGCTTTCGGCGACCGACAGATACTTGATGAGATATCATTGACATTACAGGAAGGAACGGTCTCTGCGCTCGCAGGAAGCAACGGGAGCGGAAAGACCACTCTCATGAAAATTCTCTCGGCTCAGATGGAGTATGACTCCGGAAGATTCTCAATCACGAAAGGTCTCAGGATATCCTATCTTCCCCAGACTGGGATCACTCACAAAGGCTCCTCTCTCCACGACGAGGTGCTCAAGGGATTCAATCACTATCTTCCACTGCTGGAAGAGATCAGAGTTCTCGAGGAACGGCTTGCCGTTTCCTCTCAGGAGACTTCTCACGAGGCTGATCTCATCGATCTCCATGAAAAACAGGAGACTCTCCTTCACAGTTCCTATTACAGGAGAGAGGCAATTATAGAACAGATCACGAAGGGGCTGGGTTTCGCACCCGGTGATCTCGAACGCAGGTGTGAGCAGTTCAGCGGGGGATGGCAGATGAGAATCGCCCTTGCAAAGATTCTCGTTGAGAATGCTGATGTCCTGCTCCTTGACGAACCGACAAACTATCTCGATATCGAATCCCGTATCTGGCTGAGGAACTTCATAAACCGGTTCCGCGGAGCGGTTCTTATTGTCTCTCACGACCAGGACTTCCTTGATGAAACAGTCAGCGAAGTCTATGAACTGTTCAACGGAAAGCTCTCCCGCTATAAAGGTAATTACACGCACTATGTCGCTACCCGTCTCGCGGAGATAGAACAGCTTCAGAAGGAAGCTGAGAAACAGAAAAAAGAGAAAGAGAAGACAGAAAAATTCATTGAAAGGTTCCGGTACAAGGACAGCAAGGCAAAACAGGTACAGTCCCGTGTGAAAATGCTTGAGAAGATGGAAGAGATCGAGATTCCTCCCCACCTGAAAAAGATGAAGATACATTTCCCCTCTCCTCCTCATGCCCCCTCTACCCTCTTCACTGTACATAACCTGACAAAAAAATATGGTGATCTGACCGTTTTCGAAGACCTCTCTTTCTATATCAACAAGGGAGACCGCCTCGCCATCACCGGACAGAACGGTGCCGGTAAGACGACACTCATGAACCTTATCAGTCAGAGTGATACGGAGTATCAGGGAAGCGTCAGTATCGGCGACGGCGTGAAAATCGGCTATTACACTCAGGAGAACGAGAAGACCCTCAATAATGAAAACACCGTATATGAAGAGATTGCCGCAGGTGCCTCAACTGGCGATATCCCCCGCCTGAGAAACCTGCTCGGAGCCTTTCTTTTCAGCAATGATGATATAGACAAGAAGGTAGGCGTCCTCAGCGGAGGAGAGAGAAGCCGTCTCGCACTCCTGAAGATCCTTCTTCACCCGCGAATGTGCTTATGCTTGATGAGCCGACAAACCATCTTGACATCAACACGAAGGAAATGCTCCTTAACGCACTTGAGGAGTACCGGGGAACCGTCATCTGTGTCTCTCACGATACTCACTTCATCAAACAGCTTTCACGGCGCATTATCTATATCAGTGAGAAGAGTATGGAACTGTTCGAAGGTGATTATGAATACTTCTCCTGGAAACTTGAACAGAAAGAAGCCTATGAATCTCCCGATGAGAGGAGCACACCGGAACCTGCCGAACAGAGAGAGGAGAAAACTCCTCAGGTTACCCTGGACCGTAAGGAATACAACAGGATGAAGAACAGACTCCAGAATCTCATCAGGCAGCAGGAACAGCTTCTCCTCGATATCGACACAAAAGAAGAGGAGATTGAGAAGGTTTCCGCCGATATGGCTCTGGAAAAGAATTACTCTGATGCACTGATCATTACTGGACTTGTCGCGAAAAAGGACGCTCTTGAGAAAGAGCGGGAGGATCTGGAAATGCAGTGGCTCTCTCTTGCAGAGGAAATCGAATCCCTTGAAGAGGCACTTCAGTGAGCTGGCCGATTGAGGCCGCCCCTGAAATCATCCTCGCCTCGGCATCACAGGCGAGGCGGGAACTTCTCGAATCAGAGGGTGTCAGGTGCAAAGTGCTCCCTACCCACTGTGATGAATCCTGTACCTATGATGACCCGATAGAATTCCCTCTTACTCTTGCACAGAGGAAGATGAAAGCCTTCCTGGCCATCTACCCTGCACCCGAACTTCCCGTCATCACCTGCGATACGATTGTGGAATTCCGCGGCGAGATCATCGGTAAACCCGAAAACTATGAGGAAGCGAAACGGTTCATCGACCTGTTCAGCGGCAGCAGCCATCTTGTCGTCAGTGCCTATTCTCTCCTGTTAGAGGGAAAACTCTACAGCGGATATGACACCGCAGAAGTTATATTTCATCCCCTCACTGACGAGGAGAAACGGCTGCATCTCGAACACATCGACTACACAGCATGTGCAGGCGCCTACCGGATACAGAATCAGGTAATTCCTCTCATAAAAGAAATAAAAGGTCATTTCGCCACGGTGGTGGGGTTGCCATTGGAACGTATTTCTGACATATTAAGGTCACCTCATCTGTTTACAGGCGGGGAATATCCACCACATGGTGAGAAATAGCGAAGGTGGACAGGAAAGATATCCTGTCTTAGGAGGAAATGTGTCCGTAGTCACAATGAAAAGCCTGTTGGAATCAGGCGTACACTTTGGTCACCAGACCAAACGTTGGAACCCAAAGATGGCCCGCTTTATCTTCTCAGAAAGAAACGGGATTCATATCATCGATTTACAGAAGACCAGTGCATGTATCGTAGAAGCCTACGAAGCAGTCAGAGCAACGGTCAAAGACGGCAAGCAGGTGCTGTTTGTCGGTACAAAGAAACAAGCTCAGCAGACCATAGAGGATGAAGCGAAGCGTTGTGGTATGCCCTACATCAACAATCGCTGGCTCGGTGGTATGCTTACCAACTTTACAACCATCAAAAAATCAGTTAACAGACTGAAAAAACTCGAAAAGGAAGAGCTCGATGGTACTCTTCAGTCATACACTAAAAAAGAAATCGCTCTCTATATGAAGGAGAAGGCAAAACTCGAGAAGAACCTTGGCGGTATCAAGGAAATGAAAGATCTTCCCGGCGCCATCTTCATCATCGATACCAAGAAAGAAGCTATTGCTGTCGCAGAAGCTAAAAGACTTGGCATCCCTGTCATCGCAGTCGTCGATACGAACTGTGATCCCACAGATATCGATTTCCCCATTCCGGGAAATGATGATGCTATCAGAGCTATCTCTCTCTTCGTCGAAGTTATTGCGAATGCAGTACAGGATGCTGACACCGAGGGCGGTCTTGAGATCATTGAAACTCTCCCCGACCTTGAAGAAGAGACTGTAGAAGAAGTTGTCGAAGTCGTTGAGGAAGAGCACGTGGTCTTCGCAAGTGATGAAGATGCAGATCTCTCCGACTTTGAAGTTGTCGAAGAAACAGTTGAAGAAGAAGAGGAATCAAAGGTCAAGGCTGTCAAGGTAACAGAAGGCGGCATTGAAGTTGATGAAGAGATTCTCTACGAAGACTAAGATTTAAGAGGTTATATATGGCTATTAGCGCTAAAATAGTAAAAGAACTGAGAGAAGCCACCGGTGCAGGTATGATGGACTGTAAGAAAGCCCTCGTCGAAGCAGACGGAGACTTTGCAAAGGCTGAAAAGCTTCTCAAGGAAATGGGTCTCGCAGCTGTCGCAAAGAGAGCTGACAGAGCAACAGATAACGGTGCGATCTTCGCACGTACCAGAGACGGCAAGGCTGTTCTTCTTGAACTCGTCTGTGAAACAGACTTCGTTGCAAAGAATGCAGACTTCATCGCCCTCGGCGAGAAACTCGTTGACATGGTCATCGACAACGGGTACACAGAAAAGTGTGAGCCCCTTGAAGCAGAAGTGAAGAACCTGATCACGACCATCAAGGAAAACATGTCCCTCAGCCGCCTTCAGGTCTGGGATGTGGATGCGAATACCATCGTCGGCTCCTACGTCCACGAGGGTGCACTCGCTACCATGGTCTTCCTTTCTGCTGAAGATGCAAGTGCCCTTGCAAAGCCTGAAATCGGAGAGCTTGCCAATGATCTCGCACTCCACGTAGCAGCTTTCACCCCTTCCTACCTTTCGAAAGAGAGTGTCGATGCAGCATACATTGAAGAGAACACAGAGATCTTCATGAAGCAGGCAGCTTCTCTTGGCAAACCTGAAAAGGTACTTGCAGGTATCGTTCAGGGTAAGATGAACAAGCACCTTTCAGAAATCTGTTTCCTTCTTCAGCCGTTCGTCAAAGATGACAGCATGAGCGTCGAAAAGAAAGTTGCACAGGTCGGTAAGGAAGCCGGCACAACTCTCAAGGTTGTGGACTACACATTCTACAAAGTCGGCGTTGCTCAGTAACATTTGATATTATCTGTATGGGACCGTCGGAAACGACGGTCTCCTGATGGAGGCTATGATGAAAACGATTTTAGATACATGTGAATCTAGAATGGAAAAGAGCGTAAGCGCTCTCGACACCGAATACGGCGCCCTGCGCACCGGCAGAGCCTCTGCCGCCCTGTTTGACAAAATCAAGGTCGATTATTACGGCCAGGAGACTCCTCTTTCTCAGGTAGCGAGCGTCTCCGTTCCCGAGGCGAGACTCGTCGTTATCCAGCCCTGGGATAAATCACTCCTCGGTCCTATCGAAAAGGCGATTCTGAAAAGTGAACTCTCACTCAATCCCAATAACGATGGAAAACTCCTGAGAATCAACTTCCCTCCGCTCACCGAGCAGAGAAGAAAAGAACTTGCCAAGTCGGCGAAGCAGACTTCAGAACAGTACAAGGTTGCGATCCGTAATATCCGTCGTGACAGTATCGATGAACTGAAGAAGATGCAGAAGGCAAGTGATATCTCCGAGGATGAACAGAAAGACGGAGAAACCAGGATTCAGAAAATGACAGATCTGTATATCCAGAAGATCTCTGATCTCGCAAGCGAGAAAGAGAAAGAAATTCTGGAGATCTAAGTCAGTGGCAGCAGAACAGCACGAACAGGGTTACCCTCAACATATCGGAATCATCATGGACGGAAACGGAAGATGGGCGAAAAAACGCTCTCTTCCCCGTTCAATGGGACACTTCGAGGGAGTGAAGGCAGCTAAACGGATTGTGAAAGCTGCCTCAGATTTGAATATTCCCTATCTGACCTATTATGCATTCTCGACAGAGAACTGGTCCCGGCCTGCCAAGGAAGTGGATTATCTCATGAATCTCTTCGCTACCAGACTGTTCAGTGAAATCGACTTCTACAATTCAGTCGGTGCAAAGCTGGTTGTACGGGGAGATCTTTCAAAGTTTCCCGATCAGGTTCTCAAGGCAGTGAAGTCCACCCAGGAAGCAACTGCCCATAACAGTCACATCACTGTCTCTCTCGCCATCGGCTACGGCGGACAGGATGAGATTATCCGGTCGGTGAACGCCTGGCTTGAAAAGCGCACTGAAGGGGAACGGCTCAAAGTCGAGACTGTGAAGAAGTTCTTTGACTATCCCGAGATCCCTGTAGTAGATTATATTATACGCAGCGGCGGAGAAAAAAGACTGAGCAATTTCCTTCTGTGGGAGAGTGCATATGCAGAGTTCGCCTTTTATGATTCTCTCTGGCCAGAATGGACCATGGAACACCTGAAAGCCGCCTGCGATGAATTTGCACTGAGAAACCGAAGGTACGGAGGACTCCTTAATGAATAGTGTTGCAAAGCGATTGATTCTCACCTTTACTTCCGTCCCTGCGCTCCTTCTGTTCATGTACTTTCTCCCCTATTATGATCATCTTGCCTTTGCGTTGCTTACTGTGGCTGCAATGGCGATCGGTACGCTTGAGATGCACAAGATGTTCATTCCCTGGGTATCACCCAATGCTATTGAAGTGGGTGCATTCTCTCTTTTTCCGTTTGTATTGTATCTCGAGGAACATTTCTCACTTGTGTTTCCGGTAACTAGAGTGTACGGGATTCTTCTCCTCCTTATTATATGTTCCGTGGAAATCTTTCAGGGAGAACGTGACAGGTTTGAGAAATCACTGGAAAAAGTGGGAAGATACCTACTCCTGCTTGCTTACCCCTCTCTCCTCTCCCTCTCTCTGATACGCATCCTGTTCCTCTCCCATCCGGGCAATCTGCTGCTCCTCCTCTTTTCCCTCGTGTTTGCGAACGATTCACTCGCCTATGTGTTCGGTATGCTGCTGGGGAAGAGCAACAGAAATATCGTTCAGGTTTCACCCAATAAATCGATCGCAGGTTTTATCGGTGGGATTTTCGGTGCTATCGCCGCTTCCTTCCTCTACTATCTGTTCTCCCCTGTCATTGCGGGGATGTTTACTCCCCTCTCTCTTATCCTCCTGTCGACTGCTGTGGCTCTCACAGGTGATGCCGGAGATCTGGTGGAATCGATGTTCAAACGAAGTGCCGGTATCAAAGATTCGGGTACGATCATTATGGGCCGCGGAGGCCTCATGGACTCCATAGATTCTCTCCTGTTCGTCGCTCCTGTCTTCTATTACATTGTTCTCCTTGTCAAAAAGGGGCTGTGATGAGCTTGAAACGAACGAGGGTGATGATCCTCGGGGCTACCGGGTCGATCGGAACAACGGCACTCTCCTCACTGAAAAAGTATTCAGATATTTTTGAGGTAGTTGCCCTTTCCTGCCATTCCAACTATGAGATGATGCACTCCTGGGCAACACGTTTTCATGTCAGGCATCTGTGCATCACCGATACATCCCAGACGTTCAATTTCCCTGAAGGAACGCTCTATTCGGGTGAAGATGGACTCAAACGGATGATAGAGACAGTTGCCTGCGATGTGGTATTGAACGGGATCAGCGGTAGCGCAGGTCTCGTGCCCTCTTTCACTGCACTCGGTGCCGGGAAGAATCTTGCTCTCGCGAATAAAGAGAGCGTGGTCATGGGCGGTCACCTTCTATTCGCCGCGGCAGAGAAATCCGGGGCGACCATTATCCCGGTAGATTCAGAACACTCTACGATCAACGCCCTGATCGGGGCACATGGAAGAGACGCGATAGATTCCGTCATCATCACTGCCAGCGGGGGACCTTTCAGGGAATTCACCTATGAGCAGATGAAAACTGTAAGCGTAGAAGATGCCCTCAGCCATCCAACCTGGTCCATGGGGAGAAAAATATCCATAGATTCTGCCACCCTTGCCAACAAGGGTCTTGAAGTGATAGAAGCCTCGTTTCTGTTTCAACTCCCGGCAGACTATATAGAAGTCACGGTACATCCGCAGTCTGTGGTCCACTCGATGATACGGATGAAGAACGGGGCTGTCTATGCCCAACTCTCACCTCCCGATATGGCGCTGCCGATCATGGATGCCATTAATATCTTAGATCGGCCTCTTCATGATGTTGTGAGCCCGCTCTCCTTTGCCCCCCTTGACCTGAACTTCTCTCCCTGGGATCCAAAACGGTTCCCCATGCTCGCTCTTGCCTATGCCTCCATTGAATCTTCCGGAGGATACCCTATCGCCTTCAACGGTGCAAACGAGGTGGCAGTTGATACGTTTTTGAACGGGAAGATCCCATTCCTTTCCATTTCTGATATCGTTCACGAGGTGATGCAGGATAATTTCTCCGATGCACCACAGAATCTCGAAGAGATCATCACTCTGGATAGGCAGGCGAAACAACGTGCACATGAAGCAGTTCAGAGGCGCAGAGGGTGAATACACTTGTCTCCTTTCTCATAGGGCTTGCTTCAATCGCATTTATGATCACGATTCATGAGGCTGGTCACTATCTCGGTGCCCGTCTGAGCGGTATAACGGTTGAAGCATTCGCCATAGGCTGGGGCCGGGCAATCAAACGATGGAATAAAAACGGGATCGAATACCGGATCAATATATTCCCTCTCGGAGGATACTGCCGCCTCAAAGGAGCGGAAGATCTCATTAAATCTCATGAACGCCATGAACATGAAATACAGAACGTATCGAGTGGGTCGATCTTTGCAGCGCATCCGCTGAAGCGCATGATCACCTATCTGGCAGGGCCGATGATGAATCTTATCTTTGCTTTTCTGATCTTCATTCCCTTCTTTATGCTCTCTTCAACCTCATTTTCTGATCCTGCCACGATTCTCGTCACTCGCGATTATCCTCTTTTATACGGAGAGGGGGAAAATGCCGCAGAACAAGGGGGCTTGCAAACCGGAGATACTGTTGTATCGCTGAATAAGACGGAGATCAGAAACTTTCAGGATATTTCAACATTCATGAAAGAGGAGTATGGTGATGGAGAAACATTGAGCGTAGGTGTAAAGCGCTCTTCCCAAGTGCTTACCGTCCCTGTTCTCCCGATCCTTCAGGATGGACGATACCTTCTCGGTGTCGCCTCTGCTATAACGCCTGTGATAGCTTCACTCGATCCCCTCAGTCCTGAAGCAGTGGCCGGTGCGGCTGTAGGAGACCGTATCCTTCAGGTGAATGGAAAGGAGAGTCTCTATATAGCCGATGTTCTCTCTGCCTATCTTGGTGGCCGGGGAAGGATGTCCATGAAACTGCGTCATGCAGACAGCAACGAAGAAACGATTGACTTCATTCCCCAGCGGTCAGCTGAAGGGAAGATCATTGCACCCTTTTCCTTCGAAAGATCCCGTGTGACCATTGAAGGCTATTCCTTCGTGCGTGCAGTGGCCTCTTCAGCCAAAGAGACTGCGGCGATGATCCGTGAAACCGTGAATCTCTTCATTCAGCTCGTGAGTGGAAGAATGAGCGCAGGAGAATCTCTGGCAGGACCTCTCAGAATCAGCTATGTAATAGGAGAGACCTTTCTGAGCGGTCTGAGATCCTTCCTCCAGCTTATGGCAATGGTCAGTATATCACTGGGCATCGCGAACCTCCTTCCCCTACCCGCGCTGGACGGAGGATCCATCATCCTATCACTCATCGAGTGGATACGCAGGAAACCTCTACCGGTTTCAGCTTATTTGCGCTACCAGTCGATCGGAGTGATTATTCTGTCTGTTCTTATTCTGTTTGTCCTGTTCAGCGACGCGAGATTCTTTCTCTCGTAATCAGGAATACTGTTCCAATTCTACGAATCGTACAAGCTGTTTCTGGAATCCCATCGCAAAGACACCGGTTTCACCGTTACGCTGTTTGGCAAGGATAATCTTCGTCTCCTGGACAGGGAATCCGTTTACAAGCACCTGCTGCTCTTCTCCGTTGGCCTCATCGTGTTCACTCAGACGGTCACGGTGAAGGAAAAGAACGACATCTGCATCCTGCTCGACGGAACCCGACTCTCTGATATTCGCAAGGTTCGGCTCCTTCCCTTCTGCATCACGAGATACCTGTGAAAGGGCGACGATCGGAATCCGCAGTTCACGTGCAAGAGATTTCATGGAACGGCTGATCTCTGCAACCTGTTCATGACGAGGTACATTCGGTCCGCTCTCAGGGTTGATCAGCGAGAGATAGTCGATGAAGAGGATCTCTATTCCTTTCTCCCGTTTCATTCTCCTTGCCTGGCTTCTCAGATCGAACAGCTTGATGTTCGGTGTATCCTGTATAATGAGTTTGCCTTCGTAGATCCTGCTGGCAGCATCAATGATCGCATTCGTATCCTGAGAACGCAGAACCGCATTTCTGATACGCTTGGAATCAACCCGGGCTTCAGCGGAAAGAATTCTTTCCATGATAGCCATACTTGTCATTTCTGCAGAGAAGAACCCGGTGGATATTTTACGGTGGATGGCGATATCGATCGCCATAGAGATGGCGAATGCGGTTTTACCTACTGAGGGACGTGCACCGATGACTACATATTCACCGGGACGGAATCCGCCGGTCATATCATCAAGGCGGGAGAAGCCACTCTTCACGCCCTCGACATTACCATGCTGAACACGTTCCATCAGATGGTCTACCGTCGAACGGACAAGGACTGATCCATCCTTATAACTCTCGCTGAACATCTCTGTTGAAATCTGGAGGTCACTCAGTTTATGTTCACCGTCATCGAGAATTTCATCCACGTCCTTCGAATCATCGAAAGCGGAATCATAGAGTGTCGAGGAAAGAGTAAGCAGCGATCGTCTCAGGGAGAGGGACTGTACTATCTTTGCGTAATAGATTGCGTTGGTAATGGTGGGGACGTCACTGGTAAGGCTGGCGACATACGCCATGCCTCCACACAGGTCCAGGAGTTTCTGCCCCTTGAGAAATTCAGAGATAGTGATCAGATCAATCGTCTGACCACTATGCTCATTGTGAAATAAAAGAATGGCATCGTAGAGGGTCGAATGAGCAGGAGAATAGAAATCATCCTTTCTCAACGACTGAGAAACCTCATGAAATGCATCCGAGCTTAACAGGATTGCTCCGAGTACAGCTTTCTCTGCATCAATATTATGAGGGGGAATTCTCCCCCCTGCGATATCAGCCACGGGTCAGACCCTTATTCTTTTTCTTCTTCAGCTTCTTCAGTTTCGGGAGCTTCATCAGCAGCAGTCTCTTCAACCGCAGCTTCTTCTGCCACTTCCTCAACTTCTTCAGCTGCGGGAGCTTCTTCAACAGCTTCTGCTGCTTCAGAGGCGGCTTCAGCGCTCTTCACAGCCTTTTCACTGATGACTTCAAGCTTCATAGCTGCGCTTTCACCTTCGTAGAGACGAATCTTGACAGTGTAGGTACCGACCATCTTGATATCGTGAGAAGATACTTCAATTCTCTTCTTCTCTACTTCGATCCCTTCCTTGGCCAGTGCCTCCATAATCATGGTGTTTGTCACTGAACCGAAGAGTTTGCCGCTTTCACCGGCAGAAACGGTAAGAGAAAGAGTCATTGAATCGAGTCTCTCCTTGAGAGACGCGGCAGCCTTTCTCTTATCTTCCTTTCTTTTCTCAATTGCCTTTGCCTTACCGGCAAAGATAGCCTGATTCGCTTTGTTGAACAGGACTGCAATATTTCTGGGAAGGAGGTAATTCCGTGCGTATCCGTTCTTGACTTCTACCACGTCTCCTTCTTCTCCGAGATTATGAACATCCTGATTTAAAATAATTTTCATAATTCCCTTTTCTCCTTACTCATGTTTACGATACGTGATCCATGTCTCACTGATTCCCAGCAGGGAAAATGCAAGAAAGGCAATCACATTCATGCCCGGCAGCAGCATCAGCATCAGACAGATATTGAACGTTCTCAGAACCCTGAGATGTTCTACCTTTTTCTTCAGCAGATAGACAGCTATCGAGACTCCGTGTACCGCATAAAACAGGGCGAGAGCACTGCTTATGTTGTACGCGACACTTTCTATAAGCGTCGAATCTGTAAAAAACGTTACCAGGACGAGGGTGAACGATCCGAGAAAGACCCACAGGGTCTCATGCGGGAGTCGCCACTGCATCATCCGCTGTTCGAATGACCGGGAGTTCCTGTTGAGGAACAGTTCGCTTATATAGACGGCAGCCATGAACTGAACGAGGTAGATGAATAATGCGAAGCGGATAATCACCGCATACATGAATTCACTCAACGTCTCAGTGTCACTGCCGATCATGCCGGCCCCCATCATCTGAATGACTGAGGTGAGAACCTCCTGATAGACTGCAAGCGTGTTCCTGGAACTTTCACTGTCTCCAAGTAACCATAATACTATAAAAAAACCGAATACAAAAACGATCGAAACCGATGCAATCAGACGGATTGCATATCGTGTATGACTCATCACCATCCAGACCCAGGCCGAAACGATCAGGGACAGCGGCATGTAAAGTCCTACAATCAGTACTCCCGTCATCGTACCTCTTGTCTGAAAGATATCGCCCAGCTGTACCGTGTGAAGAATAATGACACCAAGGACTACAAGTCCTGCGCTTATACTCTTCTTCCACAAGCCATCAAGTCTCTCACTCATCAGAAGCAGCGGCAGAATGCTTAATACTCCTGAAGATGTTACCAGGTAGATTATAAACGAAATCCCCGCAGGTAACAGCAGATCAACAAGTGTACGGCTGTCGTACTCTCTCATAGCCGAAAACACTTACTTTCTGTCGAAAGGAAGGTATGCGAGCACACGTGCGCGCTTGATTTCGGTGGTAAGTGCTCTCTGGTGTTTTGCACAGTTACCGGTGATGCGACTGGGGAGGATCTTACCTCTTTCTGTCACGTATCTTCTCAGCATGTCGGGATTCTTGTAATCTGCTACAAGGCCCTGTGTACAGAACTTACAGACCTTCTTCTTGAAAGGTCCTCTCTTGTTACCGCCGAAACGACGTCCTGAGTTTCCACCTCTTCCGCCGTTGCCGTCTCTGCTTACGCTCTTATCATTATCATCTGCCATGTTTACTATTCTCCTATTGCAGTGTTAAAACGGAATGTCATCATCGAACTGTTCCGGTCCGGGGAAGGAAGAAGGCGCATTCTCCTTAAAGGAAGGAGCCGGGCTCGACTGTTTCTGGAACCCTCCGCCGTTCTGATATCCACCGCCGTTCTGGTAGGAACTGCGTTCACTCTGACCTGCGTTTCCTGGATTGCCTCCCAGAAGCTGTACGGAATTGGCGACGATCTCAATTCTGCTGCGGCTCTGGCCATCCTGTTCCCAGCGGCTCTGGCGGAGTTCTCCACTCACACAGACCTGACGCCCTTTGGAAAGGTAGGAATTCAGAACTTCTGCCTGACGGCCCCACACGGTGATATCGAAGAAACTCACTTCCTCTTCCCTTGCATCGCCTGACCTCTTTGTACGATTTACGGCAAGGGAGAAACGGCCGACAGCCGTTCCGCTGTTAAGGTATCTGAGTTCCATATCCCGGGTAAGTCTTCCGACAAGGACTACGCTGTTGATATCGTTAGCCATACGTTATACTCCTGTTAGGTTTGGATTTATTTTTCCTTTACGACAAACAGGAATTTCAGTACCGGCTGCATGAGTCTGAAAGCGTGCTCGAGAGTCACAATGACTGCGGGGTCTGCGC
>CAXXSP010000051.1:0-34337 GCA_963676605.2 Sphaerochaetaceae bacterium | reverse complement strand
ATTCCTTCATAGGGACATTCTGCCCCGGAAAAGACCGGAGCAGAATGTGCTGTTATTTACTTGATTGCAAGAAGACTTTCGAGTACGGGTGCAAGACGTGCAGCCGTATCGTCTGTGAGTGCGTAGTAATCTTCGGTGCTTCTGTAGTCGATACCGAGACCCATGTTGCTGATGACCTTGATGAACTCAGGTTCTTCCATCATCGCCTTGAACCCTTCATGGAGGATCTTCGACTCGATCTTCAGGGATGCCTGCAGGACCACCGAGTCCCCGGAAGGTGTTGACGACGACATCAATATCCCTGCTCTTTAGCAGTCTTGACATCCGGGAAGATTTCCATTCGGCTGTCACCGAATACTGCAAGGATCTTCATCTCGCCGGCACGTACCTGGGCTGATACCTCAGCACCACTTACTGTGACTGCATCGATGTTGTCACCAAGGACACTTGCGATAGCGTCTGCAGCTCCGTTGAACGGAACATAGGTGTACTCAGTCCCAGTCTGCAAGCGCGAGGGATGCAGCTGCGAGGTGCCACAGCATACCGGTTCCTGAGTGACCGATCTTGATCGCTTCCAGGATTAGCTTTCAGCATAAGTCGACGAACTCCTGCCAGGGTGTTCCAGGGAGCATCTGCCTTCACAGTCAGGGCAGAGGGGTCTGTGTTGAGGTTCATGATCCGTGTGAAGTTCGTGAAGTCGAACGGGTAAATCCCGGAATCCTTCAGGAAGCTCAGCTCAACAGGCAGTACAGCAAGGGTATACCCATCTGGTTTTGCCTTCACCGTCTCTCCAAGGCCTACAGCACCGGTTCCACCAGGCTTGTTCTCTACAACGACAGGTACACCAAGGTGCTTCTCACCTGATCTTTGCCAATGCACGGGCAATAGCATCAGTACCACCACCGGCTGACCAGGGAACGATCAGTTTGATCGGTTCCGTAGGAAACTCATCAGCTGCCTCAGCAGCACCTTGAGCGAACACCATTGGTAGCTGCCATAGCAAGCACCATACAACAGAACGAAAAGCTCTTTTCATCATCCTTCTCCTTAATTAAATTATCCCGATGGACGTGCAGCACGCTCTTTCAGCTCCTACAACTTCCGCATCGGTAATATTCTCTAACGGTTCTCTTACGACGCCACCAGGAAGTCCTACCAGTTCCATCGCCCTTCTTGAGGATCGACTGGTAGACGGAGGTGGCCTTTCCTCCCCAGTTCCTGAGACGAGGATAGTGGGGATACTTCCTTCTCGCGACACAGCCTGCGCGACGAACCGATGGTACGGAACCAGACAGGTCAAGCTGTCGCCTCATTTCCGCGTAATCTTTCGCTACTGCCGCATCGTAGATCGCATGAACGCGATCTTCAGG
The DNA here is from genome assembly GCA_963676605.2 of Sphaerochaetaceae bacterium. Taxonomy (GTDB): domain Bacteria; phylum Spirochaetota; class Spirochaetia; order Sphaerochaetales; family Sphaerochaetaceae; genus SABI01. Next base: position 32,967 of record CAXXSP010000051.1, on the reverse strand, counting down.
TGCGAAGCAGAGCGAGTTCCGAGACGATATGCCCTCGACTCCCAGCGGAGCCTCGAACATATAGGTCAGGTGACCGATCCCGCAGGTGATGACCATATCAGCAGGATCCACTACCTCTCGTCATCCAGTAGTAGTTCTCGATACTGGTGCGTGTTCTCCTTCACCCCGATGATGTTCGGCACCTTCGAGAGCCGCTGCATCAGGTGCGGGGGGAATAGCGATCTTGCTCGTCGTCGGGTTGTCATAGATCATCACCCCGATATCGAGCTTCTCAGCTATCTGCTCGAGAAGTGGCGGTAGAGCCCATCCTCGCTCACATGCATGTAGTAGGGGTTGGTGATCATCGCCATATCGATGCCCAGGTCCTGGGCCTTCACGCTCATGTCTATTGACAATCGCGTAGCGGCTCGGCCGGTACCAACGATCAGGGGGACGGATCCTCCCAGCACGTCAGCGACCGTCCTTGATCATAGCCAAGCGACTCCTCATCGGTCATCGCATAGAACTCACTGGTACTGCCGGCTATCATCATACAGCCGTCATGTCCCTGCATACGCAGCTTCCTTCGCATACTCCGCAGAGACACGCATCGCATCAAGGTCGAGATCCCCGTTATCCTTGAAATGGGTCGGGAAAGATCGTGAGAGGACCCTTTGAGCTTCTTGATCATCTCCTGTGGTTTCAGTCGACATTCCACTATCTCCTATTTCAGTGCGCCGACCTTGATCATCAGCTCACGTCACGTTCTTCACCTCTTCCTCGGTCCCGGGGAGCATCGGCAGTCTCGGGTAGCCTGCAGGATAGCCTACCATCCTCATCGCATCCTTGATCAGACAGACCGGGTTCGTCCTTCCCGCCCTGGCCCATGATCCGGTAGAGCGGCAGAAGCCGACGCTGAATCACGGAAGCCTCCTGAACCTTTCCTGCATGGAGCAGGTCGATCATCTCTCTGATCTGGTCTCCTGCAATATGAGAACCTCCGCTGATCACGCCGCCGATCCTCTCGAAGCCCTGAACGAAGGATTCCAGGACCATCGTGTCGTCTCCGTTGTAGACGATAAAATCATCGGGTGTGACATTGATGAACTCGGTCATCTGCTTTGCATTGAGTTCAGCCTCTTCCTTGATACCGACGATGTTCGGTTCCTTAGAAAGCTCGGCAACAATCTCAGGTGACGTGTTCACTCCGGTGAAGATCGGGATGTTATAGATCAGAATATCGACAGAGACGGCTCTCGCTACCAGCTGGAAGTGGTTCATGATCTCCTTCTGTGAAGGTTTCGTGTAGTAGGGAGCCACGACCATGACGGTCTTGTAGCCGATCTTCTCGGCAGCCTGTGTCAGTGCAATCGCTTCACGGGTGGAAGGAGCACCTGTTCCTGCAATGAGGGGAATACGGTCTGCGAATGCATCGTACATCGTCTGAAAGATCTTAATTCTCTCTTCCGAGTTCATCGTGTGGAATTCACCGGTAGTACCGGTCAGAATAAACGTATCGGCCCAGCCCTTCTCGAGCAGCGTCTCGCCGATCGAGACCATTGCTTCGTAATCCACATCACCGTTCTCCTTGAACGGCGTGACGATCGGTACCAGAATCTTTCCGTAGGTATCTTTGTTGAACATTGCTATCTCTCCTAAAATTAAATTCGTTTCATTTTGTCTGCTATCAGACAATTTACATGAAAAATTGTATTATTCCTTTATGGTTGTCTCCATATCCTCGCGTGCCTGCTCGAGATGACTCTCGATGCTGTGCACGGCTTTTTTAGAATCCCTCGCCCTCAAGGCCTCCAGAATATTATGGTGAGGCGTTATGGCGTTCAGTGCATTATGTCTCACTTGAAAGGATACATTTCTATAATTCTTGAATGCCTGAGCGACGACTCCGTTGATACTCACAAGAAGTGAATTATGGGACATATCGACGATCTCGTTATGAAAGGCCTCATCTAGATAGGCCATCGCTTTCGCATCATCCTTCTCTACTGCTTCATTGAACTTATCGTTGATGGCGATAAGTTTCTCATACTCTTCCTCGGTACCTCTCTCTACCGCAATCTTGATGGCAAGAGTTTCGATCGCCTTACGAACCTCGATGAACTCTGTCAGCTTCGGAGCGTTCACACGGAACCAGTCCTTGATATCGGTCGCTGCATTTCCTGTGGAAGAGTGGACAAAGGCTCCCCTTCCAGGTTTCAGCTCGACAAAACCCATGGTCTGGAGTACACGAAATGCTTCACGTACGGTAGAACGGCTCACATTGAGGGAACTGCAGAGAGACTGTTCAGAGGGGAGCTTCTCTCCCTCCTGAAACTTCCCATCCATGATGGATGTTCGTATCTTCTCTACTACCTGATCTGTAATGGGTATTTTCCGTATCGGATCCATCACTCCCTCCAAGATTGTCTGACAACAGACTATACCCTCATGGGTGAGATGTCAAATCTTTTTTCAGGAAAATTCCTATTTTCTGCCAGACGTGCGCTCTCCCTGAAATAACACGTCAGTCATAAACCCAAGAAGACAGAACCTCTATTCTATTTTATCAGAGATAATTATGAGCAAGAATTCTTTTCCCCTCACTTCCATTTCCATGTTATTCTTATTCACACACGTGAGTCCCCTGCGGCTCCAGTGTACTCAAAACTGCGAAAGAGAAGGAGCTCGGTGCCATGTCCATACAGAGAGAGAAAAAGACTGTTCTTATCACAGGAGGAGCAAGCGGTATCGGGCGTCTTCTTGCAATCAGGTACGCTGAAACAGGACAGAGAGTCGTTGTATGGGATATCAACAGGAAGCTCCTGAAGGAACTGGAGGAGTACGCACATCAGCACGCTCTCGATATCATACCGATGGTGTGTGATATCACAGAGAGGGAGGAAGTCTATGCAAAGGCCCGGGAGGTTGAAGACTCCTTCCCCCCGGTCGATATTCTGTTCAATAATGCCGGTATCGTGTCAGGCAAGACGCTCCTGGAGACTCCCGATGAGATGATCGAGGCAACGATGAAGGTGAATCAGATCTCCCTCTTCTGGGTGACCAAGGCATTCCTCCCTTCCATGGTGAAGAGAAAGTCAGGACAGATCGTCACGATCGCGAGTGCTGCGGGCCTGATCGGTGTGAAGGGTCTCGTCGATTACTCGGCGACCAAATTCGCGGCTGTCGGCTTCTCTGAATCGGTCAGGATGGAGTACTGCGGCCGAGGTTCCGGGATTGCTGCAACGACTGTCTGTCCCTTCTTCATAGACACAGGCATGTTCGATGGTGTGAAGACCCGTTTCCCCCTACTCCTGCCTATCCTGAAACCCGAGTACGTCGTATCAAGAATTTTCAGGGCTGTTGAGAAGAGAAGGAAGATCCTCATTCTCCCCTTCTTCGTGAGAACCCTCTTTATTCTCCGGCTTCTGCCGGTTTCTGTCTTCGATGCGGTTGCAGGTTTCTTTGGAATCAACAGGTCGATGGATGAATTCACAGGGAGAATCATAACTGAGAAGGAGACGGAAGAGACCTCTCTGCGCCATGACGCATAAGATTTGAATACCCTGCTGGATCTACTGACATTGCGTGTATTGTGCACTAAATGTCCGGCGGGAGGTTTACTGCGTTTTCCGTTTCAGCATCACCTCCATGAATCCAGTCCAATCTTAGTAAAAACTGCATATTATTACTAAAAACAACGGTTTTTCAGTACGTCCAAAACCCGGCTGTATCAGTCTTTGATTACTCATCCACTATGCAGATACACCTCTTTTTTTCATTCTGTTCCTGTGAAACTCCTTGCAACTGCATCACCTAAAATGATACTTTCAAACCTCATAGCATCTATCCTGGAGACCCACATGAGAATCCACATCATCCGTCATGCTGAGAGCGTGGCAAACAAAGAAACAATCCTTGCAGGCCAGCTTGAGTATCCGCTGACAGAAAAAGGAATGAAAGACGCCTCAGCGATCGCAGAACGGTACGTGAAGGAATTTCTTCCCGAGAAGATCTACTGCTCCACTCTGCTAAGAGCCAGGCAGACTGCAGAACCGTTCAGAAACCTCTTGAGCGTTCCCTTCGAGCTTGATGCAAGGCTTGCAGAGCACAACCTGGGAATTTATCAGAACAGAACATATGCCGAAGCAGAGGCAGACCCTCTGTATGAAACAGACAGGACGAAACGGTGGCTCTGGAAGCCTGAAAACGGTGAGACGTATAAAGATATTGCTGAGCGGCTTTCTTCTTTCCTTACTGAGCTGGGAACCGGTGACGGGTTCTGTCTCCTTGTCTCGCACGGCGCTGCTATGAGGATCCTGAGAGGTCTTCTTGAAGCTACCCTACCCGTCTATCCCGAGAGGATTCCTCACAACGGCGAGGTATGGGAACTGGATTTCAAGGGAATCGGGAAGAAGCACGAGATACGCTCCCTCTTCTTCGACGGGCTGAACTACTCAAAACACAGAGCATAGGAGTCAGGTATGATAGGTCCCTATATAAACAGCGTAGGAATAATTTCAGGAAGCATCCTCGGTCTCCTTCTCGGACGACACATCCCCGCGACCATGAAGAAGCGGCTTCCGCTCATGTTCTCCATCGTCGCTATCTCCCTCGGTGTCGTCATGATCATCAAGGTTGTCAATCTTCCTCCCGTCATTCTCGCCCTTATGGTGGGAACTATTCTCGGAGAGCTTCTCAACATAGAGAAGGGAGTCACCTCCGGTGCCCGCAGGATCCAGCTCCTCATAGAGAAGAAACTCCCCGGCACGGCGGCAGATCATGAGAAGGAAGTGCATCTGGAACGGTTCATAGCAATAGTGATCCTCTTCAGTTTCTCAGGAACGGGTATCTTCGGTGCACTTCAGGAGGGGATGAGCGGAGACTACACACTCCTGCTTGTCAAAACCTTCATGGACTTCTTCACTGCTATCATATTTGCTGCGGAGATCGGGATCATCACAGCGACAGCGGCTGTCCCGCAGCTCATGCTGCAGACGCTGCTCTTTTTGTTAGCTACAGTACTCCTCCCCCTCACGAACGAATCGATGCTGGCGGACTTCTCTTCCGTCGGTGGCATGATCATTCTTGCCACCGGACTGAAGATCGCTGAGATCAAACCGTTTCCGGTACTCAGCATGCTCCCGGCGCTACTGCTGGCAATGCCGTTCTCTCAGCTCTGGGAGCGGTTCTTCTAGGCAGGAAGAAGAGTTCTTACACCTCGACAACCTTAATCATGTTGGTATTACCCTCAACCCCGACAGGGACTCCTGCCGTGATCACGACGGGACCGCCGGGTTTTGCAAGGTTATGCTTTCTCAGATACTCGGGGGCGAACTCAAGGAGTTCATCTATGGTAGTGAGTTCGTCGATCAGGATCGGAGACACTCCCCAGGAGAGGGCAAGCCGGGTGACCGTTGACTGAATAGGTGAAAAGGCGAGAATGGGGGTTTCAGGTCTGAACTTCGCTATACGGCGTGCTGTAGAGCCGGAGTTGGTGAAACACGCTATCTTGCAGGCCTTGATCGAGAAGGCAAGCTCTCTGGTGGCGAGACCGACAGCGTCCGTGATCGAGCGTTTCTGGCGCAGTTTGATATGAGCCCTGTTCACTCCCTGGTTGAGGACCAGGTTCCTGAATTCTTTGGAGCTCTCTGTATGTGTGATGATGCGGTTCATTGTCTGCACCGCCTGGAGAGGATATTTCCCTGCAGCAGTCTCACCGCTGAGCATCACAGCACTCGTACCGTCCAGGACGGCATTCGCTACATCGTTCGTCTCGGCACGGGTCGGACGGGGATTGGTGATCATCGATTCAAGCATCTGAGTTGCCGTGATGACGGGAGTTCCCGTTGACTGACATGCCCTGATGATATTCTTCTGGGCAAGAGGAACCTCCTCAGGATACATCTCCACTCCGAGATCACCTCTTGCAACCATAATAGCCCCGGACTCGCTGATGATCTCTTCGATATCATCCACGGCTTCGGGTTTCTCTATCTTGCTGATAATAGGGATCTCCCTTCCGTATCTGCTGAGCATCAGCTGTCTCAGCGCATGCACGTCACGTGAACTGCGGACGAAGGAGAGTGCAACGAAATCGAGTTCGTTCTCGAAGGCGAAGGCGAGATCCTTCTCATCCTTTGCCGTAAAGGAGGAAAGATGGTTCAGAGGGACACCGGGAAGGTTCACTCCCTTTCGGGGTCTGACGAGCCCTCCTTCCACGACGGTACAGCTGATCTCTGAGCCTTTCACTGACTCGACACGCAATGAGAGGAGACCGTCATCGATGAGGATGCGTGAACCTGCACTGATCTCACTGTGCAGGAAGGGATAATCGATACTGACCCGGCCGGCGGAACCGACAAACTCCTTTTCTGTGGTTATGACGAGCGTATCACCGGAGGCAGCCTCGAAGGGTTCACTCAGTTTGCCGAGGCGGATCTTCGGTCCCTGAAGGTCCTGAAAGATCGCGACAGGAATGCCGAGTTCCCGGGAGGCCTGACGGGCCCGGTCTACCCTGACCTGATGCTCTGCCGCATCTCCGTGGGAGAAATTCAGACGTATCACGCGGGCGCCTGCCGCGATAATTGATTTCACTGAATCATAATCTTCTGAAGCCGGTCCTATGGTTGCGACAATCTTTGTATAGTTGTTTATTTTCTGCATCATACTTCTCCATTCGGCTGCATCATACTGATACGTATACCTAAGGTCAATGATACCATGGAATTCAGGTTCTGTTTCACACATTTCTTACAAGCATGATCCACAGGAAGGTTACTGACTAAAAGGTAGAGCAAAAGTCCTCAGTCTCCTCTGGAATACGGAATATTCAGTAAAACCTTCTCAGTTTTACTGAAAACAGATGGTATTCGAGAGCACACGCAGAAGAGAGAGGCTTCTCTTTTTACTGCGGAGTATAGATTCTCAGTAATTTCCAAGCTGGGAGAACGTAGTGCATACCGGTCTCTCCATGCAGGAGAGACCGGGGAGATGAAGAGCTATTTCCTCTTCAATCTTTTCCAGAACGGGAAGTTCATCAGGACCGTGATAACCGTCAAGAAGAGAAGAACGAGGGTGATTGGCCTGCCGAAGAGGGCGACGATCATATTATCTTCTGAAATGGCGAGCGAGACCGCACGGCGGAAGTTGTCGTCCATCATCTTGCCAAGCACGAGGGCAAGGGTGAGAGGTGCGACGGAATAGCCGTGTTTCCTCATGAAATAACCTGCAATGCCGAAGAGCATCATCAGCATGACGTCGAACATCCTTGTATTGTAGGCATACGCCCCGATAATACAGAGAACCGTCACAGCCGGCAGCAGGATATTCTTGGGGACCGAGATGACCTTGGCCATATGAGGTGCGATATAGAGTCCGATGAGCAGTAAAGCGATACAACCGAGAAATCCTCCTGCGAGGATGACTGCGAACAGCTCAGGCTGCGTCTGGATGAACATCGGACCGGGCTGAAGCCCGTGCACGTAGAATACGGAGAGGATGATCGCTGTCACGGCATCACCTGGGACAGCAAGGGTCAGCATCGGAATCAATGCTCCGCCGATACAGGCATTGTTGGAGGACTCCGAGGCGACGATCCCCTCTTCAGCCCCTTCCCCGAAAGGTACAGGAGGATTCTTCACGATTCTTTTCGCCTCCGAATAGGCGAGGAAGGAAGCGACAGGACCTCCGGCCCCGGGAAGGGCTCCGACCAGTGTACCGATCGTACTGTAGTAGAGAGAGTGCACGAAATGCTTCATGATCTCCTTCGCCTTCACCGTGATTTTCTTCACTTCAGAAATCTGGGCATGCACATCACCTTCAGATATCACAGTGAGAACCTCCGAGAAGCCGAACAGACCTACCAGAGCAGGAACGATGGGAATACCCGACTGCAGATTCCAGATACCCATCGTGAGACGCGGAGTACCGAGAACGGAATCAAGACCTATCATCGAAAGGAACAGTCCTGCAAGAACACTGATCATTCCCTTCGAAAAAGATTCTCCCGTCAGCGATCCGACCGCAGAAAGGCCGAATGCCGCGAGCAGAAAATAATCCATCGGCTGAAACTTGATTGCGAGACGGCTTATCGGTCCACCGAGAAGCATCAGCATGACGAGCCCGAACAGACTTCCTATAAAGGAATAGACCGTTGCGAACCTGAGTGCCTTGTGAGCCTCCCCCTTCTTCGCCATCGGATGCCCGTCAAAGGTAGTCACCACTGAAGACGGAGCTCCCGGTATATTGATCAGTATCGCGGAGAGAGCTCCGCTGAAGACTCCGACAACGTAGAGTCCCATGATCAGACCGAGCGCATCGCTGGTCGCCCAGGTATAGGTGATGGAGACCAGAATGGCAGTAGCCATCGTGACCGAGAGCCCGGGTATGGAACCGACGAAGAGTCCCGAAAGAGCTCCCATGAGGACAAACATGATGAACCGCGGGTCACCGATGTAGGCGATAATATGTGTAAATTCCATCAGAACATCCCCTGCGGCAGCCGTACATTCAGGAGGACCTGAAAGACTACGTAGATAATAATCGTGAGAGAGACAGAGAAAATCATCCCCTTCCACCAGGGCCTGACACCCAGATAGAGCAGGAAGAAAAAGAGCATCAGCGTATCAGTGATGAGAAAACCGAGATATGGAAGGAGGATGTAATAGACGATGACAAGACCTATGAATCCTGCGACCTTCCTAAAGCTCTCCTTACCCTCCTCGTTCTGCCTGGGCTCCTCCCCTGTTTTCAGTCCCTGAAGGAACATTGAAACCGAGACGAGGATAAAAAGAATGGAGATAAAGACAGGAAACAGGTACGGAGAGAGTTTCCAGGCCACATCGACCTGGTAATGCGAGTAGAGAGAGTACACCAGGAGCGCTGCTCCCAGTGTACCGAATACTACGGATTCTCCCGCATGTCTGTTCCTGCGAAACAGAGAGATAATCGCTTTCACGTTACTTGCTTAATCTCTCGATACCGAAATCTGCAGGGTTGTACTTGGTGGCGCCTGCATCATGGAGAAGATAGGTAACGATGCTTCTCCAGTCATCATAGAAGGTGAGGATATCATCTGTTTCAGGATACTTCTTGTAGAGTTCCTCAAGGTTCTTCTCTTCAACAAAAGCGAGCCAGTCGGGATCCTGCACAGCCTTCAGTGAGGCCTCACGGAGCACGTTCACGACAGAAGCGTCAACATCCTTGGCAACCACGAGTGAGAGCGGAGTGAAAGGAATAGAGAGGTAGTCTGTGAAAGCGGGATCTACATCTGCGAGGGTCGGAACCTCAGGATATCCGGGAAGTCTGTCGAGAGCAGAGATACCGAGGAGTCTCAGGTCGCCGCTTGCGAGGTATTTGCCGATTGTCGAGAAGTTCGAGTTAGTGAAATCAACCTGATCGCCGAGAACTGCAATGATACAGTCACCCCCGCCGGAATAGGCTGTCAGCGCCATGTCATATCCCTGTTCCTGGAAAATAAGAGCCTGGACATGACCGGATCCACCGGGACCGGTGTAGGACATTTTCACCTTGCCTGGGTTATTTTTCATCTCTGTCAGGAGATCTTCAAGGGTTTCGTACTTTGAATCACCTTTGACGACGATGACTTTGGGATCATTAACGACAGCCATAATCGGAGTGAAATCGTCATAGCTCATCTCGCTGATACCCATGACCTGCTGGGTTCCGAGAGAATCTGCAGTGTAGTGGATCGTATAGCCGTCTGCCTTTGCATCGAGAACTGCCTTTGCACCGACAGATCCTGAGGCACCGGAGACGTTCTGCACGGTCACAGGTACGCCGAGCTGCTTCTGAAGGGCGACAGCGAACTTACGGCCTGTGGTATCAGTCGTTCCGCCTGCACCGTAGGGAACAACCATCGTGATCGCCCCTTTGGGGTAATCTGCACCGGAACTCTCACCCTGACCTGCGGCTGAGAGAGAGAACATAATAATCATGACAAGAGTGAGAGCTAATATTTTTTTCACACTTTCCTCCAATTTGATGTCTCCTGCACGAATCATGCACAAGATATTGTATATTTATACGGCGAATCATCCATTATATCAAGATAATATGCGACAATTATGCATCGAGTGTAAGAAAAAGAGGCAAGAAAGAAATAGGACGAACGGGAACCTCGTCATCTAAAGAAACATCTCCTGAAATTCCGAACGATTTTACTGAACAGAAACAGGGTATCAGGTCCAGATTCTTCCATTTTTACTAATTTCTCCTTAATTTTACTGCGCAGAATCGTTTTTCAGGTTTTTTAGAGCCTCTATCACCCATTCTGTTTACTGCTGTTTCGGGTTTTTACTGAATTTCATTCCTCTCCCCATCTACTGAATAAATAACAGTCAGGAGATAGGGAGGCAATGAGACTTTTGGTCTACTGAGGAATGTGATGAAGGCTTACACTCGCAGGAATATCCCTATTTCTGCTTCTCTTTCAGACTCAGGTAGATCGTGTTCGTATCCTGCTCTCCATAGCCCGCTTCCTCGGCTTCCCTGAACTGTTTCTGTGTTACATCGAGCAGTTCATTTGCCTTCTCTCCGAAGAGTTCCCTGTTATACCTCAGATCCTTATGTGCGAGTTTCAGCGCGAAACTCAGCGAGAAATCATCATTGATAATACTGTTGAGCACTCCCTGGAAGCCCTTGCTGTTACCTCCGCTCACGGTGATGAAGTCTCTGAAGGGTTCGAGGGCGATACCCTCTTCCTGGATAAGCAGGGTCGCTGTTGAAGCGGCTGCACGGTTCAGCATGGCAAGGAAGTTATTGACGAGTTTCGCCGTGTTGCCGGCACCACTTGGTCCCACGTAGAAAATATTCTCTGCTATAACCTTAAGAAGAGGAAGATAGGAGGTATAGACAGCTTCATCTCCGCCGACGACGAGATTGATCGTCCCGGCCTCAGCCTGCTTCGGTCCCCGCGTCATGGGAGTATCGAGCATGGAGATTCCACGATCTTTCAGGCGCTGTGCGATCTTTCTGTTAGATTCGGGCAATGCCGTCGTGAAATCAAGGAGAATCTTCACCGGCGTTCCAGAACAGGCAAGAAGACCATCTTCTCCGAGAATGAGAGTTTCAAGTGTGGGGGAGTCGGACACACACGTGATGAGAATATCTGAAGAGTAGAACACCTGCTTCATATCATCGGTGATCGATACATTGTTCTCTCTGAGGTACCTGATCTTATCATCCGTCTCATCAAGAACTCTCTTGTACGCGAGAACACTGTACCCGGCCTTCTCAAGATTCGCCGCAATACCCTTCCCCATCGCTCCAGCTCCGATCACACCGACTCGTTCCATGGTTTCCTCCCCATACGTGTATATTACACATACTCAGCTTTTTTAGACCTGTGGTCAACTGGAAAGTGCCTTCTTCATGAGTTTATCGGGTATCTGACACTCCTCATCTTCGAGATAACCGCATCTCATGTATCATAAACGGTATAATTGAGACGATACACACACCCGATGCGATAACCCACAGCGTTCTGATAGAAGAACTCCCTCCTGCGAGTAAGACGGAGGCAAAAATGGAGGAAACCAGACCTCCCACCTGGAGGGAGAACGACAGGGTCGAAAGGAGGGTTGCCCTCAGCTCGGAGGGGATTTCCTTGTTGATGAGTGTTCTTGATGCTATACCCGACATAGCTACGAAAATATAGAATATCGTATAAAAGAAAAGGAATCCTGTCTGTGAGCCGGTAAAAGCCAAGGCTGAGAACATCAGGGCAAGAAAGAGGCAGAAGAGCATAAGCAAAGTACCGGTATGTTTTACATAGCGGTCCAGAAGCTTTCCTGCCAGTACGCTTCCTCCGAGGGCTCCCATGAAGCCGAGGAAGGTGATGATCCCGAGCAGAATCGATGCAAGGTCCTGGCCAGTAGTGATGCCGAGAAGTTTCGGCTGCCAGTACTTCTCAATAGCTGAGAGAACAAAGCCGAAGGCGAAGGTGAGAATCAGGATAGAGAGGAACTCTCTCTGTTTCAGGCTTTGCATAAACAGACCTACTGACGGTGTTCTTTCTTCTTCCCCCTCCTGATCCGTACGGTTCCGTACCCAGAGGATGACGAAGATAATGATCAGGATCTGCAGCAGAGCGCTGATGAGAAAGACTCCGGTGCGTCCGTCTGAGAGCAAGCCTGAAGACTCGAAGGCTACAGAGACGAAGCCGCTGCAGAGCGCTCCTCCCGATAACCCCACCGTTTCCCATACCGACATCTGTGAGGTGATTCTGTGAAGCTTTTCCGCTCCATAGATAGTTTTATACCAGTCTACGATGACAGCCTCGAGAGATCCGGAGGAAAAGGCGCGTGCAAGACCCATGAGAACTGCGGCAAAGAACAGCGGGACCAGGGAATGACTGAATACTACCAGTAGTAAGCCTGCAAACGTACACCATTTTGCAAGGATAAACGTCTTCACCCTGCCGTACCTGTCGCTGACATACCCGCTCGGTATCTCAGTGGCTACGATGATTCCTCCGTAGAGCGCCATAAAAAGGGCTAGGGTGCTGAGAGTGAGCCCCCTGGCAAGAAGAACGACGTTCATAACCGGGAGTGTGATTCCGAGTGCGAAGGAATTGAGCATCATGATGACGGCGATTTTTCTGGTAGTCATGCCGTCTACTCCTGAGCCTCGTAGAGCAGGAAGGCAAACTCCCAGGCTCTCTCATCTTGAGTTCTTTTTTTCTCATGAGTATCAAGAAACGTCCTCACCATCGTGTAGAACTCCCGGGAATCCTCATCGTTGAGATGAACCATACCGGTGAAGAGATCCCCGTTGAAGATCTCAGGCTTTTTCATCTTATTCTTCCGAAGCCTCGGCATGGCGGCGAAAAAGCGCTCGACTATATCAGAAAGCATCTGCCGGGTAGTCTGTTCACGTCTGTCGTAGAGCTCATCATCTGTCTGTACTCCGATGGATACATCAGCATCCACCACACTCAGATAGTCTGCCCGTATCCCGTTGATCGTCTCATAATGATCATGTTGTACCAGACCTATCTCCTGAAGTTTTATCAAATGATGGCGTGCGGAAGATGGAGAGATACCCAGCGTGTCTGCTATCCGTTTGGAGGTCACAGGCTCCCCTGCCCTCCTCATCGTCCTGAGAATCCGCTGTCTGAGGGGAAAAGAGAAAATACGCAGCTTTCCGCTCCGTATCAAGAAGGATGATATCTCGTCCCTGCTGTTGGATATCCATACACACCTCCGTTACACTTTATGTAACGTTTATTTTAATGTAACGTTCGGATAAAAACAAGACATATCTCATGGAAAAGAGGTACATTCAGAAAATTATACGGGAAGTTCCTTGATCACTGTCTTCGTCTTCAGTGAGATCAGGTAGAGAACTACACCGGCAAGAATGAATGAGAACGTGATCACTTCATGAATACCGAAGGGTTCTTGGTAGACAAACACATCCCAGCAGGAAAGCCATGACAGGGAGGATATACTGCAGGAATCCGACGGTGGTGGCAGAGACTGTCATGTTTCCGCTTATATAGAGTGCAAGCGGAATCAGGGTGACGGACACCACTCAGCAATGAGAAGGAACAGAGTCGGCATATCTGAGAAGGAGTATGCACTTTCCCCTCTGACAAGCAGTATAAGAATGAAGGTCAGAGAGATCGGGAGAATAATGAGACCATCCATCAGGAGAGCCTGGATCCCATCGAGACGCAATGCCTTCTTGCAGATCGTATAGGCCGCGAAGGTGAGCGCGATGATCAGGGAGAAGTAGGGAACCTCACCCGCCGAGGACAGCGGTATAGACAACTCCGATCAGGCAGAGGGTGAGAGCAAGTCCCTGGAGTTTCCCCATTCTTTCCTTGAAAAAGATCATGGCGAACAGAACAAGGAGTATCGGGGAGATGAAATAGGCCATACTGGCCTGCAGGATCTCGCCTATCGACACGGTATAGAGGAAAACGACCCAGTTCGTCGCAATAAGGAGAGCACTTATGATGAGGAGCCATACAGGACTGGTCCTGAACGTTCTGACAGCGATAGAGAACGGATTCTGGCTCTTCAAGACGAAATAGAGGGCACAGAACACGGCAGTCCACAGCATACGGTTCATCATGACCTCGAGCGAAGGAATATGATTCAGCATGCTCCAGTAGAGGGGCAGGATTCCCCAGAGGACATGGGCTAAAGCAACCTGGACGAGCCCCTGCCTGCTATCTGAGTGTATCGTATTCATCCTCTCCCTCCACCTGTATCAGCAATGTACCACACAAGCCTCTGGTGAGAGAAGTCATACGTTCTATTCTTTTCAGACTCATCGTACGGCATGCTCTGATTCTCTTTCATCTGAAGAGAGGATGAGAAATCCAGACCGGCTCTTCTCTGGTTGAACAGAACCCTTCGGGATGAATACCGAGTACTCGCCGTTCTTCCGTCACTCCGTCCTCTTCTCTTTTTTTCAGTAAATTTCTGCATTTCTTACTCATGTAATGAAGATGTTACTGATTTACTTTTTCTCCTGAGACATGAACATGTCGTATCTCCAAAGCATTGTGGATTCAGTAATTTTCTGTACTTTTTTTAGTAAAATAGCAGAGAAAAGTTTTTCTTGCACTACTGGTTAACCAGTGCTACACTACATCTGGTTGAACTGGTTAACCAGTATCTCAGGAGGTGAGATGACAGAACTGAAGGAGCACCCGGTGGACCGGGTCCTCAGAAGCATACAGGACATGATCCGTGAGGGATCTATCTCGGGTGGAAGCAGGATGCCCTCGGAACGCGTACTTGCGGAGAAACTTTCTACAACCCGGGGATATGTACGCATCGCCCTTCAGCGTCTCGAGCACTACGGAGTTCTGACCATCGTCCCCCAGAAGGGAATCTATGTATCGGCAATCAAGACGATCACACTCGATGCGATCATCAATAATATCCTGCGGTTCAAAGCTACATGAGATCGATAAACTCATGGAGACGAGAAAACCGCTTGAAGTAGAGTCTGCCCGGCTTGCGGCACTACGTGCGACCGAAGAGGATATCGCAGCGATCGTCGAAGCCCACAAGGCCTTTGAACAGGCCTACCAGGAAGGGAAGCCGACCCTCGAAGAGGACCACCTTTTTCACCTTGCGATTGCAAAGGCTGCTGAGAACACGGTGCTGGAGTCGCTGATAACGCTTATCACACCGGAGATCATCGCAATGAACAAGGATTTCGTGGAAGAGTATGAGATCGTGAAGAAACATTCGCTCGATGAGCATCTGATCATTGTGGAAGCGATTGAGAGGAGAGACCCAGAGGCAGCTGCCGAGGCGATGAGTGTCCATATGGACCATTCGAGAAACCGGCGATCAGGCCTGAATGACGATTGATACCGATTCTCATCAAGAGAGTCGAAACAAAAGGGAGGAGTATGAAACAGACACGCATGCAGGGAAAAGCAGACCTGCAGAAACTTTCAGATCTTGCTCAGCAGCTGCGCCGGGATACTATCCGGATGATCAGCCATGCAGGAAGCGGGCACATCGGCGGAGCCCTGGGTATAGCTGATTATATGGCAGCGCTGTACGGCTGGGCCTTCGAATATGATACAGAAGACGCAGGTTATGCCGACAGGGACAGAATGATCCTTTCGAACGGCCATACCTGTGCTGTCTGGTATGCCTCCCTCGCCCGCAGCGGACTGATTCCCCTCGCCGAGCTTGCCACTCACCGGAAGATGGGCTCACGGCTGCAGGGACACCCTTCCCGAAAGATGCTGCCGGAACTGGTAGAGACTTCAAGCGGTCCTCTCGGACAGGGCTTTCCCGTAGGAAACGGCATCGCCCTCTCCATGAAAGCCCGGAAGTCGAAGGGACGGGTTCATATCGTCCTGGGTGACGGAGAGCTTCAGGAAGGACAGGTATGGGAATCATTCATGACCGCAAGTCACTACAAGCTCGACAATGTCTGTGCCTTCATCAACCTGAATAACATCCAGATCGACGGAACGGTCGAGGAGGTCATGGGCGTAGAACCCCTCGGTATCCGCCTCTCTTCGTTCGGCTGGCATGTCATCGAGATCGACGGACACGATATTGCCTCCCTTCTGGATGCCCTCGTGGAGGCTTCTCAGGTAAAAGGAAGACCTACTGCCATTATCGGAACAACCGTCATGGCAAAGGGCGTTCCCTTCATGGAAGGGCTTTCCGCCTGGCATGGTGCGACCCCGTCAAGCGAGCAGACGGCTGAGGCATTGAAAGCCGTCGGTGAAAACAGCACCTATCAGGATTTTCCGATTGCAGAGGATGAGGAGTAGAAGATGTATAGTGGAAACAAATCAATGCGGGACGCCTTCGGCGATGCCCTTGCAGACCTCGGAGCGAAAGATGAACGAGTCGTAGCACTCACTGCAGACCTCACCGATGCTATTAAGGTCGGAAAGTTCGCTGAAGCCTTTCCCGAGCGCTTCTATCAGATGGGAATCAAGGAATCAGATATGATCGGCACTGCCGCAGGCATGGCCATCGACGGACTGATCCCATTCACCAGCACCTTCGCCATCTTCTCCGCTTCCCTGGCAAATCAGGCGATCAGAGTCAACTGTGCCTATAACCAGGCGAATGTGAAGATCGCTACAAGCCACGGCGGTATGTGCGTCGGTGCCGACGGCGCAACGCACCAGGCCTTCGAGGATGTCGCCCTCATGCGGATGATTCCGGGCATGACCGTCATCGTTCCCTGCGATGCCAATGAAGCATATCATGCGACCTTTGCAGCGGCACGGGTGAACGGACCGGTCTACCTCAGGTACGGACGTATCCCGACCGAAGTGGTTACATCCTTTGAAGAACCCTTCATCGTAGGAGAAGCGAAAACAATGAAGGAAGGCGGCGATGTATCGATCATCGCCATGGGAATGATGGTTCCCGCGGCGCTTGCTGCCGCCGAAGCTCTTCAGAAAGAGGGTATCAATGCGGAAGTGATTAATATCCACACCGTCAAACCTCTTGATGAGGAAGCTGTCATCGCCAGTGCGGCGAAGTGCGGCTGTGTGGTCACAGCCGAGGAGCATACCGTTCTCGGAGGTCTCGGCGGAGCCGTTGCCGAAGTCCTCGCGAAACACTGCCCCACACCGATGCGCATGGTAGGTGTCCAGGACACCTTCGGGGAATCGGGAGAGCCTGATGAGATTCTGAAGAAGTATCATCTCACTCCCTCAGATATCATAGATCAAGTCAGGAATGTCCTGACCCAAAAATAATAGGAGGAACGATATGAGAAAAGTTATTGCTATAACTTTGATCCTGCTTGCAGCCGGTTCATTCGTCTTTGCACAGGGTGCACAGGAGAAGGCCGATGAGACGCAGGTCGTCAAATTCTGGTACCACTTCGATAATCCCGAAACAGCACTCAATCCGCTGATTCAGAAGTTCGAAGCAGAGAACCCGGGAATCAAGATCGAGGCAGAGAGAATCAGCTGGGATTCATACAATCAGAAGCTTCTCACCGCGATCGCCGGTGGATATCCACCAGATGTCGCTCAGGTAAAACTGTGGTGGCAGCCGCAGCTGGTCGACATGGGAGCACTCCTTCCCCTCGACGATTATATCGCCGCCTGGGATGGAAAGGATGATGTCTATGACAAGATCTGGGAACTCACCAAGTACTCGGACGGTCATCAGTACTACATGCCGCTCCAGATGGTTATCCTCTATCTCTACTACAGAACTGACATGTTCGATGAACTCGGACTTGAAGTCCCGACAACCAGAGAGGAGTTCCTTGACGTAGCTCAGAAACTGACCCGGGACACCGACGGTGACGGAGTCGTAGACGTCTACGGTTTCGGTATCCGCGGCGCACGCGGCGGACACGACTGGTGGGGAACCTTCGTTCTCTCCAGTGGAGCTGAATTCTTCGATGCAAACGGAAACAGCGGCCTTACAACTCCTGAAGCCATCGCAGCAAACCAGTGGTTCATTGACCTGTACCGCAAGTACAAGGTCAGCCCCCCGACTACACCAAGTGACGGTTTCCAGGAAATCATCGCGAACATGAAGTCAGGCAGAACCGCCATGACAATCCACCACAGAGGAAGCGCAGCAGGTCTCGACGAAGTACTCGGAGAGAAACTCAGCGCAGCTCCCGTCCCGATGGGAACCGTGGGTTCATGGACAAGTTTCGGTGACGAAGAAAATGCAGTCTTTGCAGCGACCGAAGTACCCGATGCAGCATTCAAGTGGGCATCCTTCCTTGCTGAAGCAGAGAACAATGCCGTCTGGCAGAAATCAAGCGGACAGGTTTCCATCAACAAGAGCAATGCATCGGCAGATGCAGACCGTTTCCTGAAGGCAACCACAGACAGCGCAGACTTCGCCGGCGTGCTTCCTGCACATCCGGGAGTGAGCGAATTCGTCGAATCACTCTGGCCCGCACTCATGCAGCAGGCATTCGAAGGTCAGATCACCAGTGCAGAAATGATGCAGGCGATCGAAGATCATTTCGCCAAGTAACCGCAACAGGTTCACTGGGGGGGGAAGCTTGTGCTCCCCCCCGTGTTTTCCACGATACCACACACGCACATACAGGAGACGATCATGGGATCCCCGTCAATACAGAAGAAGAAAGACATACTTCCCTATGCACTGATTACCCCGGCCCTCGCCATCACCGTAGCGATCATCTTTATCCCGATGTTCCGGACCATTACCTACAGTTTCTCTCAGTACATCCTCTATAAACCGCAGGATAAGGGATTCAACGGTCTGGAGAACTATATCACTGCGTTCCATGACCCTCTGTTCTGGTCCTCACTCCTGAACACTTTCATCTGGATCGTAAGCATCATCGTGTTTCAGTTTCTGCTCGGTCTTGCGACCGCGCTCCTGCTCAACAGGAATTTCATAGGGCGGGGTATCGCCCGTTCCCTGATTCTTATACCGTGGGTGACGCCAAGCGTCATCACCGCATTGATGTGGCGGTGGATGTATGACGGCAACTACGGTCTGATCAATCAGATCCTCTCGAAAGCAGGTCTTATAAAGGAATTCATTCCTTTCCTCGCACAATCCTCGACAGCGATGGGTTCTATCATCGTCGCACTCATCTGGCAGGGGTTCCCTTTCTTCGCAATCATGCTCCTGGCAGGTCTTCAGGCGATCCCTGACGAACTCTACGAGGCAGCTGAGATCGACGGGGCGACGAAGGTCCAGCGATTCTTCCGCATCACGGTTCCCATGCTCAAGCCTGTCATTCTCACGACCGTCCTGTTACGGACGATATGGGTGGCGAACTCGCTCGATGTCATCCTCATCATGACCGGTGGAGGCCCGGCTATTCAACCCATACACTACCGGTCTACTCCTATGTGAAAGCCTATAAAGGAATGGATTTCGGCTACTCATCAACACTCGCCGTACTCCTCACCATACTTCTCATGGTCATCGTGACCGGCTACGTGAGAAGCATACTCAAGAGTCAGGAGGCGTAGAGATGGCACAGACTTCACGAATCAGAAAACTATTCGGGACCTACCTTCCCGTCCTTATCATTGTCCTGTTCGCCATCGGCCCCTACATCTGGACGTTCATCTCTTCGATCACACCGGAGACTGAACTGTACAGACCTGACTTCAGGTTCTTTCCGGAAAACCCGACGAATGAGAACTACACGAGACTGTTCACGAAACTGAACTTCACGAAGAATATCTACGACTCCCTTGTCGTAGCCCTCTTCACGGCCCTGCTCGGGCTCGGGATCACGGTCCCGGCCTCCTACAGTTTCTCCCGGTTCAAGTTCAAGGGAAGAAATCCTCTGCTGATGCAGTTCCTGGTGATCAACATGTTCCCGATCATGCTGCTGATCGTCCCGCTGTTCGTCATGATGAAACAGATAGGGTTCATGGATAAGCATATCGCCCTGATAGCAGCCTACTCGACCTTCACCATCCCCTTCTCCACCTGGATGCTCACCAGCTTCTTCAATGCAATACCTCTCGAACTGGACAAGGCGGCCCAGATCGACGGCTGCTCCAGGCTGGGAGCGATGTACCGAGTCGTTCTTCCCGTGGCGATGCCGGGAATCATGAGCACCGGTATCTATATCTTCATCACTGCCTGGAACGAATACCTCTATGCAGCCATTCTTACGAGCAGCAAGGTCAGGACGATTCCCATCGCCCTCCAGAATATGATCGGAGAATTCTCGATAGAATGGGGACTGCTGACGGCAGGGGGTGTACTGAGTGCCCTCCCGGTCATCATTCTCTTCTTCTTCATTCAGAAACAGCTTATTTCAGGTATGACGGCGGGTGCTGTCAAAGGATAGAATATGATCGAACAGAAACAGTATGAAGCAGACGGTCTCTCTCTTGTCTATGACGAGGGAGAATGGGTGATAGGGATCAAGAACTACAAGGTTGCCAACGATATTTCAACCCTAGAGAAGCTTGAGAGACATAATAAGACAGATGAATCCTTCGTACTCCTCAGCGGTTCCTGTACACTCCTCGCCTATGACGAGGATGCAAAAACACTCGAGTACCGCCCGATGGAAGAGGGAACGGTCTATACGATCTCAAGCGGCGTGTGGCACACCACGATCATGAGACCGAACACGAAGATGATACTGATCGAGCGGAGCGGCACGAGCATGGATAACAGTGAGCTCATCACCCTCCCCTCTCACGTGATCTCAGAGGCGAAGGAGAGACTTTCGTAAGCTTCTTCACGGATAGTAAAACATCTCACCAGAGGTCCCTCAGGAGGGTGACTGCCTCATCTATCTCCTGAAGGGAGAGTGAAGCATAGCCGAGGAGGATGGGTGGAGCCTCAGAGGGTTCCGGCTGCCGGGAATAGAATCTCGACAGACCGTATACCCTGATTCCCGCCTCTTCGGCTCTTCTCTCCAATTCATTCTCCCCCATCCCGTTGTGGACTCTGATCACGATGTGACCGCCTGCGGCGGCCCCTTCTATTTCAAGGGAGGGAAAGGCTGAGAGCAGAGACCTGACGAGCACTTCTCTCTTCTCTTTATAGATGTTCCGCATCCTGTTGAGATGACGGGAGAAATGACCGGCGGAAAGAAACCGGGCAAGCGTCCGCTGCTGGAGAAGCGGGACCGGGCACATGTAGAAGCTGAGGTCTCTGTCGTACACCTCCATCAGGGGCTCGGGAAGGACGAGGTAGCTGATCCTCAGAGAGGGAAACAGCGATTTCGAGAAGGAGCCGAGATAGATCACGCTCCCGCTCTGATCGAGGCCCTGCAGGGAAGGAATCGGTTTACCCGCGTAACGGAACTCACTGTCATAATCGTCCTCTATGATATAGCGGCCTTTCTTCTGCTGGGCCCAGGAGAGGAGACGGAGACGGCGTCCCACCGGCATGATCGTTCCTGTGGGAAATTGATGGGACGGTGTGATGCACACCACATCAGCTCCGCTGGCTTCAAGGCCTTCACTGCTCAGTCCCTGACTGTCGACATCGACCGACCGGAACGAGACCCTGTTGCTCGTGAACAGCTGACTCAGCTTCTCGTACCCGGGATTCTCTATTGCATAGACGGTATTTTCATCCAGCAGCTGGATAAGCATTCCCAGGAGGTATTCGGTTCCACTGGAGATCAGGATCCTCGAGGAGGTACACTGTACGGATCGTGAGAGTCTCAGGTAGGAGGCTATGGCGGAGCGGAGCTCCTCATCCCCCTTCGCATCCCGGACATCCAGGAATTCCCTCTTCTCGTCATTCATCACCTCCCGTGAGAGACGCTTCCAGAGTGTGACTGGGAAGGCTTCCCGGTCTATCCCCTGATACGAAAAATCGAAGCGGAACCTCTCCTCCTTCCTGTCGGATTCTCTTCTCTCAGCTATCTGAGGCATCGAAGGATCAAGCCCTTCCAGGGCTGCCACATAGAACCCGCTCTTCTGCCGGGAGTACAGGTACCCCTCATCGGTGAGCTGGGCATACGCATTCTGGACAGTATTCAGTGAACACTGAAGAGCTTCCGCGAGGGAGCGCTTGGAGGGGACTTTATCTCCCGGCCCGTACCGGCCTGAGATGATCTCGTCCCTCATGAACTCATAAATCTGTTCATACCTGCTCTTCTTCGTATCAGAGAACGTGAAACTTTTTTCCATCCCTCCCCCTTCTGGTACCATTGAAATATACAATTCTGGTTCCAAATCCATACCAGCTCCTTATGATTCTATGCCATCCGTTAGGCTCCTGCAAGGTGCAGAGCACCCTTTTCAATTATTCTGGTACCATAATCTTTTCCTTTTCTGAGACTTTTTAGAGCACCAGAACATGCGTACTCTGACGATGGAGGTACTGACATGAATACACAGCAGTACGAACTGAACAAGAATCTCGCCCAGATGCTCAAGGGCGGAGTGATTATGGATGTGACCAGTGCCGAACAGGCAAAGGTAGCCCAGGATGCGGGAGCCTGTGCCGTCATGGCGCTTGAGAGGATTCCAGCAGATATCAGGGCGGCGGGAGGAGTTTCCCGCATGAGTGATCCTGCAATGATCAGGAGCATACAGGAGGCGGTCACGATACCTGTCATGGCGAAAGTGCGTATCGGACATAGTATGGAGGCACAGATCCTCGAAGCGATCGAGATCGATTATATCGATGAGAGTGAGGTTCTTTCCCCTGCCGATGATCTCTATCATATCGACAAACGTTCGTTTAAGGTGCCGTTTGTCTGCGGAGCGAAGAATCTCGGTGAAGCCCTCAGGCGTATTGCCGAAGGTGCGTCGATGATACGGACGAAGGGGGAACCCGGCACCGGTGATATCATACAGGCGGTGCGCCATATGAGGGGAATACAGAGAGAGATCAGGATTGCATCCGCGATGAGAGAGGATGAGCTGTTCGAGTATGCGAAAGAGCTTCAGGTGCCCTACTCCCTTCTGGTCGAGACAGGAAAAAGGAAATCCCTTCCTGTAGTCAACTTCGCAGCGGGCGGCGTTGCAACCCCGGCTGATGCGGCTCTCATGATGTCTCTCGGAGCCGAGGGCGTCTTTGTAGGCTCGGGAATCTTCTCCTCGGGAAATCCCTCAAAACGTGCCCGCGCGATAGTTGAAGCCGTCACCAACTGGGAGGATGCAGATCTCCTTGCCAGGATTTCAGAAAACCTTGGAGAAGCGATGGTCGGAATCAACGCACAGGAGATTGCCCTCCTCATGGCGGAGAGGGGTCTATGAGAATCGGTATTCTAGCACTTCAGGGGGGCTTCATCGAACACGCTGAAGCCCTGAAGAAGGCAGGAGCTGAAAGCTTCCTTATCCGTCAGAGACGTGATCTTGAGGAGCCGATAGACGGCCTTATTCTCCCCGGAGGCGAATCGACGGTCATGAGCCGGCTTCTACATACCAGAGACCTCTTCACTCCCCTCAGGGAAAAACTGCTTCAGGGACTTCCTGTCTTCGGCACCTGTGCCGGTCTGATCCTTCTTGCCCGGGAAATAGAAGGAGAGGAGCAATCTCATCTGGGAGTACTCCCGCTCACCGTGAAGAGAAACGGGTACGGAAGGCAGCTCGGAAGTTTTCATACAACCGGAGAGTTTCTCGGTATAGGAACCGTTCCCATGCGCTTCATCCGGGCGCCGCAGATCACTGCCTGCGATAGAAGGATATCCATCCGCTTGCCTGGCATGATGGAATGATTATCGCGGGTGAAACAGAGAGTGCGCTCGTGTGTACATTCCATCCTGAACTGACGTCAGATGTTCGCATTCATACATACTTTCTTAATAAGATTTTACGCCTCAAACAGTAAAGCCTGAACGGTAATTGTTAATATTTAAGAAAATACAAATTTGATTTAATTCTAAAATTATGACAGATCTTTATTGACATTCCTCCGCTTCTTTTATTATAACTGATAGAACTAGCGAAATATGCTAGGGACAGGAACGCCCTAGTCCCTATCGTATTCTTCCGGTGACCAGACGAAAGGATGGCAGTCTTTATGTATCATTCCTGGAGAGATACTCCATGTCGTACAGATGCTTCGATTTCTCGATATGATGTCCAACTTGCCGAT
The DNA here is from genome assembly GCA_963676605.2 of Sphaerochaetaceae bacterium. Classification (GTDB taxonomy): domain Bacteria; phylum Spirochaetota; class Spirochaetia; order Sphaerochaetales; family Sphaerochaetaceae; genus SABI01. Next base: position 8,974 of record CAXXSP010000051.1, on the reverse strand, counting down.
AGAAATCAGTGTTTCATTCGTATCTCACAGGAGTGGGACACCCATGTTTTACCGGGTCAGCTCACAGCAGACCCGCCTCAAGCCCGACTCGCACGGTGTATCAGGCTCAGAACAAGACGTCCCTTTCCTCTGCCGCAGGAACAACCTGCCCCGGAACAAGCGAGGAGCCGCTGAACGAAACTGGCCACAGCGCTTCTCAGCAAGGAGGACATTGCATTGAAAACCTATGAAAGAACCAATTTCCCACGAGTAGAAGACGGGAGTACAGAGCTGGAGAGAGACTACTACATTGAACTGATCACCACAGATATCTACAGGGTCATGAAAGAGAAGAATGTCTCCAAGGCTGACCTTGCGCGTATCATGGACACCTCTCCTGCAAATATCACCCAGATCCTGAACGGAAGCCGGAATTTCACCCTCGGTAAACTCGTAGAGATCGCGCATGCGCTTGATGCGAAACTGACCATAGGTATTGCAAACCGGAGTGTCGGCGGCAAGTATTCAGCCTACGACTACTCCCCCTTCTCCTTCGGATCCGAAGAGCTTGCAGTAAGCGACTCCCGCGGAAATGAGGGCAGTCTCTTCAATGGGAGGGGAAATTCTCACCTTGCACCGAAGGAAGCTGCAGGTGTAACCGTACTGAATATCCTCCTGAAAGAACTCTCTCTGAAACGCAACGCATTTCCCGGTGACCATATTGAATATGATTACTCGACGGAGATCGGTATCTGCCCCCTGAAAGACCAGAACTACGCTGAAGTCATCCTGAAGGGCTCGGTCAGCGGAAAAAAAGAGCGCTGTGTTCAGCTCGACATCTCGGTACTCGGAATGTTCCGGATCGACGATGCCGAGGCTATGACTGTCAGCATGAATGAATTCCTGCACGTCACGGCAGCCCAGATCATCTACCCCTACCTCAAGGATGTGGCGTATAAAACGGTTCAGTGCGCTGAAATCACACCGATAGCTCTTCCGGAATACGACTTCAAACAGATGTACGAAGAGACGATCCTCTCTCAAAGAAGGCTGAAAGGCTGATTTCGACTATAGGAACGCGTCCTGTACTGCCAGGAGTATCACCTTGCTGCTGTAGCTCGCACCGCTGATCTCATCAAGGTCGATACGCTGTTTCTCGACTATCTCATCAAGCAGAGCCTCTGCCGCCCCTCCCTGACCGTTATCGTGCTTCACGAGCTCGATATGCGTGATCTCATGGGAGGAGACAGTCACCCGAAGGATCACATGAATGGGAAATACCCGATATTCCCCCTCATAGGTACCGTCTTCGATACGGGAAAGCTCCAACTCTTCTATCTGGATAACCTGCAGTCCCTCAAGGTTCTTCTCAGTCTGCCTGAGCATGATGGAGAAGGCTATGACTGTCACAGCGATCACCCCGGCAAGGATGATCAGCACCTTATATCTTCTTTTCATGGGGTATCTCCTCTCCGTCCCCGTCCTCTCAGATACTCAAGCAGAAAAAGCACGGAACAGAGAAGAGACGGGATGACAAGTATGATGAATGCGGACCCTCCTGAAGGTCCATGAACCAGAATAGTAAAAAGGATACTCATGAGCAGACACCCGAGAGCTCCTGCCAGTGGCCTCCTCCAGGCGAATATGAGGACGCTCGTCAGAGCGAAGGAGGGTATCAGGTGTATCAGGAAGGCGATAATCTGATGAAGCACCGAGGACTCTGCATCAAAGGCATCAAGAGCGAACAGTGAGATAAAAAGAATGAAGAGGATCATAATGCCCCTGGGCAGATAGAAGAGGATACGTTTCATACTTTCCTTCTCCTTCTCTGTAGAATACCTTCTCAGAGGTGAAGATTCAAGTTCTTCCTCCTCCATGATATAATGTGAACCGAGGAGGCTTCAGTATGTCGTTTCATCTGATTGAGGGCGATATCACAGAGGTGGAAGCCGATGCTGTGGTCAATGCGGCGAACAGTGCCCTGATGAGAGGAGGAGGAGTGTGCGGCGCGATCTTTGCAGCTGCCGGTGCCCGTCAGCTCCAAAGGGCCTGCGAGAGACTCGCCCCGGTACGGACCGGGCTGGTCGCCGTCACTGACGGCTTCGATCTGAAGGCGAAGAGAATCATTCATGCAGTGGGACCTGTATGGCAGGGAGGTCATAACGGAGAGAAGGAAGCACTTTCCTCCTGCTATACACGTGCATTAGAAATCTGCAGTAAGGAAGGTCTGCGTTCCATCGCGTTCCCCCTGATCTCCTCAGGAATCTACGGCTACCCGGTGGACGATGCCTACAGGGTAGCCCGTGATGTGATAAAGAGCTACCTCGAATCACATGACATCGAGGTCTATCTCGTTATATTCGGCAAGAGGATGGCAGAACATCTCTCAACTCTTGACTGAGACGGAATCGATCCTGTCGAAGAGATTGGCCATCTCTATGGCAGCCACCGCTGCATCAAAACCCTTGTTTCCCGATTTTGTCCCTGCACGTTCGATCGCCTGCTCGATAGAGTCGGTGGTAAGGACTCCGAAGATGACCGGCGTATCCAAATCGAGAGAAACCTTCCCTACTCCCTTAGCGACTTCATTCGCGACATAATCGAAGTGAGGAGTGCTTCCCCTGATCACGCACCCGAGGCAGATGATACCGTCGTATGCCCCTCGGGCTGCAAGCCGCTTTGCAACCGGGGGAATCTCGAATGCTCCCGGACACCAGGCAAGGCTGATATCTTCTTCAGCGACTCCATGTCGGCTGAGAGCATCAACAGCACCGTCGATGAGCTTGCCTGTAATGAATTCATTGAAACGGGAGGCTACGATCGCAAACCTCTTCCCTTCTGCTGTCAGCTGTCCCTGAAGGACCTGTGAACTGTTCATATCTTTCTCCTGTTCTGTAGTGTGTGTGTTTCAGATCGCCTTGAGGACATCGTCCTTCACCTGGTAGAGGTGTCCCATCTTCGTCGACTTCACATCCAGGTAATGACGGTTTGTGGAATAGAGCGTCGTCACGACAGGGACACGGTCAACCACCCTTACGTCATGGGCTTCAAGATCTTCCACCTTGTCGGGATTATTTGTAAGGAGCCGCACCTGGTGTACCCCGAGATCCTTCAGGATCAGTGCAGCTATCCCGTACTCACGTTCATCGGCAGCGAAGCCGAGATGCTCATTCGCCTGAACCGTATCGTACCCCTGCTCCTGCAGGCGGTAGGCTCTCATCTTGTTCACAAGACCGATCCCACGTCCCTCCTGCCGAAGATAGACGATGAGGCCGCGTCCCTCTTCAGCGACCTTCGCGAGAGCGGCATTCAGCTGCTCGCCGCAGTCGCAGCGGAGTGAATGAAGCACATCTCCTGTCAGACACTCGCTATGGACTCTCACGAGAGGAGCCTCGGTTTCAGGGGAGAGATCTCCCATGGCGAGAGCGAGGTGATGCTCACCCGTCTCACTGTTCTCATAGGTATGGAGGATGAAATCTCCGTAGGCCGTAGGCAGCGTCACACTCGAATCCCTGACGAACAGAGGGGCTTCCTGCTCCTGCCTCCACCTGATCAGCTGTGCGATGGTAATGACAGGCAGCTCGTGGCTGTGCGCGAAGCTGATCAGATCCTCCGTGCGTGCCATCGTCCCGTCCTCTTTGAGGATCTCACAGATGGCTGCCGCTCTCCTCTTACCTGCAGCACCTGCAAGGTCGACCGCGGCCTCGGTATGACCGGGTCGGGCAAGCACTCCACCCTCTGCCGCGAGGAGAGGAAATACATGTCCCGGGGAGGTGAACTCCTCCTCTGTCGATTCAGCGATTCCGAGGCGCTGAATAGTCATCGCTCTCTCGTACGCCGATATCCCGGTAGTGGTATCACAATGATCAACACTGATCGTGAATGCCGTTCCCATGGGGTCCTTGTTCTTAGTCGTCATGGGGGACAGGTTCAGCTTCTGTGCAATCGAACGGTCAAGGGGAACACAGAGCAGACCCCGCCCGTGGGTGACCATGAAATTGACAACTTCAGGCGAAGCCAGTTCCGCTGCAGCTATGAGGTCTCCCTCATGCTCCCTGTCCATATCATCAATAACCACTGCCATCGAGCCATCTCTGATGGCATCAATCGCCTGTTCAACACTGTTCAGTTTCATATCTTTTCTCCTTCTCTCTTTTTTCATCTCTACATAAACCCTTCGCGAAGCAGCATCTCAGGTGAAATCCCCTCCGGTCTTTCTTCTTTGGCAGCCTGAAGCTGGCGGTGTACATACTTTCCGATCTGGTCACACTCGAGGTTGACTTCCTCACCAAAGCTACGAGTGGCAAGAAAGGTGTTGTCGCGGGTATGCCCTACAAGGGAAACGGTGAAGTTCGTCTCATCCAGAGCCGCCACGGTAAGACTCACACCATCAACGGCAATCGAACCCGTCGGTATGATGAACGAACGACAGCTCTCAGGAAGAGCGAGCGTAACGAGCACCGCAGTTCCCTCCCGCTTCACACTGAGTACGCGAGTAGTCACATCAACATGACCGGCAACAAGATGGCCTCCGACGCGATCTCCGAATCGCATCGCCCTCTCAAGGTGAACGCTATCTGAGATACGAAGAGCTCCTAAATTAGTTTTCCCAAGAGTCACGGGCATGATCTCAGCGGTAATCGATATCCTGTCAAAATGAATGATAGTCAGACAGACGCCGTTTACGGCGACACTGTCTCCTCTGGCCAGATCCTTCTGTATCTTTGTACAGAGAATTGTAAGAGCGTTCGTCCCGCGACTTTGAATCACTCCTACTTCCTCTATCAGTCCTGTGAACATCTACTCTTCTCCCTTCTGCACATCAGCAAAAACGACGAGATCTTCTCCCATCCGTTTCACTTCTGTTTTCGAAAACCGAACTGCTTCGCTGAGTCTTTCTATTCCCATCCCCCCTACCGGAGAGGGAGCATCTTTCCCTCCGATGACCATCGGAGCGATATGCGTGATATAACGATTCACTGCACCAGAGGTGAAAAAGGAATCTATCAGTGTGCCGCCACCTTCTACAAGAAGAGAGTCTATCTTCCTCTCGCCAAGGAACCTCATGGCATTCCTCACCATCTCCGGTCTATGGTCAGTGTCTACAACAAGAACTTCAGCCCCTGCCTGCTCGTAAGCTTTCTGCATGGCCGGAGAGAGACGCGGAGATGAGATAATGAGCAGAGGAGAGAGATCAAGTGATTGAAAGACTTTTGCTGTCAGAGGAGTCCTGCCTGCAGCATCGAAGATGATACGAAGAGGATTCCGTCCTTCCATTCCTTCAAGGCGTGTGGTAAGGAGAGGGTCGTCGGCGAGTATGGTGTTCACTCCGACAGCGATCGCCGCCGTCTCGTGGCGGAGTGTATGGACGAAGGCTCGGGAGGCTTCTCCCGATATCCAGCGGCTGTCACCGGTGCGGGTGGCGATCTTGCCGTCAAGGCTCATGGCGGTCTTCACCGTCACGAAGGGAAGAGAGGTCCGTATATAATGAAGAAAGATCTCATTGAGGCTCCTGGCCTCTTCTGCCAGCAGACCTGTATCGACCTGAACACCGTGATCTCTCAGATAGGCGAAGCCCTTTCCTCCTACCAGAGGATTGGGATCTTCCATCGGACAGACGAGACGGGAAATACCCGCCTGCACGATCGCCTCACAGCAGGGAGGCGTCTTCCCGTGATGGGAGCAGGGCTCCATGGTGACATACATCGTTGCTCCCTGCGCTGACCCGGCTGCCTTACGAAGAGCGTTCACCTCGGCATGAGCTTCGCCATAGCGCTCATGATACCCCTCAGAGATAATCTCACCTTCTTGTACGATGATTGCTCCGACAAGAGGATTCGGCCGAGTCCAGCCTCGTCCCTTTTCCGCTGCTTTCAGTGCGATATGCATGTAATTCCGGTCAGAGACCAGTTCAAAATCCATAAAAGAACCCCCGAAGAGGTTCTCCAGGGGTTGCTTTGTAGCGGGTGTACAGAACTACACACAGATGTGTAGAATTCATATACATACGCTGCTCTTCTCTCATCCAGACTGTACTGTCGGCTTCGGAATCTGACCGAATCAACTCTCTCGAGCTCGCGGGCTTGCATCTACTTATGCCTACCGCCGGTAAGGAATTTCACCTGACCCTGAAGAACGTAATAGTTAATGTTATATCGTATTCAATAGATTTTTCTTATTTCTGTCAAGACTCCGCACCTATTTCGATTCGGACCTCGTCTATCAATAAGGATTGAAAGGCACTCAAAAACCAGAAAACGAGACTCCAAGTCCAATTCACAGCGCCTCAGAGTTTATACAACTTCCGTATTTAAAAGGAAATCTTCAGGCTGAAAATTTGCTCCCGATTTCAGCATGAGGGCAAGCTGATGCTGGATGTACTTTGCTATCTGCTCTACCTCAATATTAATCCGATCCCATGCCTTTCGCCGTACAAGAGAAGTATGACCGACACCTTTTTGTGAAAGGGCAATACTGAATTCATGCTCTTTCACCTGCTCTACCATCACCTTTACCCCATCGAGGGTTATGGTCCCTCGCTCCATGACAAAGGGACGGAAAGAGTCCGGAAGATTCAAGGTAAGGAGTGTGGTGGCACCCGAGGTCCTCACGCTCTTAACCTCTGTAACACCGTCAACCCTGCCGGAGATGGAACCATCTCCTATGCCTCCACCCGGCTTCTCCCTTTCAAGGTTCATCTCATCAAAGATGACAGCATTTCCGAAATTTGTAGACTGAAAGATCTTCTCTCTCACATCAACGACAATCATGGCTTTCGCAATATTTATCACAGGGAGGGAAACACCGTTTACGCAGATGGAATCACCTAAACTGAGGTGTTCCTGAACCGAATGACAGCTTATCGTAATTGAATGCGTTCTGATACTTCTAATTACTCCAACTTCTTCAACCTGTCCTGCGTACATGTATACCCTCCTGACCGAGTAGGAGACAACGATGTCTCCTGCTTCTACGATATTGGTAGATAGTAGACCCCTCTGTCAATACGACTCTGTGCCTCACGCTAAAGAGGTTGAAGCGTGATCGTTTCTATTTCAGATGAAGAAAATGAACTGATCTCATGCAGGACCGGTATCTGTAGGTCTTCATCATACAGCACCTTATAAAAGTCAGTACCTTCCAATGTAGCTTTCTTGAACTCTAAATTACCAAGATCCCCATAAGGAGTCAAATAAGGGTAGCAGTTATCAAGTAACATATCATCATCACTGAGATAATCTTCATCATTAAGAGGCGCCTCAGAAGTCAGTAAACTGAAATCGTCTGCATAGAATTACATTGGGATGACCTCATGTTAGATACTTTAAAAATCGAACATTATCTTAAATGGATTTTCATATATGTGACACGTAAAGTCAATGTTTTCATTAATAAAATCAGTTCAAAACAAAAACGTGTAAGAAAACCCCCGAAGATAATTCTCCAGGGGTCGATACAGATAGCGGTCATTCCTGATACATTTTAGATAGAACGAGAATATATGCGTCGTTCTTCTACCATCCAGACTGTACTGTCGGCTTCGGAATCTGACCGAATCAACTCTCTCGAACTCACGAGCTTGCATCGAAGGATGCCTACCGCCGGTAAGGAATTTCTCCTGACCCTTAAGAACAATACAAGCAGAGCGGTTCGTAGACTGCTCTGCATCTCATTCCGATAGCCTTTTATTTTAGTTAAGATGTGCATCCTAACAGAGAGAAAGTTATTTCTCTGTGATTGTACCAGTCATTACAAAATTTCCACGCGGAGAAAGGGTGAGTTCTGCTATCGTAGCATTTATCTTCTCCTCGGAATATCCATACCCAGTCATAGCATAACGTATCTCAGTCTCCAAGGCCTTGGGGAAGTCTGTCGGGAACCAGATGAAAGTTCCAGTAATTTTTCCTGTTCCTTTTGCTGGACCGTCAGCAACCACCCAGTTCATTTCAATTTCAGCACCGCTGAAGAGGTTTCCGGTTACTGTTCCATTTGCAAAACTGAGGGTGAGAACAATATCTCCATCACCATTCTTGAAATTAATGATGCTGTGATTGGAACCCCACAAATTAAAGGAGGCTGCAGGGATAGGGTTTTCATCATTATCCAAGATATAATTACCGTCCTCATCCATAAGGTAGGCAGCATCTAGATTGTAATTGGTTTCATTCGTCATCTCAACCTGAGTCCCCGCTATCAGATCCCATTCTGGTGCATCTACAGAGCCAAGCGGTGCATTATCAAAAAACGCAGATCCTAATGACATCAGGTGTTCTTCTAACACTTTTGTATGGAAACTGCTTCCCTTAGGGTCATCGACAACTTCGCCAGGAGGAACCTGGAACAGTGTAACTTCCGCACGTATATCTTTTTTATCGGGACTGCTCTTCACCCCAGCACGTGTTTCTGCAGTAAGAATGTCTTCATCAGGGAGAATGTTTTCCTGCACTGCACATCCGGTAAGTGCAAGTACGAGAGAAAGCACTGCAATAGTGATCAGTGTAATCTTTTTCATAGAATACCTCCAGAGATCGTGTTATGAAACATCTTCACGGATATCCTCAGAAAGAAAGCTGAAGTGTGATGCCCGAATACCCTCATGATATGACATCGGTATCATACATCACACTTCGCTCTTATGCAATCCTTTCTTTTAATCAATAAAATTGTCATGAGTTATGACATCTTTGTAAGTTCTTCAATTTTTTTATTCTTCGAGACTCCATGCCTTCTCCGGTTCTCTACCATCGTGATGATGCTTTTTGGAGATAACAGCATGGGTACCCGGCATACGCTTCGCCCCCTTATAGGAGACGAAGAGCACGATGCCGATGAGCGAGATCCAGAGGATCATAATACGATGCTCACCCTGTACATCCTATACAGGGGTATACCCGGCTGTTCTGATGGCTTCCCGTACCGAGTTTTCATCTTCCGTACCTGATACAAATGTCACGGAGACTTTCTTCTCTTCGAGTGATACGGCAGCTGCTTCAAC
>CAXXSP010000050.1:0-7682 GCA_963676605.2 Sphaerochaetaceae bacterium | reverse complement strand
TCATAGCCCATGTAGAGGGCCGTGATGCCGAGCAGGATAGCGTTGGTATAGCCTCCGAGGATCCCCACCTTGCCGGTAGAGAAGGCGAAGTTGGGGTTATGTGCATGCCTGCCGGCAAGCACATAGGCGATGAGGGTGATGACCAGCGCGAAGGTATGTGTCCCCCATATGGATCCCGTCTGCAAGCAGGGCCATGGACCCGGTGATCAGCCCATAGGTGATCTCCGCGATCATCGTCAGGAGGGTGATGACCACGACGACGGCTGTCCTCCTCATGGGGGAGTGGCTGTGTGCATGGTCTATATGCTGGCTGCAGGTTCGATCGTTCATTCGCTGGTTCTCCTATAGGATCGTGATGATGGGACTCGATGTCACGGAAGAAGCTGCTGCTCTCCGCTTCCCCGAGGGCTTCCGTGATCTCGTCGATCAGGTGCCCGTGCATATGGTGGTGGTTGTCGTACTCCTGCCGGCCGGATTCTGTCAGCATGATGAAGAAGGGAACGTCCATCCTCGGGGTCCTTCTCACGTGCCAGATAGCCCTTCGAGACGAGTCGGTGGACCATCACCGTCAGGGTCCCGGTCGTGACGCCGAGTCTCTCGGAGAGCTCTTTCATGCGAAGCGATCCATGATTCCCGACGACCTCAAGCAGGTGCATCTGTGCAAGTGAGATCTCACGTCCTTCCACGATACCGTTCTCCCATGAGGTCATCCTCTCGAAGAACTCGACTAAGATATTCGAATACATTTCATTCATAGTATTTATCTTGATAATCAAGATATATGTTAATAGTTTGAATGTCAAGATAGTTTAGGGAGAATCTTCTTCTATCGTATATGCGAAAAGGGGAGGAGTATGAGTAGTCATGATCAGAAGAGGCATTTAGGCAAGATCCATGCTATAATCGAAGAAGAGAGAAGGAGAACCCAATGAAGCGTTCAGAGATCAATACCATCATGGAAGAGGCCACGGAATTCATACACGAACACGGGTTCGTGCTCCCTCCCTTTGGGTACTGGACCCCGGTTGACTGGGCATCCAAGGGGACAGAATGCATCGAGATCGTGGATAACATGCTCGGCTGGGATATCACGGACTTCGGTTTCGGTGATTTTGAAGCGGTTGGGCTTCTCCTTTTCACCCTGAGGAATGGAAACATCGATAATTCGAGCAAATATCCCAAAGCCTATGCCGAGAAGCTCCTCATCTCGAAAGAGGGGCAGGTGACCCCCTTTCACTTCCACTGGTCGAAGATGGAGGACATCATCAACCGCGGCGGCGGTAACCTGGTCATCGAGTGCTGGAACAGCGACCCGGACGGGGTACGGCTCGATACTGACGTCCAGCTCCATGTGGATGGTACAGTCATCACGGGTAAAGCCGGCATGAGACTGACACTGCACCCGGGAGAGAGCATCACGCTGCTTCCCTACCAGTACCATGCGTTCTGGGGTGAGAAAGGATCAGGGACGGTGCTCATCGGGGAGGTCTCCTCGGTGAACGACGACCGGGTCGATAACCGGTTCCTCGAGAAGACGGGACGGTTCCCCGAGATCATTGAGGATGAGACCCCGCTCCATTACCTGTGCAACGAGTACCCGAAACTGGGTTAAGAGAACAACTCCTCCCCGGTGATGAACTCTGGTTCTTACCGTGAGGAACTGGATATTCCCCGTCTTTTCCGATAGAATGAGACAACCAAATCTATTGGAGCTGACACCATGAAACGAGTACTTGCCGTCAACGGCAGCCCGAGGGCAGCCGGCAACACCGCTGCCATGATAGAGACGATATTCTCAGTCCTCTCAGAACGTGAAGATACCGTCTGCGAGATGATCCATATCGGGGGGAAACCCTTCCGGGGCTGTACCGGCTGCGGAAGCTGCGTGCGCAACCAGGACCGGAAGTGCATCTTCGACGATGACCCGGTGAACGGGTGCATCGCGAAGATGATCGAAGCCGATGTCATCATCCTCGCATCCCCGACCTACTTCTCGACACTCACACCGGAGCTGAAGGCCCTCATCGACCGGGCCGGCAGGGTGACTAGAGGGAATGGGAACCTCCTGAAACGAAAGATCGGGGCGGCAGTCTCACCGGCCCGCAGGGCAGGGAGCCTCAACACGCTCCAGACGATACAGAACTTCTTCTTCATCACCGAGATGATCGTTCCCGGATCCTCCTACTGGAATATGGCCCAGGTGCGGAATATCGGGGACCTCGAGCAGGATGCTGAAGGTATAGCTACCATGAAGAACCTGGCGGAGAACATCAGCTGGCTCCTGGACAGGACTTGAGGTGGGCACGGACCTGATCCGGTTCTCCGAACCGGAGACCGCCGGGAACCCGCAGGTAAGCCTGCAGAGGATCACCTCGATCGAGTCGGGCGGTGAGTACTACCGGGAGGCCTGCAGCCTCCTGCAGGGGATCGTACCGACGGATGGGATCTTCCTGACCGCATCAGGCTCACAGGCCCTCGAGTTCGCCGTGATGCTCGCCCAGGTGGGGCAGGGTGATGAGGTGGTCATGCCCTCCTATACCTACTACTCCACGGCCAACGCCTTCCTGGCTGCCGGGGCGTCCGTGGTCTTCGTCGATATAGACCCCGATACCATGACGATGGATGCCTCTCTGGTGGAGGCTGCCGTCACGGAGTCAACGAAGGCCGTCGTCGCGGTCCATTACGGCGGTGTCTCCCCCGATATGGATAAACTCCTCGAGATCTGCGACCGGCAAGGCCTCATACTCATCGAGGATGCTGCCCAGAGCATCGGGGCATCATATAAAGAACGGCCGCTGGGCACGATCGGTGCGCTCGGGATCCTGAGCTTCCATGCCACGAAGAATGTCACCTCAGGCGGGGAGGGCGGGGCCCTCCTGGTGAATGACTCCTCCCTCATCGAACACGCCCCGAATGATCTCCCAGCACGGGACAGATCGCCTGAAATTCCTCGGCAGGGGAGAGTGATCACTATACCTGGCATACCGTCGGCTCCTCCTACATGCTCGGGGAGCTCTCCTGCGCATGGCTTGCCGCACAGCTTGGGGAATTCAGTACCATACAGTCCAGGAGGAGAAAACTCTGGGAGTTGTACCGGGAACTGCTTAAGCCCCTGGTTGAGAAGGGGGTCCTATCCATCCAGAGGGTACCGGCCTGGAACGACCATAACAGCCATCTCTTCTACATCCTCTGCCGAGATGCCGGTGAACGCTCTCGACTGCAGGGATACCTCTCCGAGCTCGGCATACAGACGGCGACCCACTACATCCCGCTTCATACCACCCCCTACGGGAAGGACCATACCCGGTTCTCCGGGTCAGACTGCCATACCATCGATGCGGCAAGCCGCCTGCTTCGGCTCCCGCTCCATTACGAACCTGACCGATGAGCAGGTAGATGCTGTATGCCATGGTATCCATGAGTTCTATGGGGTCAGCAGTGATGACTGAATCCTCTGTCAGCGTCATCATCCCCGTCTTCAATGCGGAGCGGTATATCAATGAACTCTATCGGGAGTTGAAGACGGTACTCTCCGAACAATTCAACCGGTTTGAGATCATCTTCGTCGATGATGCCAGCAGTGACGGGAGCGGAGATGCAGTCCATGCGATCGCGGAAGCTGATCCCTCCTGCACGGCAGTCTCCCTCTCTGAGAATGTCGGCCAGCAGAAGGCTACCTTCTGCGGGCTGCAGTATACATCAGGTGAGTATGTCGTCACCATCGATGATGACGGGCAGTACGCCCCGGATGATATCATCAGGCTCCATGAGATGATTTCAGAACAAGAACTCGACTGCGTCTACGGGATCCCCGTGATCAGGAGCAGGAGGCTCATCAGGAGGCTGGGGACCTGGCTTACCGACCGTTCACTCTCACGGCTCACCGGGAAGGCTCCCTCCGTGAAGGTCAGGCAGCTTCAGGATCATGAGCCGCGAGCTCGCCAGCCAGGTCCTTGCCTGTCCCTCCTGTGCGATCTACCTCTCTGTGGAGATCCTGAAGCTGACGAAGCGGATCGGGAACCTCCCGATCGAACTCAGGCATGAGGAACGCGCGACGAGGTATACCCTTCGACGGCTCCTGAAGGCCTTCACGGCGGTCCATACCCATGGAGTCGGGAATGCTGATGCCGGTGAACGCTTCATGGTCGGGAACCTGACAGGAAGGGGATCAAGATGAGGGTGCATGTGCTTGGCGGAGGCTATGCCCAGCTGAACATGATCAGGAGACTTAAGGACCGTGGCCATACCGTGATCGTCTCTGACTACCTACCCGATGCCCCGGGGAAGGCCTATGCCCACTACAGCAGCATGGTGAGCACCTTCGATGCAGAAGGCATCCAGAGGATAACCTCCTCCTACCATGCTGACGGTATCCTTACTCTCGGGACTGACCAGCCGGTACTCACGGCTGCGATTGTCGCCGGCCAGCTCGGGCTGCCTTCCTGCGTCACGGTCGACCAGGCCATGGCAGTCACCCATAAGCGAGTGATGAAGCTGGTACTCGAACGTGACGGCATCCCCGTCGTCCCCTGGGCCTGCGTACCTGAAGGATTCGAGGATGAAGCACTCAAGGAGCTTGAACCTCCCTATGTCATGAAGCCCTTAGACAGTCAGGGACAGCGCGGCATCTTCAAACTCGATACCATTGCAGAGATCAGGTCCCATATTCTTCAGACCCTCTCTTTCTCGCGCGACTCGGAGGTGCTCGTAGAGCAGTATTACCCCCATGAGGAACTCACCGTGAGCGGCTGGGTCCATGGGGGACGACTGACAGTCCTCACGATCACCGACCGGATCACCCGTGACACGCCTCCCTCGATCGGGGTTTGCTTCGCCCACCGATTCCCCACGAAGCATATCGCGGAGGAAGCAGAGATCTGTGCGTTGTCGCGCCGGGTCGTCGGGGGCAGTGGGGATCAGCGAAGGGCCGGTCTACATCCAGCTGCTCAAGGGGGAGCGGGGATACCTCGTCAACGAGGTGGCCGCCCGGATCGGCGGGGCTTTCGAGGAGTATGTGATCCCGGCAGTGACCGGCCTTCCGATCGATGACCTCCTCATCGATGCCGTGCTCGGGGATTTCCCCCAACCCTGCGGATACCTATAACCCGAACGGGGACCATGCATGGGTACTCTTCTTCTTTTCCAGGCCGGGGACGGTCGGGAAGACAGGAGCAGTCGGCGAACTCCTGGAGATCCCGGGGGTCCTCACTGCTAGATATCTTGTCGGTGCAGGAGATACGCTCACCCCCCGTGACCAATGCCACGCAGCGGGCTGGCTACGTGGTATGTGCTGCCCCTCCGGAGCGGATCGATGCGCTGAAGGAACAGCTCATCTCGCTGTTCACTGTACAGGATGAGAACGGCTGTGATATGATACTGCCCATCGAGGAAACCGGCAGATGAGAAGAATCGCACTACTCTTCCTGCTCCTGCTCGTCATGCTGACGGGCTGCAGGAAGGCATCAGAGGACAGGATAGTGATCGCGGAACAGTTCGGGCTTGCCTATGCCCCGGTACAGATCATGCGGCTGCAGGGCCTGGTTGAGAAGCGCATCCCTTCAGCTGAGGTCGTCTATGAGCAGCTGGGTAATACGGCAGCGATCAGGGAGGCCATGATCTCAGGACACCTCGACATCGGGTTCGGGGCGATACCGCCCTTCCTCATCGGGGTAGAGAACGGGATGGACTGGAGGCTCGCCTCCGGCGTGTCCCAGGTCCCGGTAGGGCTGGTCACCCTCGATCCCGGGAAGCGTTCGATCTCGGACCTCCAGGAACATGACAAGGTCGCGCTTCCCCAGCCGGGAAGCATCCAGCATATGCTGCTCTCCATGGCAGCAGAGCGGGATTTGGGCTCGGCAGGCCTGCTTGATGACCTGATGGTGACCATGAGTCACCCTGACGGGTTCCAGGCACTTGCCGCAGGGGCTGTCACAGCTCACTTCACTACACCTCCCTACATCTTCAATGAGCTCGGTCTGGGAAGGGGCGCACCTGCTGCTCTCGGGTACCGATGCCTTCGGCGGGGATTTCACCTTCATCGTGGGCTATGCGACTGAAGCCTTCCATGATAAGAACGGTGAACTCTATGCAGCCTTCATCGAGGCCTTGGAAGAGGCGGTCGATTTCATGAATGAACAGCCGGAAGCTGCCGCGCGGCTGCTGGCCGGGGTCTATGAGATCCCCGAAGAGACCATCTATGAGTATATAACCGCAGATGGGATGGCCTATACTCCCGGGATCTCAGGGCTGGAACGCTTCGGGGATTTCATGCATGAGCAGGGGTATCTCAAGGAACCGGTTCCTGAGGCCTCATCCCTGGTCTGGGAGCATCCATGAGGACTCACGTCCGCAAGCGGATCCAGCGGGTCGGGTGGATACTCTTCTTCCTGGTCATCTGGGAGGTCATCGCCAAGACGGGAATGGTCTCCGAACTGATCCTCCCCCCCTTGGAAGATATCATCGGGGCATTCTTCGGCGACCTCATTCATGGGACTCTGCTCCTGCGCATCGGGGTATCCCTGGCAGTCGTCGCCGCAGGGACTGGTCATCGGGACGCTTATCGCAGCTCTCCTCTCGATCCTCGCCTATATTTCCCCACTGCTTGCCAGCGGTGTGGAAGGCACTGACCTCGATCGCCCATCCGCTCCCCGGGATCGCGCTGCTTCCCCTGGTGATCCTCTTCTTCGGGACCGGGACCGCCTCGATCCTCATGATCGTCATCCATGCCGTGCTCTGGCCGATGGTGATCAACTTCAATGCCGGGTTCTCCTCGGTGAAGCAGACCTACATCGACCTGGGAAGGAACTATGAGTATGGGCGGATGGGGATCATCCGCCATATCCTGATCCCGAGCTCCTGGGTCTATGTGGTAGCCGGCTTGCGGATCGCCTGGGCCCGTTCATGGAGGGCCGTGATCAGTGCCGAGATGGTCTTCGGGGTCATCGGGGCCTACGGGGGGCTCGGCTGGTATATCTTCAACAAGCGGGTCTTCATGGATACCCCGGGTATGTATGCCGGTCTCCTCGTGCTCATCATCATCGGGCCTCGTCATCGAGGATACGGCCTTCGATTCACTCGAGAAGCGCGTACGTCATGCTACTGGGGGTCTCAGATGAGCACGATGGTCTGCTTCGAGGGGGTTTCCTTCAGTTACTGTACGGAAGGTAACAAAAACCAGGTCTTCTCGGGTCTGGACCTCTCCATCCCTGCAGGTGAGTTCACCTGCATCCTCGGGAATTCGGGCTGCGGGAAGAGCACCCTGCTGCGGCTTGCCGCGGGTTTCGAGGTACAGGATCATGGGATCATCCTCATCGACGGGAAAGCGGTCACCTCCCCGGGTATGGACCGTGCCATGGTCCTTCCAGGAGTTCGACCAGCTCCTTCCGTGGAAGACGGTATATGAGAATATTGCCTTCCCGCTTCACAAACGGTTCCCTGCTATGGGCAAAGGATCTCTGAAGGAGTATATCATGGACTCCCTGGCCATGACCTCGATGGAGGCCCACGCTGGCCTCTATCCCCATGAACTCTCGGGGGGCATGAAGCAGCGGGTCGCCCTGTCCAGGGCGCTTGCCGTGAAGCCGAAGGTACTTCTGATGGATGAACCTTTCGCCAGCCTGGACCCGAAGGGCCGTGCTGCCCAGCAGCAGCTGGTCCTGAAGCTCTGGAAGGAGACAGGACTC
>CAXXSP010000049.1:0-48142 GCA_963676605.2 Sphaerochaetaceae bacterium | reverse complement strand
ATCTTGAGTCGATCCTGCGTGATCAGGACGAGCGGCCGACCTATGTCGGGATGGACTTCGCAAGGAGCGGGGGACCTGTCGGTGATCAACGTCTCCAGGGAAGAGGCGAACAACCCTGCTTCGCTCGATCGTGTACATCGAGATGCGGAACGTTCCCTTCGCGCAGCAGTACCAGATCCTTACCTATATAATAGACAACCTGAAACGGTTCTACTCAGGATCGTTCGATGCACGAGGAAACGGCCAGATGATCGCCGAGCTCGCAGCTCAGAAATACGGGCAGTCGTACATTCATCAGGTCATGCCGACACGGCAGTTCTACATGGAGTATATGCCGAAGTATAAGGCGAAGTTTGAGGACAGGGAGATCCTGATCCCGAATACTCCGGATATCCTGGATGATCACCGCCTGGTTATCCTGGACAAGGGCGTCCCGTCGATCCCGGATTCCCGTACCTCTGAAGGCGGAGGAAAGAAGAAGCGGCACGGTGACTCGGTGATCGCCGGCGTCATGGTGGTGCACGCACAAGCTAATGATGATTCGTCGTACCAACCATACAAGTATGAACCGGTACACGTAAATAATCCCTGGGGGGTGAAGGAAACCAGATGAGTGGTGATATAATTTCTGTCGACAAAAAAGTACTTACGCAGGAGGAAGCTTTTCCGAGTGTGATCGGAGTCCGTCAGGCGTTCAATATGGATGAGGTCGCACCCGTCCTCACTCCGTCCTATCTTGCGACGCTGATCAAGGACGCGCACGCAGGCTACGCTCAGTCATACCTCACTCTTGCCGAAGAGATGGAAGAGCGGGACCTGCATTACCGTTCAGTTCTTGGAACCAGAAAGCACGCGATCGAGTCGCTTGAGTTCCTCGTTGAGCCTGGGGACGACACGCCGAAGGCTGCTGAGATCGCAGACGACGTACTGAAGACGATCATCCGTAATCCGAATTTTGACCTGCTGATCAAGGACGCGCTCGACGGCCCTGGGAAAAGGGTATAGTGTGAACGAGATCATATGGGACACGAGTGAAAAACAGTGGTTCCCGACACGGTATGCCTTTCGAGATCCTCACTGGTTCGAGTATGACCAGGAGACAGGCAGACGCCTGATGCTCCGCGAAGGGGCTGAGCGGAAAGAGCTGTCTCAGTTCAAGTATGTGATACATCATCCTCACCTCAAGAGCGGCCTGCCGATCCGTGACGGCCTTGCCCTTCCGGTGTCTTTCTATTTCATGATTAAGACCTACGATGTCGCCGGCTGGGCCGCGTTCTCAGAGGACCTACGGATACCCGCTGCGCATGGGAAAATACCCGAAGAATGCGAGCAAGGCAGATATCGCTGTCCTCAGATCCGCGATCAGGAACCTCGGCCGGGATGTCGGGGCGATCATGCCCGATTCGATGGCGATCGAAGTTGTAAACGGAATCCAGGGACAGGGGAACGTTTACCCTGTATGAACGCCTGGCGAACTGGTTGCGACAAGCAGATCTCGAAGGGTGTTCTCGGTCAGACGATGAGCACAGACGCCGAAGGCGGTCAGTACAAGGGCGATCTGCACAACGAGATCCGCCTGGAGATCCGCGAGTCAGATGCCGCTCAGCTGGCAGCCACGATCAACCGATCACTGATCCGTCCGTATGTCATGCTCAACTATGGAGTCCAGGACAATTACCCGGTATTCAACATGCCTGTTCCGCGCCCGGAAGATATTCCCCGCGCTGATAAACGCAGTCGACAAAGCTTGTTCCCCTGGGGTTCAAGGTGAAGACTGACGATCTGTATTATAAGCTCGGCCTGAACCGACCGAATGACCAGGATGATATCCTCATTCCATCGCAGGTCAAGGCACCTGTCCCGGACGGAAATAACCACAGCAGGACAAAAGACGCAGCTCAACCGTGAGATCTCTGCGAGTGACGAAGTACAGGACCTGATCGACGAGGCGGCCGGCGAATGGGAACAGATCACTTCCCCCGCTGCAGAAGCGTATTGCTTCTCTTGCTGCAGAGTGTAATTCATATGATGAAATGATGCAGAAGATCCCGTCTCTGCTGCGTGAGTTCAATTCTGATCTGTCAGCCGACAAGATCGCCCTTGCCGCCTTCAAGGCTCGCGCCCTGGGTGATCGCGATTTCAATGAGGCTGACCTGTAATGCCCGGCGGAGTCATACCGAAAGAGGCCGTTGACTACCCTCGCATCTAAGCAGCTGCAGCCTGAATTCCATTATCAGGACGTGTGGCTTGAAGAGCATAACCATGCGTTCACGGTCGCAAAGTGCATGGAGATGGACCTCCTCCGGGATATCCAGGACTCACTGGTATCTGCCATCGTTGACGGCGTGCCGTACAAGGAATGGGCGAAAGATATTACCGGGGTGATGCAGGATGCCGGCTGGTGGGGGAAAGCAGCAGATGCAGGACCCGAAAACCGGTGAGGTGATCACCGCGCAGCTCGGATCTGCACGCCGGATAAAGACGATCTTCGATGTCAACGTCGGGCAGGGCGTACCAGAAAGGTGTCTGGGATCGAGGATCTCAGTCAAAAGCTGCAACCCGTATGTGATCTACCGCGTGGGACCTTCCCCGCGAACACCGCGCCGATCACCTTGACTGGGACGGCCTGGTGCTGCCGAAGGATGATCCTTTCTGGGATACACACTGGCCGCGTAAACGGCTGGGGGCTGCAAGTGCCGGACCCGGTTTGTCAGTGATGCGGAATTCAGCCGCATGAAGAAAGACGGGATCACCGACATGACCACGATGGTTGACGGCTTTCCCTACCGGTACGAAGAAGATCAGGACGGCAGCTCCGAAGCAGGAAAATGACGTCCCTATGTGAATAAGGCGCACCGGCCAGATCCATACGGTACCGAAGGGGATCGATCCCGGCTTTGAGTTTCAACCAGGGCAAGGCACAGGTCAGGAAGACGACCAGCACGCAGGTGTACCGCCAGAAAGCAGCAGGAATTCAAGAAGGCAGTGTCAGACACGCAGGCCGATACCGGAAAGCCTACCGTTTCAAGCGGTCTGCAGGTTTGCAAGCCGGAAGTATAAGCCGGTTGCCGAGTACACCCTGAAGCTGATCGACTCGGTTCATGGTGACGGAAATCTTCCCCGTGATCCCGCTGAACGCAAGCACGGCACGATCCTTCGCCGGAGTGTACAAGTACTATCCTTCCAGAGATCCTCGCAAAGGAGATTCGCCTGTCGAACGTCGGTACGCACCATGAGCTTACCCTTGCGCATGAGATCGGGCACTATCTCGATCATAAGGGGCTGCCGGGTAAAGGGTTCTCTTCCTCATCGAGAGGGTATGAACCGATGAACAAGGTCATGGATGCGATTGATCAGTCGAAGAGTATCCAGGAGCTGAAGAACCTTCCTGCAGGAGGGAACCGGAATTATTACCTGGACAAGAACGAACGGTTTGCGAGAGCGTACGCTCAGTATATACTGTATAAGACAGCGGACCCGAAGCTGCGGGCGCAGCTCAACGAGATCCTGCAGTCAGGCAGCAAGATGTACCAGCTGTCGCAGTGGAGCGATGACGACTTCGTGCCGATCGCTCAGGCTATGGATGATCTGTTTGGAGAAATGGGATGGATAAAGAAGCTTTAAAGAAGGCGCCCTTCGGCGTTGATTATGACGGGAATCCGATATACCTCAGTGATGACGGACCAGGGCGAAGATGACGCCATGCTCGCCGGGATCTTCGACAACGTCATGCTCACCGAAGACGACGAAGAGGTGATCAAGGGCGAGAAGTTCAATACCTTTCATCCCCTGAAGAACGGGCAGCCTGATTTCTCAGTTACCTACACCGCAAAGGATATCGGGTTTGACGGGATCTTCGAGGAGGAGTCCTGGTGATCATTGAGGCTGCGATCAGGCTCGATGACGGCAGGATCTTCACCGGCATGAGGCACGGTCATATTCTGCGGAACCTTGATCTTGCAGGGATCAGTCATGACCTGTTTGTCTGCGCTGACCAGGGCCTTTATTGACGAACAGTTTTTCCTTCTATTCCAGGAAAGAGGCAGAGGATCATGCACGGTCCTGCGGGCAGCTTTCCGGAAAGATGATCGGAAGCATTCTGACGAGCGAGGATCTATGGTGATAGAAAAGGAATTTATCTGCAATAACTGCGGCGAGATCTTCCGAGATCCGGAAGCTGAGACAGCAGCTGAGGCTGAATGCCCGTACTGCTATGCAATGGATTGTTACGATCCTGAAGATATGGAGGATGCTCCTGATGAACGGCTTCTATTTTAAGGATGACAACACCCTACTGCTTGCCGGTATCGTCGTCTGTTTCCTGCTGCTGCTCCTGTAGCAGCGCCTCCGCATAACCTTCGACTTTTATCTGCCGCTTATTATCCAATGAACGCATAATTTTAACACACTGAACAGCCGGACCCGTTGACGCGGTCCTTCAGTCGTTTATTCTCCTGGTACATTCTGAAGACGTCAGGGAACTGCTGCTGCCAGGAGGTTTCTCCGTCGTCTTCGTTTACGATCATCTTGATCTCTTTCACTCTTGCTTTCTTTTTCCGGAACGTCTTCCGGATCGAGGTACATATTTCCCTTCCCGGCGATCAGCCAGCGACTGGACAGCATGAAGTTCCCTTCCCATTTTTTCAGGAGATGCTCAGGAGGATCTTTATCGTTCTTCTCGAAAGCTTCGTATTCTTCCAGGGTGATATCTGACATGCTGGCCCATCATCTCGGCCGGGATCTCCCGGTCATGGCGGAAAATAGGCAAGGCGCTCGCCTGGTGTTGGTGGCGATAAAATCATGCTGCCTTCACCGGTAATAAGCCAGTTTATATTAATATCGCTATAGGCACTTTTTTAGATTGACAATGATAGTTCTTGATATGTCCTTCCTTTCTGTTTCTATAGCACTTAATACGCTTTGAGTGCTATTTAGTGCCTTTGCAAAGTCTTTTTGAGAAACGTCATAGTAATTTCTAATTTCCTTTAGTCTATCAGATATATTCATAGTCTATCTCTCTCTCAAATATAATTCTTACATAGTAATTTTTATCGTTGACATAACTACCAAGTAACTTTATACTGACTATAGCTTATGTAAAATAAGCTTAATTGCTAATAAAAAACGGATGTGCAGCAACGGCGAGCAGCGACATCCGAAGGAGCGTTTCTAAGTATGGAGCATAAACTGTCAGTTGTCCAGAGTGTAAATGCGAAACAGAACGAAAAGTATTTCGGGGGCTTTATATGGAATTAATTCGGGAAATAGTATCAAAAACACCGATAGTTGCAATTTCCCGCAATCCTTTTTGGTTGTATTTACTTAGTAGTTAAGGTATCGAGCATGCCGAAAAGTGAGCAGTTGAAGATGGGTGTCTGCTTCGGTCCTCTCCCTGAAGAGGAAAAGCTTGACCGGAAGATGGCGCAATCTTATCCAGCAGGCTGCCGATATGGATCTCGACAAGCTTGATCAGACTCTGCTGGTTCGTAGTAATGCTCGAAAACTGATCGAAGAAATGAAGGGGAAAAAATGAGCAATCTCGGTGATAAGCGTTTTGCAGCAAAAGTAAAACTACTTGCTGAAAACGAATGGTATCAGCCAGTCAGAACTTGCTAGAAAGCTTGGCGTTACTCAGCCATATATTTTTTCAGGTGATTCATGGAATTAGGCCGGGAAGAGGTATTCAGAATAAGATCGCAAAGATCGTCGGATTCTCTTCCTGGGAAGATCTTAAAAAAACACGAGGAGGTTCTCAAGTGAGACTGTACGGAAATGCAAAGAGAGTGAAGGTAAAGCACGGAAAGGTGACGCTGTCGAACGGGGCGAAGTTTTCAGTTCCCTGTCCTTACAGCAACGTCAATGTCTTCGAGATGGGTGGTATGTCGATCATGGTGATCTGTGAGCACAACCATCATGACATGGAGCTCGGCGGTCAGATCCTTCCTGAAGAACACGTCCATATCCAGGGCTGCATTATCCCGATCGACGATCGCCAAACATATGGCCTGCCCGCTCGCCTTCAGAATGAAGGAAGAGACCGAGGAGGAGCCGAGAACACCGGTTGAAAAAGGTTAAAGCGGAGCGTGAGCTCCTGCATTGATCCCTTCTGCCATATTGCCTGCACGGTGTTACGGCCCGGCAGGAACGAAAGCGGAGTGGATTTTCCCGGCCTGTCCGTGAGTAGGCAGCGAAAGCTGTTTGAAAAAGTGAAATGCGACACAATGTCGGATTTGAATTTTCTGAATTGGAGGATTGAAGATGAATACACAGGAAGCTGTTAGAGAAGTGATCAACGCCATGCCGGAGGGGCACGAGTTCTTCGCTACGGATCTGGTTGCGAAGGTGAGACGCCTTTCCGATCAGCGGCCGTCAGATCGATACATCATGCGTGCTATGCGCCGATGTCGACTGAACAGGATGATCATCTGTATCAACCACAACAAGGGCAAATACCAGGCCCTGTAGGAGCGAGTATGAAAAGCTGCGAATGTATCGAGTTTATTGAGAATAACGGCATCGAGATGATAGGAATCGAGGCAAAGCTTATGACAGAAAAGGGCGATCTGAATTTCCGTCCTACCTGGACTCTGAAGGTTAAGCAAGGCAAAAACAAGCAGAATATGCCTATCAAGTATTGTCCATTCTGTGGTCGAGATCTTCATGAAGTCACCGACGAAACACGAGCAGAGCGTAAGAAAATAGCGGAAACTGCGAAGGCTGAAAGGGAAGAAAAGTGAAAAAAATTACGATCAGCATACCTGACAAGATGTATGAAAAAGTGAAGCGCATGAGCGCTATGAAGTTTATATCGAACCAGAAATACTGCCGACATGCTCTCCAGATGTACATCGGATATGACGAAAAAAGAACAATGGAATGGCTCGAAGAGCTGGCAAGGAAAGGAAAAGATGCAAAGAAGAAACAGGAAGCAGGAGAGGACCCTGGATCTGTCTCACCAGATGTTCCAGCGGTCTGACGGGTCGATGGTTCCCCGTCGGGTAAAGTACCCGTCGAAGGGAAAGAAGGTGATCACGGCAGCTCAGGAGCATAACCGTACCAGGGTCGAGCTGCAGATCGCGACGATAGAGTGAAATGCGACACAATGTCGGGTTTCAAATGCGACACAATGTCGGGTTTGAAATTCTGCACAATGACGAATTTGAATGGAGGGCACTTATGGCAAACGGATCATATGTCAACGAAGCTCAGCAGCGATTGCTGCAGGTTGTAGAGCATCTCGCCGGAAACGAGAAGGATGGTATCAGCGCAGCGGATGTTGCCAGGATCATGGAGAAGTCTCCAACGGCGATCTTTAGGGATTTGAAAAACCTTGAGGCTGCAGGCTGGGCTGAGCAGGTAGAGACTGGTTGGAGGCTGACACCGTACACGGCGAAGATATTACGGAAGATCTCTGATCGCATTAACAGACTGATGCAGTGTGTAAACCGTCTGCATGAAGACTACTTACAAGGAGCGAATGAATGAGCGAATCGAAGGATTTAGTTGTTGCCGGAAGCACCGAAATTGCAGACAAGGATCTTCGTACAGAGGGTGCTCAGTTATGGACTGAGACCGAAGAGATGTACGGTGATGGTAGATCTTATGACTTTGATAGAGTCATGGGTGAGATGAGAGATTTCTATCAAAAAAGTTTGATGAATATGGTTGAGATGGGAAAAAGGTTCCATCTGATCAAGAAATTGGGAAAGCATGGAGAGTTCTTTAATGCTATCGAAGAGTTCCGTATGACTCCAAGGACTGCAGAGCGCTACATGAATTGTGCTGAGCTGATGATGAAGAGTAAGACTTATCAGCGGTTTGAAACTATGAGCCGCATGTCAATCACGCAAATGTATGAAATCTGCAAACTCTCAGAAGGCGATCAGAAATACCTGCTCGAAGAAGGTCAGATCGGCGGAATGAGAATTGAGTCAATTCCCGATATGAGCGTCAAGGCTTTATCAAGCAAGATCGCCTCTGTAAACGACGAGAAAAAGGCCCTGGAGAAGCAGCTTGAAGAGAAGAATAAAAAGATCGACGAGCTCGATCGAGAAATGCAGCTTCTTAAAAAGCCATCTCAGTGGTCAGAGCGTGCTCAGCAGCTTGTCCTTGAAATTACCACGGTCTCCGTTCGTTTCAACGTAATTGCCGCAGAACTTCATCAGAAGTTTGAAGAGATTAAAAAACTGCAGCCTGCTGCATGGAGTAATGAGAAGGATATCCTTCGGTCAAGATCTCAGGAAGTTATGCTTGAAATGTACGATAAGATGGATGAGCTCCTCGATATCGTTGACTGGATCGCTCCTGCTGATAACGAGCTTCTGCAGAGTCGACACAGAATGAATCCGTTGAAGGATAGTACACCTTCCAGAACCGTTGAATTCTCGGAGGTGAAATAGTGAATAACTATGTAGGCACAAGTATGGCTTTTGGTGTGCATTGTGGTACTCGTCCATTAAATGAAAAAGTAGAGACGGCGATTGTTAGAGGAATGCAGCTTAAGCAAATAAAGAATGCTCTCAGATATGGTGAATTTCAAGCCTTCCTAAAGGAGAACAATATTCCCTATTCTCAGGCACATAAAAATATCAGAATGGTGACAGTGCTAACTAATCGCAGGGGTAGGTTCCTATATAAGTTTCTTGCCGACTGGAACCTTTCAAAGCTGCACGAGATATCACGACTCCCTCAAGATATCTTGGAAGATCTTAACTCAAGGAGAGGGTATCCTACCGACGAGCTGTGCAGGATGTCTGTCAATGAGCTGAGGATCGCAGTGCAAGTGATTTTGAATAATCAACGCAAAAGAGATTTTGCGAAGATCGAGGCGAAAATGAAGGCGGCGGAGGATCGTACATGATAGCTCAGTACATACCGCTTATTGTGTCAGCCTCCGGTAATGAACGCAGTATGCTGGTACAGGATATCGCAGCGAAAGCCGGGGTCTCGGTCAGGACCGTATACCGGCAGCTTGAGAAGCACGGTATCACCTCCTCCAGGAAACGGCGGGCGGATGCCGGCAGCACCTGCGTGTTAGACGAAGACCTGCAGAAGCTCTCTTCAGTCTTGAAGACAGGCGTCAGGAACAACGACAAGCATGTTATGGATATCCCGACCGCTCGTCAGATCCTTGAGGTATCAGACGGTGTGACCTTCGGTGTCGATGACTCGACGCTCTCTCGTCTCCTGCGCGAGCGGGGGCTCGACCTGAAGAGTCAACAGGCTCCTGATCCGTACGTGACCATGCGCAGCCTGTATCCTAACCATGTTCACCAGGTGGACCCGTCAGTCTGCCTGATCTACTACCTACCGAATGGACGGCAGGAGATCATCGAGGAGAGCGAGGTCTACAAGAACAAGCCGTATATGGCCGGTAAGGAAAATCTGAAGGTATGGCGCTATGTGCTGACCGATCACTTTTCCGGGTCGATCATTCATCGGTACTACCAGACGCCGGGTGAGAATCAGCTGGTGCTGTGGGACTTTCTGCTGTATGCCTGGGGCGTGAAGAATCACCCGCAGTTCATCATGCACGGCCTGCCGGAGATCCTGATCTGGGACAAGGGATCTGCGAACACCTCAAAGGCGATCGCGAACGCACTGCGCAGCCTCCGGGTGACGCCGATCGCACACACTACCGGAAATCCGCGGGCGAAGGGCTCAGTCGAACGGGCGAACAGCCTGGTTGAAAAACACTTCGAGTCACGACTGCGAGGTGAACAGGTCCATTCAGCAGATGAATTGAACGAGTACGCCGAGAAGTGGAATGCCCTGTACAACGCGAACCTGATCGACAGGTACGACTCGAAGATCAAGCGGGCTCATAAAAGCCGCCTGGATCTCTGGCAGACGATTACCATCGACCAGCTGCGTGAGCTTCCGGAAGAGGCACGCGGCCTGCTGGCCGGCGGGATCGAGACGAGGATCGTCGGCGGGGATCTCACGATCAGCTACGTGCACCCGTCGATCAAAGAATCACGGTCCTACAACCTTGGAGGCCTTCCGGGGATCAGACCGAAGATGACTGTCAATGTGCAGCCGATCCTGACCGAGAAAGGCGGGCTTGCCCGCGTATGGTACACGTGGCAGGGCGAGGAAGTGGTTGACGAGATCCTTCCGCAGGAGATCGACATCGCAGGATTCCCGCTATCAGCTCCGGTGTTCGGCGAGAACTTCAAGCGCCATCCAGACACCTACGTGCAGACAGCAGCGAAGCAGCTTAACGAGCTGATCGGCGATGCAAAGACGCCGTTCAGTCACTGGAACGACGGGCAGGGGCTCGGATCGCTCTCTGCCATCAGGGAGGAAGGAGGTCACAACTCGATCCCGATGCCGCTCAAAGGCAAGCCGGTTGATACCAGGAGCCGCGAGTCAATCGTGAAGCTCTCCAGTATCGAGGCTGCACTGATCTTGAAAAACCGGATGGGATTCTGGGACGCAAGCTGTCTCCAGTTTCTTAAGGATAACTTTCCCGGAGGTGTTCCGGAAAGCGAGCTCGAAACAATCGAGGATGTACTGAAAGGTGGAGGTATCGCTTGCGAGGGCTGAGAGAAGTATTGACCGAGGCGGGAATCAGCCAGAAGCAGATGGCTGAGCACCTGGGGATATCGAAGGGATCAATGAGCCTGATCGTAGGTCACGGCCAGTTCCCGAAAGGACGGCAGGCAGAGCTGATCAAGCAGATCAACGAGCTGCTGCTGGCAGAAGGTGTCTCTCCGGAGGGAATCTGGAAGACAGTCGACAACGAAGACGAAAAGGAAGAGCAGGAGGTTTGTGTCGTGTTAACACAGAGCGCTAAGAAACAGTTCAGATTATTCAAGGACCCGTTCACCGATGACGTGCATGACGCACAGGATGTCTATCTCGGATCGAGCAGCAGGTATGTTGCCGAGTACATGTACATGACCGCGAAAGTCGGCGGGATGCTGGCCGTGATCGGGGAATCGGGAAGCGGGAAGACGACACTCAGAAGGCTGCTGATCGACAGGATCAACGCCGAAGAGATGAAAATCAAGATCATCTTTCCCCGTACGATCGACAAGGGACGGCTGACAGCCGGATCTATCTGTGACGCGATTATCTCGGACTGCAGCGAACAGCGCCCGAAACGGTCCCTGGAGGCGAAGGCTCGCCAGATCGAGAAGGTACTCACCGCCAGCGCCCGCAGCGGCTGGTCGCACGTGCTGATGATCGAAGAGGCGCACGACCTGACGATCCAGACCTTGAAGTACCTCAAGAGGTTCTGGGAGCTGGAAGACGGGTTCAAGAAGCTGCTAAGTGTGATCCTGGTTGCACAGCCGGAGCTGAAGAGCAAGCTTGACGAGTCCAGGAACTGGGAAGCAAGGGAGATTATCCGTAGGATGGAAGTCGCGGAGATCGCGCCGCTCGATGCCGAGCAGGATCTCAAGGATTACCTGTCGCTGAAGTTCTCACGTGTCGACGTGAAGGTTGACGATGTCATGGAAGAGGGAGCCTACCGGGCCATTATAGAAAAAATGACCAGGAAGACACGCAACGGTTATCGCTTCTCCCTGGCCTATCCGCTGAGCGTCAACAATTTGGTAAAGAAGGCACTCAATGTCGCGGCTGATGTAGGTCAAGAGCGTATCGACGCCGAGACCATACAGGCACTATAGCACGGAGGCTGCCATGATGTACATCATAAAACTGGAGAGAACCGGCAAGTACCTTCGTGATATCACGCTGCAGTCCTGGACTGAAGAGCGCGAGCTTGCCGCTCCCGTGGATCTGTTCTTCTCCGATGTTGAACAGTATATGGACCTGCCGGAGCTGCTGGAAGACCTTGTGCACTACCACGGTCCGGTTGTCATCGAGAAGAAATAAGGAGCTGTTATGAAAATAAAAGTGAGTCTGTTTGAAGACATTGAGATGGAAGACGATTTCGAGAACGAGATCATTACTCCTCTCCAGGAGAAGATGAAAGAAGCCTTCGCAGCGGCGAAAGGAACGGCGCGGATCTTCGTAGACGTTCAGGCTGAGTTCACCATCGATGACGACGAGGAGGAAGGCGAATGAGCGCGATCCTGATCAGCACTGACGGCAAGCAGCGTATCCCGGTTAAGAAGGTTCACTTCGTCGCCAAGGGCGTGATGATCGTCCATTGTACGGACGGCAAGTCATATGAGGTAAATACGTTCGACTCTCGCAGGGAGTGGAATGTCGAGCTTGACGGATGGTCAAGCGAAACAGGCGGAGCAGTCCGCAAGGGAGATAAAGCATGAGCGAGAGAAAGACAATCGAAGGCGTCGAGTACATGGTCGACTCACGGGGGAACCTGGTCATGGTCGAGAAGATCAAGGACGTGGACCTGCTGCGCGACGAGGTGGTCGAAGAGGTATTTAAGGCATCGAAGGAGATCAACGAGCTGATCGCTGCGAAGAAGAAATTCATGATCGACAGCGTCGATACCTTCCTGCAGATCTCTGCCGAGCAGTACGACGTATCGCACGGCGGGAAGAAGGGGAACGTCACCCTGACCAGCTTTGACGGAAGGAAGCGGGTACAGGTCGCGATCAGCGACGTGATCAGCTTCGACGAGCGGCTGCAGACGGCAAAGGAACTGATCGACCGCTGCCTTACCCGCTGGAGCAACGGAGCGAACAGCAACCTGAAGGCCGTCGTCAACAATGCGTTCCGTGTCGACAAACAGGGCAAGGTTGACAGCAAGCGTATCCTTGAGCTGCGCCGGCTGAATATCACAGATGAAGACTGGGACAAGGCGATGGAGGCTATCAACGACAGCATTCAGATCCTCGCCAGCAAGCGGTATATCCGGGTGTATGAGCGCGTCGACGACGACAAGTACACTCAGATGGTCCTCGACTTCTCCGCGGTGTAGGGGGATTGTTTGGGACTGCCTGATAGAACGAAAAAGCTAGGTATCATCCACGTTGCGAAGAAGCAGTGCCGACTGTCAGATGACGATTACCGTTGTCTGCTCCAGTCGGCAGCCGGCGTATCCTCAGCATCAGAGATCGACAACATGACGCAGTTCACCGCCGTGATGAAGGCCTTCGAGAACCTGGGCTTCGAGAAGAAGAAGCCGGGCTTTGTGTATATCAAGGATGCACAGCTCGAAAAATGCTATATGATATGGTGCGACCTGCATGACGAGGGAGCTGTCGAGTGGCGGTCCTACAGTGCGATG
Organism: Sphaerochaetaceae bacterium; assembly: GCA_963676605.2. Lineage (GTDB taxonomy): Bacteria > Spirochaetota > Spirochaetia > Sphaerochaetales > Sphaerochaetaceae > SABI01. Next base: position 34,974 of record CAXXSP010000049.1, on the reverse strand, counting down.
CTGAAATGGATCAAGCGGATGTACGGCGATTTCGATATCATGCACGTATCGCAGAAGTCGCAGGCGATCGAAGCGCTGAAGAGCTGGCACGGCCGGGTTGTGGCGAAGAAGATGCGAGAGGCTGCAGGAGGAAGGAAAGCATGACTGAGACAACAGAAGAAATGATTTACAGCGTTGAGCAGGTCCTCGGTGATCACGAGCTTGCCCGCGAGGTCGTCCGTCAGCTGCTGACCGACTTCGGCGGCCTGCAGATCTATCTGCCGCTTGCATCGAATGCCTTCAAGAACGATGACGATGCCAGGATCTACGACGACTTCACCGGTGCGAACCAGCGGGAAGTCTGCCGCAAGTATGATATTTCTTTCGCTACCTTCTACAACGTGATCAGGCGGGAGAAAGAGCGCAGGGCTACCGAGCGCGTAAAGGGCCTTCAGAGCGACTTTGATTTCAACGACGGGTAATTTAACCACTTCGGCGAGAAAACGCCGTCACGCGGTTTATAAACCGTTCATAAACTAAATGGCTGAACGCCAGAGACCTGCCTTTTCACCGGGGCAGGTTTTTTCATGCCTTTTCTATCCCTTACTAGATAAAAAACATTACTAAACACGGTTACATTATGCTTCCCATTTCCAGCCTCTAAAGTGAGCCTATGAAAGGCACTCAACCACACAGAGAAAAACGGCGGATGCTTGTACAGCTCAACTCAGTGATCAACCTTCCTGCAGGGGAGGAGCTTCCTGAGTGGATCTGTCTTGTACCCGCCGGCGACGTGATTACCGGAAGAGACGGCCGGGAATATCAGAATCCGGGACCTGAAGCGATTATCAATGCGCAGATGGCCAGGGGCGTTGATATCCCGATCGATATCGAGCATGCGACTGAGCTGAAGGCGAAACGGGGCGAAGACGCTCCCGCCCTTGCGTGGATTCATATCAGCGAACTGGAAGAAAGGTCCGGCGAGCTGTGGGGAAAGATCTCCTGGAATGCGCAGGGAGCCTGGGCTGTTGCTGAACGGTCCTACCGGTATTACTCACCCGCCCTGGTGATTGAATCGCCGACCAACAGAATTCTGTGCGTCAAGTCGATCGGCCTGACAAACAGTCCTAACTTGCGCCTTCCGGCGCTGAATCACGAGGAATTAGGAGGTGAGGATTTGGAAAAGACTCCGAAGAATGTGCTTTCCGCATTGGAGCTCAATGCTGAAGCAACGGAAACCGAGGTGCTCTCGGCCATCGCTACCCTGAAAGCCAACCAGAAGGTCGCAGCAAACAAGCAGGAAGACCTGGTGCCGAAGGCGGACTACACGCTGGTACTGAACCGGGCGGAAACTGCCGAGGCTCAGCTTACAGCGCTCAATCAGCAGGCGTTCGCCAGCAAGGTTGAGGCAGCGGTCAGCCAGGCTGTCAAGGATGGGAAGATCGCACCGTCAAGCAAAGAGTATTACATGACAAGCTGTAATACGGAGGATGCGCTGACCAAGTTCAACGAATTTGTGAAGTCATCGCCCGCCATCGTCTCCGCCAATGCGGAAGAGGCTCCCGGAGAAAAGCCGGCAGCAGCAAAGCAGGTGGAGCTCAACGACGAGCAGCGCGCGATCGCTGCACAGCTGGGGATCAGCGTCGAAGATGCCCTGAAGTTTTTCAATGAGGAGGAAGATAAATGATCGTAAAATCGACGACTTTGAATGAACTGAGGGTAATGTTCAGCGGGCTGTTCAAGGGCGGCCTTGCAGGCGCTCCGTCTCAGTGGAAGAAGGTTGCAACGCAGATCAAGTCAACCTCTGCAGAGAACACCTACGGGTGGCTGGGGAAATTCCCGCAGCTGCGTGAATGGGTGGGAGATCGTGTGATCAAGAACATGAAAGAGTTCGCCTACACGATCAGCAACAAGAAGTATGAAGGGACCGTCGGAGTCGACCGTGCCGATATCGAAGATGACAACCTGGGGATCTACAATCCGATCTTTACCAGCATGGGTGAAGAGTCGGAGAATCACATTGACAGAAATGTCTTTGCGCTGCTCTCCGGAGGATTCGCTGCAGCCTGTTACGACGGGCAGTACTTCTTCGATGAGGATCACCCGGTGAATGCCGAGGTCGACGGATCAGGAGCTGACACTTCCGTGTCGAACATCGTCAATCCGCTGGTGGTCGACAAAGCTCCCTGGTTCCTGCTCGATACCTCCCGCGCTCTCAAGCCGCTGATCTATCAGGATCGCGCTCCTGCAGAGTTCGAGGCTATCACCAACAGCCAGCAGGACACTGTCTTCATGACCGACCAGTACATGTACGGCGTCCGCGCCCGGAGAAACTTCGGCTACGGATTCTGGCAGATGGCTGTAGGCTGTCGTGACGAGCTGAATGCTGCGAACTTCAACGCTGCATATCAGAAGATGTGTGAAATGGAAGCAGACGGCGGCGAAAAGCTTGGTCTCAGACCTACGCTCCTGGTCGTTCCTCCTTCCCTGCGCGCCTCCGCTCAGGCTGTGATCAACGCACAGTTTATCAACGGCGGTGACTCGAATATCAACTTCAAGGCTGTTGAAGTCCTTGACGTGCCCTGGTTGGGCTAAGGGGGCGGTGAATGGCTGAAAAACAAGTAATCGTCCTGGTGAAGACTGCCGCTAAGGCAACAAGCTTCCGTCGCTGCGGGATTACCTTCGGCGACAAGGAAACTGAGTACACCGTCACCGAGAGTCAGCTGAAACGGCTGCAGGATGAGCCGATGCTGAGCGTGAAGGTCGTACCCGCGAAGAAGGAAAAAGAATAGGTGATCTACCTAACGTATGACGAGCTTCTCCTCAGAGACGAGGAGAAGCTGCCTACCCTCCCGGACGGCAGCATGAACGTGAACCGGATCAATGCCGCCCTGGAGGATGCGTCGAACATCATCAGGACCTATCTCCCGTCACTCATTGATGACGACGGGCTCCCGGTCGAACCGCCTGCGCGGATCGCCGGATCGCTGAAGCCGATCTGCAGGGATCTCGTTCTGTATCTGCTCAATGAGCGCCCCGGAGAAGAGGCAGCAGAGGCCCGCTACGATCGGGCAGTGAAGCTGCTTGTTGCCCTGGGCGGCGGAGACCGCTCGGACGGCGAGGTGATCAGTGGTCCCGATCCGCTTTCAGAGGAAGATGCCGAGCTTGTAGACGGCAACTCTGAATGGATCAAGCGGTCTGAGGTGTAAGCATGGCAGGTACGCAGATACAGGTTAACGCTAAGGATCTGCAGCAGCTTGCCCGGATGCTGAACCTTGCTTCCCTGATGAGCTTTTCCGATCTGATGAAAAGTATCGGTGCAAGCATGGAGGGAGCGACAAAGACCAGGTTCGAGAAAACAGAAGATCCTGACGGGAAACAGTGGAAAGACTGGTCCCCGAAGTACGCAAAGCGTGCACGCAGAGACTCCCGCCGGTCGGTCCTGATGGGACCTACCGCCCGCCTGCAGGAGTCGATCTCGTTCGAGGTTGATGTTGATGCCGTGTACGTCGGATCTACGATGATTTATGCCAGGGTCCACCAGCTGGGCTACAAGAAGAGGAATATCCCGGCACGGCCGTATCTGGGCGTCGGTGATGAGGATGTGTCGATCATTTCCGAGGATCTGCAGAAGTTCCTCGCAAAGGAAAGCGGAGGGCTGCTGTGAAGCTGACAGATGCACGAGACAATACCATTGCTGCCCTGACTGCAGGGCTCTCTGCGAAGCGTCCGCTTCCTGCCATTGCCGGGTTTGCAGGGACTTTCACCCTGGAAGATGCCAGGAAGATGTATACCCGCACTCCGGCGATCCTGGTCACACCGATGACCGTTGATGATACCGGCGTGAAGGTCGTTGTCTATGTATTGACGAAGTCGACCGACGATGATCCTGCGGATCTCGTTGACTCGGTCGTGGCGATCATCAGGGGGCTTTCCGGAAACGGCAGGCCGCTGCTCGATGTCGCTGCACGTTCCCTGTACGACGCCGATACCGGCAAGGCGGGGATGAACCTATGGGCGATCGTGTTTGTATGGCCGCACCTTGCTGTCGGAGATGTTCCGGAAGTGATCAGCGGTCCCCTTGCGAATGAGATCGAGCGGATCAAGCAGCTGATCATCGACCAGCTGGGTGAAGCGTACGTCGTTGCATCCAGTGAGGCGGACCTTTCATCGTATGAACTTTCCGGATCATTGCCGTTCGCGTCGATCGCTCCGGGAGAAGGGCTGTTTGAGTCATCAGTTGCACGACCTACGAAGTACTGGGTCGGCGAGGTGATGTACAGCAGGAAGATCATCGGAAAGATCACCTGGCCGATAGAGATCACGTTCTGGGCGGCAAGTGCTGCTCAGGCAGAGAACCAGGCAATGACGGTGCTGCCGTTGCTGCCGACGACTGATACATCAGACGGTCTGAACGAAAAGACCGTTCTTGATAAGGTTCAGCAGATGCAGAAGCAGGCTGCTGAAGTATTTTCGATAACCGTAAGAAGGGAGGTCGCAGTCGCGACTGATCCAGTGGTGGTACCGACGTTCAAGGACGCGGGAACCGCGCCTGATAACTCGTAACAGGAGGATAGTTATGGCGAATAAGAAGTCAGAGACACCGACGCCGGCTGAAAAGCTGCTGAGTATCGATGATCTTGCGAAAGAGATCGATCCTGCAATTGCTGCCGGAGTCACCGTCATGATGGGCTGGGGAGCCGGTAAGAAGGTAAGCAGGTCTGCATACGATGCAGCTGTCAAGCGCTTCTCGGATGCTCCTGCAGGACAGACGAAGGGAGGTAAGAGATGAGCAGAGGATATGTGAAGAACAGCATCCTTGACGGAGCTCTCGGAGCTCAGGGCCCTGCGGCAACCGGTATTTTCGGAGCGGTCGGAGTCGCATCGATCCCGAATGCAGGGATCTTGATTCTGACAGATCCGTCGGATGCAGCAGAGAAGCTGGGTGACGGTCCCCTTCGGGATCTCGTTGTCTCGGCGCTTGCCGTTGCAGCAACGACCTGTTACGTGGTTCCGCTTGCAGGCTCTGTCGCAGGGGTTGTTTCGGCGATCGCGAAGGCAGCAGCAAGTACCGGAGTCGGCACGCTGGCCGCCGCGGGATCTCCGCGCAATGCCTATGACGTGGCAGTCAAGATCGAAGGAGCAGGCGGTCTGAATGAGGCGATTTTCCGCTATGAGATCGACGGAGTGCTCTCGAAGCAGATCACCGTACCGCTCGATGGCGAGTATGAGATCCCGGATACCGGGCTGACTCTCACCTTCAGCGCAGGGGCTCCTGCAGAAGGAGAAGAGAGCTTCGAGGTGGGCGATGAATTCACCTTCTCGACGACTGCACCGGCAGCAAGCAATACCGAGATCCTTGCCGGAGTCGACAGACTCCTGGAGAGCGCCTATGCGTTCGAGTGGATCAGCATTGCCGGAATCACCGATTCTGCCATGTGGGCCGCCCTTGCAGTCAAGGCTGCCGGAGCTGAAGCGGTCTATCGGTACATTCACTTCAAGGCTCAGGCGAGGTATCTTGCCGATGCTGAGACCATTGACGAGTGGGTTGCCGCCCTTACCGGAGATGAGCGCGGACTGACAGTCGGCGGACGTGTCCAGGTATATGCTGCATGGATCGAGGAATCAGATCCGATGGGTGCGGTTGACCGCAGAGGAGCGATCGGGCTCGGAAGCGGCATGAGCGCCAGGAGAAACGTGCACGAGCCGGTTGACGCGCTGAAGTACGGCGGAGTCTCCGGAGTGAATAAGCTTCTTCCTGTCGGAATCAACGGCGGGCATATCGATGCACTCGACAATGCCGGGTATGTGACCATGACGACCTATGTCGGCCGCACTGGGGCGTATATCACGCACGGCCGGATGTTCGCAGAGGAAACGAGCGATTATCAGCTTGAGGAACGCAGAAGAGTGATGGACCTTGCCTGTGCACGTGTCAGATCAGCTCAGATGAACTTCCTCAACGATACGATCACGATCGCTGCAGACGGGTCGATGGAAGGAATCAAGATGTTCCACGCGATCAGCGAGCAGCCGCTCAAGGATATGGCAGCTGCCGGAATCATATCGTCCGGAGAGGTCATCATTGATGAGAACCAGAATATTCTCAGCACCGAGACGGTGCTCACGAGAGTGCGGATCGTTCCCCTGGGCAAGATGAGTTACATCGAGAATACGATCAGCTTCCATAATCCCGCAATCGGAGGTGAAGAAGAATGATAAACGGTAAAACGTACGATTTTGAGTCAATCAAGATCCAGCTGCCTACCGGCCAGGTAAGTACTGCCGAGTCGATCAAGTACGGCGCAAAGAAGGATGTCGACATCGTCACTGACAAGAACGGCATTCCCCGCGGACAGGTCCGCAAGGCCTTTGAAGGTGACTTCGAGATGGATATGTCGCTCGCCGACTATGAGATCCTCAACGAGTCTGCAGGGGCAAAGGGAATCCTCGGCATGGACCCGTTCCCTGTGGTTGTGACCTATGGCGATGACGGCGATACCGATATCGTCACCGACCGCATCGAGGTGAAGATCACCGAGACGCCGCGTGAGGCAAGCAAGGACGAAGAGGTCCGCATGACGATCACCGGCAAGCAGACAAAGATCCCGGAGCATAACGGGAATCCCGTATACGCGAAAGCATAAGGAGTGATGCGTAATGTTTGACAAAGAGACCATCCAGAAGGTGAAGGAGCAGCACAAGAACAAGCAGCTGTTCGTCGGGAATATCGCATTCGTTGACAAGGAAGGCGAGCAGCACAAGGTTGAATTTATCTACCGCAAGCCTACCGTCACCGATATGGAGGTGTTCAACAAGGCAAGCGCAAAGAACGGCCTTATCGCTCAGAGCAACCTGCTGAACACGCTCATTGTGCATCCCGCCTCCGCGGAGATCACCGAGCAGCTCGCCGAGTACCCGGTACCGGTTGCCTCATTCGTTGAGGAGCAGCTCTCTCCTTTTTTCGGAGCAAGCGTCGTGACAAGCAGTCAGGCGCTCTAGATGAGTTCGCCCGCGCCAGACTATACGTCAAGCGGTTTCTGAATGTAGATATTTCAGGCCTCAGCCTTGAGGAGGCTGAGGTTTTTTTGCAGGAGGCCGACTACGTGCGGGATGTCGAAGTAGGAATGATGGTAGAGGCCATAGGCACTCTATTCAAGAAGAGGTAATGCGTGAAGAATTTTGTTGCTAATGTCAAGTTAGTATTCCAGGACTCGTTTACAGGCGGCATGAACAAAGCGAAGGCCAGCCTTACGGGTATGCAGGATGCGCTCGGCGATATCAACAAAGGCTCCGGCCTGATGCACGTTGCCTCTGAGCTTTCTATTACTGCCGGCATGACCGAGCAGTACCGGAATAAATTAACACAGGCCCTTGCTGCACCCTCTGAGGCTGCGAAGGGGCTTGAGAGCAGCCTTGCAGCTGTGAATACCGTACTAACTTCTCAGAACAGCATAGGCGGTGATGTAGCGGCAACGTACAAGGCACTCGAACAGCAGTCCATTGCCTGGGCGACTGGGACTGCTAAGGGCTCTGAACTGGCCTCAGCTTCGGCTGCAGAATATGCTGAAACGACCTATTCCATGTTGTCGGCAGGCCTTTCCGCGAACGCTGCTATGGCAGCAACGGCGAAGGGGTTAATCCTGGCGAAGGGTACTATGGGAGAGAACAGGGCGGCAGCAGATCTGCTGGCGACGTCCTACAACACGATGGGCGATCGTACTGCAGACGTCGAATCTGAGATGACCCGTTTATCCGATGTGATCGCGAAAACTCAGGCAACCTTCCAGATCGCGAATCTCGGTCAGCTCACAGAAGGGCTGAAGTATGGCATTCCCGTAGCACAAAAGTACGGGATCGCCTTCGACCAGCTGAATTCCATCGTCGGCCAACTGAACACATCAGGGCTGAGCGGATCGATGGCCGGTACGGCTTTCTCATCGATGATGGCACAGATGCTCAAGGCATCGGATGAGCTGGGATTTACTATTGCATACTCTGAAGATGGCGGCACTGACGTCATCGCTACCCTGCAGAACATTCGCGCGCAGTTTGGAGATCTGCGGGATCTGAGTCCTCAGATGCAGCTTGCCTTTGATAAAGCTTTCGGGCAGGAGGGAGGCAGAGCACTTACGCTGCTCTCTGCATCGCTGGACGACCTGAGTGCTAATTATGACCAGATTGCTTCCTCTGAAGGGGCGGCCGCTACGATGGCTGGCAAAATGGCGGATACCTACGAAGAGAGACAGGCACGACTTGAAAATGCGCAGAACGCCTTACAGGCAACACTTGGGAAGTCGACCAACCAGATCCGCGGTTGGTTTGCTTCCGCTAAAACTAACGTCCTGCAGTTCGGTAATTCTGTTCTGCAGACTGATGTCGGCCAGAAGCTGACCTATATCGCAAGCGCCGGAACAATGGCAGCCTCCGGAGTGCTCTCCCTGGGAGGTGGCGCGCTCAATGCAGCTGCTCAGCTCGCGACGGTCGCCGCTATGGCCGAGAAGGCGGGAGGGTTCACGAAGCTTTTCCGCAATGGGATCTCGCTTGCACTGACGCCGCTCAGGATGGCCGGAGGGCTGATGAAAGGCCTCGGTTCCGGACTGCTCGGAGTCGGTAAGGCGGTGATCTCCTTCATTCCCCGCGCTGTAGCATGGGCGACAACCATGTGGAGCGTCGCTGCTGCTCATATCGCTGCATACTGGCCGATCTATGCGATCATTGCCGGTATCGCCCTGGTTGCTGCAGGAGCGTACCTGGTGATCAAGAACTGGGATAAGGTGAAGAGCTGGTTCGGCGGCGCCTGGGAGTCTATCAGGGGATGGTTCTCCGGAGCTCCGGATTTCTTTGCCGGTGTATGGACCTCGGCAGCTTCCCTGTCACGCAGGGCCTGGGATGGAACGACAACCTTCTTCTCCTCGATGTGGTCATCGATCACCTCCGGAGCATCTTCGATATGGACGGGGATCTCTTCCGCTTTCTCGTCCGGGTGGGAGTTTGTCAAAGGGTTGTTTACTTCCGGGTTCGATTTCGTGAAGAACCTGTTCACGCAGGCTCCTGAATGGGTGCAGGCGGCCCTCACCTTCTTTGCACCGTTTGTCGGCATTCCCCTGCAGATCATAACTCACTGGGATGAGATAAAGACCTGGTTCACCTCGCTTCCGGAATTCTTTTCCGGGATCTGGTCCGCGGTAAGATCCGGAACGATCGGAGCCTGGGAGGGAATCACTGAGAAGGTGACAGGGTTCGTTGACAAGCTGAAAGCTCCTTTCGAGTGGGTAGGCGACAAGGTCGGCGGCCTGTTCGGGAAGGATGAAGGAAAGGCAACCATAACCGCGATGGCCGGCGGCGTGGAGGCTGAACAGCCGAAGATCGTCGGAGCTGTCAAGAAGGTGTTCGGCTTTGTCGGAAACCTGCTGCCGCACTCTGATGCGAAGGAAGGACCGTTCTCTGCATTGACCAGTTCAGGACGTGCAATTCCTATGACGATGGCACAGGGCATGCAGACTGATACGAGCCTGCAGCGGACCGCTTCCGGCATGTTCGCGAACGTGCTGCAGTTCCCGTCTCTTGAACCGCCTCAGCTGGTACGTGAGACACCGAAGGCTGAAGGATATACAGGTCCTGCAGGAGCTCCTGCAGGAGGACGAATCGAAAAGCATTACCATGTGACGATCGAGCACCTTGAGCTGCCGGATGTCCAGGATATGCACTCCCTCGTGAGCTTTGTCGAGAGCTTCCAGGAGGAGATCTACCGTGAAGAGGAGGCAATGTGAACACGATCAGAATTGACCGATCAGGCAGCCTATCTGTTGACGGCGACAAGATCTTCGGACAGATCGACCGCGTGAACGTGCGCGGGACCATGATCATCGACTCTGCAGCTCTCCAGGGATCTTCCGGAAAGAAGAAGGTATTCAGCGGGTATGACGATGCTGATATCACCATTGTCATGAAGCTGCTTGAAACTTCGGACGGCGGGAGCGATCGGTATAACGCGCTTACCGTCGTAGGTAATGCCTTCAAGAAGATGGAAGGCGGAGTGCCGGTATTCTATGCGATCGAGGGTGATCTCTTTCGCGCACTGAATGTACGGCATGTGCTGTTCATGGGCCTTGATGTCGATGACGACAACGAGGATGACGCCCTGCGGGTGAATATCTCATTCACAGAGCATGATCCTGTCATCGCCCTGGTTCAGCAGCAGCAGTCAGGAACCGACCAGGCTGCCGATACTGGAGCTGCCGGAGGAATCACAGTGAGCGAGGCAGACCAGCAGAGCTTTACCGATCTGGAGAGTTTCTATGGATAATGCAGCACTGATCTATCAGCCGAAGTTCATCCTCACACTTGACGGAGCAGAGATCAACTCCGTGAAGGTGTCGTTCCTGTCGAACAGCTCTTCCTGCAGGGTGTATGTAGATGTCGATTCTGAGGTCACGGCCGCTGTCGGATCTATCCTTTCCGGAACGCTCGTCTGGGGAGTCGACGCTGCTCAGGATCTGCTGTTTACCTGCGTGGTCGACGAGGTGCAGCAGCATAATGTGGCGATCACCAGGATCTCGGCACGTGAGCCGTATCATGTAGGGTTTTCACAGAAGCTTCCGGCAACGAGCTGGAGAGAAGAGACGGTCAAGAACATCGCTTCAGACATTGTCTCGCTTTCCGGAATCGAGCTGTTTGTTTCTGATGCTATTCCTGCAGATCCGCTCGAACGGTTTTCCATTCACGCAGGATGCAGCGCACGGTCAGCGATTGAGACGCTCATCGATGCGTATTACCAGGCTTCCGGAAACAGGCTGCAGTATCTTCCTGATGCTTCCGGAAACCTTGTAATCGGCCTGATCGATGACATACGGCCGGCAATGTCTCAGGTGATCGCCTTCGAGTCTGAGGTGAATATCATCCGGAAGAGATCTTCCTGGATGGAAGCATTCGCCATGCCGGTTGTCGCCGGCCAGATCGTATCCGTTGACGGAGCAGACGCCGAGGTGGTCAAGTCGATCCTGTCGTTTGAGCGCGGCAAGTACCGGATTATAGCTGACCTGAAGGAGGCTTCATGAGCGTAGTCGATGTGCTGATGAAGAAGATTCGCAGTCAGCTTGCAGCTCCTTCCTTGGTGGTGGTCGATAAGGCCTACATGAAGACTGAGGCGGGAGGCTACTGCATTGACGGTACGGTTCTGCTCCCTGGAAGCCTGGAGAAAACAGACGAGATCATGAAAGAGATCCCGATCTCTCCGGTATGGGCTGCCTCAGACGGAAGGGGGCTGTACTGCCCTCCTGAAGCTGGCCAGGTGGTGATTGTATCGTTTATCGGGTTCAATCGCGCATGGCCGGTTGTCAGCGGCGTATACGGCAATGCCTACACACCGTACGACGGCACGGATAAGCAGCTGGTGCTTACCGATGGAAAAGGAACGAAGATCACCTTCACCGGGGAAGGTGAGATCGAGATAACCGATATCAATAAGACGAAAGTACGTCTTCCCGGAGATGGAACCTTCGAGATCACCGACGATGCCGGAGCCGCAATCAAGGTGCATGGCGACGGGAAGATCTCAATCGTAAACGGAGCTGCATCGATCAAGGCGATCCTGGAGAATCTGTTTACGCTGATGGCTGGCCTGCAGATGCTTGATCCTATATCAGGACCTCTGCCGGTTTTCCCCTCGAAGGTCGTCGAGATCAATGCGGCGAAGCTTGATGTCGCGAAGATCCTGAAGGAGTAGAGATGGATTACGGAACAGACCTATATCTGGATGAGAACCGGGATGTCGTCATTGATCCTGCAGGAGATCTCAAGCTGCAGACTGGCGCTGCCCTGGTTGCGCAGGATGTAAGGGAAGAGCTTTCCATCCCGCACGGATCTGTCGCATGGGACCCTGAAGCGGGATCTCATCTTCTCGATATGCTGAACAGCGTCGATGATGAAGAGATGACGATCAGGGCTGAACTGGAACGGGTCGCATTGAAAGATCCGCGTATCGATGCTTCGACGGTCAAAGCTGTATGGCTGGGAGGGACCTCCTTCCGCCTTGATTTTACGGTCCTGGGGGCTGTTGAGTCAGTCAAGCTGCTGTTCGATCTCGATTCGCTGCTGACGGAGGTATAAATGAGTGAAGATATGACGCTGCTCGATAAGACAGAAGACGAGATCCGGGAGGACGTGTTTACGATCGCCCGTGAGGAAACGGGGGTGAGAAACTATAAATCTACCGGCGTGCTCCGCGGATTGCTTGAGACCTTCTCGAAGATCGTCAGCACGATCTATCAGTCGTTCCTGTCGCCGATCGCAAAGCAGACGAACCTTGATACTGCAGAAACTATCTGGCTGAGCCAGTGGGGCCTGATGCTCGGTGTCGTACGCAAGAGCGCGACGAAGACGGTCGGGACGATCAATGTCACCGTATATGCTGCAGGAACCATTCCTGCAGGCTCCTGGGTGACAATCGAAGGCACTGAGCTGCGGTACAAGGTTGCTCAGGAAGTGACCTTCGAGCCTGGCGTCATTGTTGTTCCTGTCGAGGCGGAACTTGCAGGATCTTCGTACAACGTGGCTGACGGTACCGGGATCTTTACCCGCGTAGTTGCCGGCGTTGAGTCTGTTGAGTTTCCAGCGGAGTGGATCGAGACACCGGGAACCGATGTTGAGAGCGATGCTGATTACCGGGCCCGTATCAAGGAGAAGTGGCAGGCTCAGGGAGAAGGCAATCCTCCTGCAAGCTATCTGTATTACGCACTTTCCGTTGACGGTGTCCAGGAAGCAAAGCTGATCCGCACCCCGCGAGGGTACGGGACAGTCGATGTGATCATCGTCGCAAACAACGGAAGTCCGTCTGCAGAGCTGCTCCAGCTTGTCGAGGATGCGCTGTACGATCATGAGCTGATCTGTACCGACGTGGTGGTCAGAGGACCTGCGGAGATCCCGATTACGGTATCTGTGGAGTTTTCCGGAACGCCTACGGCTGCGGTCGTCGAGGATGCAGTATACGACTATGTGTACTCGCTGGGGATCGCGGGTAAGTTCGAGATCAGGGCACTGTATGCTGCCCTCGATGCGCTTGATCTGGATGCTGTCGAGATCCTGCTCCCGGACAGAGATGTCGTGGGAGCTGATGACTCGATCATCGTCGCCGACGTGAATGTGAGTAAGGTATGAAAGAAGTAATTGACAGCCTGTCCCCTCCGGGGATCGAGAAGACAAGAAGGGGCAAGCTCTTTGCCATCCTGCAGCGCATGGGCGATCTTATCGCGCAGGATGCAAAGCAGGTCCTGTATAACTTCTTCCCGTTCCTGTCAGACGAGGACTCCCTGTCAGATCATGCTCAGGCGCTCGGCATACCGCGCTACAGCGCAGACACCCTGGAGAGCTTCCGCCGCAGGGTGAGCGCAGCAAGCTTCTACCTGCAGCAGAGGGGACAGCGAGGGTTTATCAACACGGAGCTGGCGAAGTATTTCAACGGTCGCCGGTACGAGACCCTTGAGGAGTTTCTCAAGCTGTATGTGAAGGCTCTTGATATGAGCAATGCGGATCGTGCCTGGTTGTGGGAATTCCTGGGTGCAGAGCTTGATCCGAATATTGAGCTGTCGGTCATTGACTGGTTCAGCTATATCGAGCAGATCGTCACCTCTGAGGACGTGGCGGTCGCCGCAGTCAAGCGCGATGAGGACTACCTTCCTGCAGGACTGAGGCACGACGGAAGAATCCTGTTCGATCACGGGGAAAGCGTCCTGTTTGACGGGTCGTACCTGCATGACGCTCCGGGAGCATACTGCGGGTTTTTCCCTGTCCAGGGGACAGAGCGCTCTTTTATTTATGTTCCGGCGAATTTCGCAGGTCATTTTTCCTATGGGGACCAGAGCGAGTTTTCCGGGTATATGCAGCTTCCGGCAATCGATCCGTTGAACCGGCCGGCAACCTACGACAACCGGCAGGATGAATTCAGCCTGCAGATCATGCCGCAGCTGTTCGACGAGCTGAAGATCGCCGCTTTCCATGACGGAGCGATCACTTTCAGCGGGCTGATAGGGTACACAGATGACAATCCGTCTCTGTTGGATGATATGAATCTGGTCATTACGCAGCAAGGAGGATGATAGATGAAAATAGTTGAACGAAGCAGTTTGCGTGGGGTATTCAGACTGAATGTATACCGCAACGGTGAGCTGATCGATACGTACGAGGACAATAACCTGATTGTCTCAGCTGCGAAGGTATCGCTTGCTGCTCTGCTGAGCGGAGACGGAGCTTCAAAGATCGTAACGAAGATCGCCTTCGGGACGAACGGGACAGCTCCTGCATCGTCGGATACAGCGATCACCGGCGCGTACACAAAGAACGTTGTTGGCCATTCGTACCCTGCGACTGGTCAAGTCGAGTTTTCCTGGAACTTGCTGACGGGAGAGGCGAACGGAATGCAGATCAAGGAGTTTGGGCTCATATCTGAGGACGGTACGCTGTTTGCCCGGAAGGTGAGAGAGGAAGCGATCCCGAAGGCTGACGATATCAGTATCGAAGGCCAGTGGTTAATAATCTTTTAAGGAGGAGATATGGCTAATTTACCAGAAAGCAATGCCAGTTATCCCGTAGGCGTGTATCAGATCGAGACGACTGACCCCGTCATGGCCGGGCCCGAAGGCATTGCGAATAAGCCGTTGAAGGATCTCGCGAACAGGACCGCATTCCTGAAGAAATTCGCGGATGAGCTTGCCGCAGCAAGGGGAGAATTCGCTACCCTGCTGCTTCGCCTTCAGCAGTATGATGCCTTCGATCCGGAGGCGCAGAACATGCTCAACGCCGCTGTCATGCAGGCGCTGTCCCTCGGTGGACTCGCACACAGAGAGCTGGTGAAAACGCTATCTGTACGGTTCCAGCAGGGGGAAGTCACCGTGAAGAACCGAGGCGTGATCAATGGATGTATTGTGACGATTTCCGATACGGCCGTGCGCAATCTGTCGATCGGAGCCGGCGTTGTATTCTTTGGTTCCCGCCTTGTTCCGGTTGTAGCAGACGACAACTCTGCAGTGATCCCGTCGAACGACGGAGCTGCCGAAGAGAGCTGCTATGCCTACTTATACGAGGATGCAGGGGATCTGAAGTTTGCCTGTACTGATATCGGCGAGGCTGTTCCTGATGGAGCGATCGAGCTGTACCGGGTCATCATCCCGGCCGGGAATACTTCGGTGTCAGATCCGTATGCAGACCTGGTGTCACTCAGTGACATTCGTCGCCTTGAACCGAATTACCCGACACTGCTTGCCTACGCTCCTTATGAGATGGTTGATCTCGAATTCCCCTTCCTGGATGACGGGTATTCGATCAAGCTCGATATCGTCGATTACCTCGGCGGTGGGTTCCAGCAGGGCAATGTCTATACCGGAGATCGCGCTGCGAACGGGTTCAAGATCTACTTGAACGGCACAGTCGACAGCGTCCGCGTGAAGTGGACCGCTATCAAGAATGATATTTAAGGAGGCAGATCTTGATGAGAGTTAAGAAGATTGGCCAGGGCGGAGAGTATACCGACTTCAGTCTGCAGGATGGCGTTGTGACCGTAGGAACGATCGACGTCGATCTCGCTGATCGACAGTCTGATTCTCAGCAGATTATCACGATCACCAGAACAGGGGATGAATTCTTCCTGGAGAAAGGCGGCCGTGATTACGCTGCTGTGATCGAGATCCCGCCGAAGAAGTATATCGAGGAGATCGTTTCAGAGGATGAAACGCTCATTACACCCATTGAACTCGATATTCATGCGGTTGTTATTACGCTCTGGCCGGTACGGTCGAGTGAAAATATTCAGGAGGAAGAATAATGCCAGCAATTTTCACCAAAGACAGCCTGAGAGCTTCCGTTGAAGCTGCTTCAGGAGGGAAGATGACCGTTCTTTATGACGATAAAGGTTATCCGTCATACATGCACGTCATCCCGAAATTCAACCTTGAAGATATCGACGCAGGACTCGGAAGCGGTGTTCACCCCGCATTCAGTGTCGGCGGAGTCGAGAAAAGCGAGATCTTCATTGCAGCATATCAGGCGATCGTAGCTGACGGCCGAGCCTGTTCGATTCCCGGCCAGGACCCGAAGACGTCAGTTAACTGGGACCAGGCAAAGCAGTACTGCACTGACAAGGGCGAAGGATGGCACTTGATGACAAATCACGAGTGGGCCGCCATCGCACTGTGGTGCCTGAAGAACGGCTTTCAGCCTCGCGGAAATACGAACTACGGCCGATCTCATGAGCTGACCTACGAGACGGCTGCACGCCAGGACGGCCTCGCTCCTGGAGCAGCAGGTACTGCGAGAACGCTTACGGGCGGCGGTCCTGCGTCATGGCGCCATGATGGGACGTACCAGGGGATCGCTGATCTCGTCGGGAATGTGACTGAGTGGGTTGATTTGCTGAAGCTTGTTGACGGCCGGATCTACACACCTTCAGACAACAACTACAATCTTCCGGAAGCTAACTGGCCTGCGGTTGATGCGTACTTTGACTCGCCTGCAGATGGAGACGGAGCAGGTGCTGACTACCTTGGTGCACCGTTTCTGAATGATGCAATTACTCATTACGGAGCTCCTGCCGGAACTGATGCAGATTATGATTACAACTACTGTACCTGGAAGGACACGAGCTTCGATGCAGGCTTTGCTGTTCCTCAGCTGCTCAAGCAGTTGCTCATCGCTCCGATCGATCCGGCAGATGGCGGATCTCTCACTGCAGCGACTCTCGGCAGGCTATATGTGAGGAACTACGGCGAGAGAATGCCGCGCCGTGGCGGCGGCTGGTACTACGGGTCCTACGCTGGGCTGGGCTATCTGTTCCTGTACGGCCGGCGCTCGTACTCCAGCACGGGTATCGGGTTCCGCCCCGCTTTTATTGGGTAATCTGTAATCTGACTATCTGGAGCTCTGATGATTGGTAATCTGAAAATCTATCAAAAATGGGAAGATACGGCGGTATACGGGTATATATGCCTGCGCCAGTACCCGAAAAGCGAGAAGTTCACCCTAGCAAAAGAGACAAGGGAAGCTTTGTGGGAGATCGGAACGCTGATCGTCAGGGCGAATTCTGTTACCAGCGCAGGTGAGAAACGACGCTGTATTGAACAGGTCGACCTGCAGCTGGGACGATTGAAAGTAATGGTCCGTATGGGTATGAAACTGGAGTTTCTTCCCTTCCAGAAGTACGAAAACTGGATGCGGAATTTGACAGAGATCGGTAAGATGGTTGGAGGATGGCTGAAAACCACTTACCGATGATCAGGGATGCAGCTATAAATTGAGGCTTCGGCCGCACCGTGGCGGCAACTGGAACAACGGGTCCAACGCTGGGCTGGGCTATCTGAACCTGAACAACCGGCGCTCGAACTCCAACACGAATATCGGGTTCCGCCCCGCTTTCCTTATTGCCAGATATTGGTATCTCATGGGATACCTCTCAGTGCGTAGAGAAAAGGAGCTGTATTCCTTCTTGAAAAAGAAAAGATAAACATGTCGCAGGCGGCAAGTAAATGATGAACGTCGCCTGCGATCTTAAACGGATAAATATGCCTAAGACGATCAGTAACCTATGGGAAGAGATAACCAGCTTCGAGAACCTCTATAAGGCCTATAAGGAAGCAGCGAAAAACAAGCGCTATTACCAGGAGGTCATGATATCTTTTCTCCTGTGACCTTGAAGAGAATCTAATCACTATTCAGAACGAGCTCATCTGGGATATGTGGCAGCCGCATGAAGGCCGTGCCATGATTATTTATGAGCCGAAACGCCGGTATATCTACGCTCCTCAGTTCCGCGATCGCGTGGTCTATCATGCCCTTGTTGACGTGATCCGGGATTACTTCGAGAAGAAGTTTATCTACCACTCATATGCCTGCAGGAAAGGCAAGGGCAACCACAATGCCGTACAGTACGTACAAAGCAAGATGCACGGCGTTGAGACTGAGCATCCGGGATCATACGCACTGAAATGCGACATCAGGTCGTATTTCGCCAGTATCGATCATGAGATCCTGAAGGGCCTCTTCCGGAAGACTATCAAGGACAGCAAGGTCCTCAATCTGATGGACATTATAATAGATAAGAACGAGTTTGATTATGTCGGCCTTCCCCTGGGAGCTCTAACCAGTCAGCTGTTCGCAAACGTGTACCTCAACGAGCTTGACCATTATATAAAGGAGGAGCTGCGCGTGAGGTATTACGCAAGGTATATGGATGACTTTATCGTAATCCATCATGACAAGGCTTTCCTCAACAGCCTGAAGGATGATATCGAGCAGTTTGTAACCGGCAGGCTACGGCTGCAGATGAATCCGAAAACGGCTATATTCCCCTTGAGTAATGGCATAGATTTCTGCGGATATAGGATCTTCACTGACCATATATTACCAAGGAAACGCAATATTAAACGAGCACGCAGAAGGCTGAAGAAGCTCTGCCGGATGTACTCTGACGGCCGGGTGAACCTAGAGGATTTCAAGTCGTGTCTGATGAGCTTCCTCGGATACGTGAAGCATTGTGACTCGAAAAATACTGTTGATAAGGTTCTTGATGAATTGATTTTGAAATGACTCTTTCATGACGTGAAAGATTTTTCGACGCTATTTATGACACCATTCAGTCGAATTTATGACGCGCCGCTACAAGTGAAGGCATCAAGGTGGTAGGACAGATACTGGTCATCAAACCAAGGGATACTGAGAGCAGATGTTGCACTGGTGGATTTCTGTCTGGGTACACTAAAGCCAAAGCCGTAGAGGCTGTCGCCCTTGCCAAGCAGACGATAGTCATACCCCATGTCGACATACTCCACTCTTTCATCCTCTGGATGACTATCGGGAATGATGGTTATCTTTATCTGGTTGGCTCCCTGGGTAAATACAAAGTCCCTGAGCCTATACGTACCAGCCTGGAATGATCGCTTGAACACCTCTTCCCCGTTGATGGTGATTTTCACCTCAGAGGGCTCAACCAGAACGATGCGATATTCGAACTGATTGCCCTTGGCTCTCTCGGTTCCGTAGGCATAGTTCTTCTCAAAGGCTAATCCTACATTGGTAGAGACGCCAAGATTTTTATTGCTTAGGTTTGTACCCACATGGCCAAAACTCAGACGATGGCTCGATTCAACAAAGTCATAGAAGCCGTTCCAAGTCCCGGGATTGAAGTATGGTTGCATGGAAGAGAGTGAGTAATAGAAGTTGAGACCAATACCGAGTGTGGAGATTCTGTTGGAAACAGAGAGAGAAAGTAACTTCTGGTTGATTGCTGAGAAATCAGCATCATAGTCAAGCATCCCATAGAGGCTGAGCGAGCTGGCAACTGCGAATTTTGCCGGATCAAGCACGATTGCCCCACTGATGCCGTACTGCTCTCTCCTGTTGATGGAACGAGAAGTAATACTTATTGTCCTTTCAGGCATATCTTCCAAGCTGAATTGGAGGTACACGGCAAACTCTGCCGCGTCGTAGCGTGCTTCAACATTGCGGCTGCGTAACTCTTCAAGTGAAATATAATCAAGTCCATCACCAAAGAGACGTTGGTTTGCTGCATCGGTTATATAGGGCCCAACATACTGCGACAACTCATTGGTATTCAGTAATCTCTGCTCTCCAACAAATTCCACCTCAATATCGCCTATAAGCTCATTGTTGACATAGAGTCCAAGATAGTAGAACCCATCATCATACTGAATGACGGCATCTTCCCCTACGATAAAGAAATCTGCAAAGAAATCATCAGTATACTCTTCCTCTTCGAACAATCCACCGTAGAAAAGGTCCCACTCTTCCTCGGTCAGTACCATTGGTTCAAACATGAAGGGAGGATCAGGCACGACTGGACTTACAGTAGCCTCTCTCGTAAATGAGGGGACACCAGGAATCTTGATGAATGCAGATCTCCAATCAAAACCAGGAAAATGAGGGAATGAGAGTAAGTGTCTTGGGGGAGGCAGCTCCTGCAAGGGCGTATCAGGGATAGCTTGGACTTTCTCCCTTTCAACAACCTCTGAGAGAGAAGGCTCTTCTCTCGTTTCCTTGTCTTGTTCTTCAGATTCAGAAGGAACAACAACCGCTGATGGCTCAGGGACGGAAGGCTTTACACTGATAAGTGAGGGAGTATCTTCTGATATTGGTTGATGGAAACACGTCCAAAGGAATGCAGACAGAAAGAGGGTTACGAGCACAAGCATAATAATCAGTAGTACTGCGTGTGCGAACCCTCTTGCTTTCATGCGGAAAACCTTTTTGGAATGAGGAGTAAAATACTCCTCTTAATTCGAGTATTTGATCGTGGCTTGGTAGGTAACCCCAGAATCACGGGAGAGACCTTCAGGCCATGGTATTTTCTTCGTCACCGATTTCTTGGCTAGAATATTCATGCCATCGATACCTTCCAGTGCTTCCGCTCCTTGCAACACTACAGCATTACCTTTGCTGTCCTTGACTTCCACCACTGCTGAAATCAACAACTGGTGGACTGTACCAAGATTTGCGAGAGTCACAGCCAATGCAGGAGACCCATCTTCAAAAGTTGAGGGAGTTACAGCCCGTACTCCTACATTCTCAACAACCCTTGAAGGTAATACATACAAACTTGTCGTGTAGATGTAAAGGAAGTTGAACATTCCTTTGTCAGAGCTGTTCTTTCCCTGAGAATATGGAATCTGCTCTGCTTTCAGACGAAAGGAGAGTTCATTGGTTACTGTTCTCGGACCGCGATATTGTACACGTACCACCCAACTGCTTTGAGGAGGGACTACCAATTTATTCGGAACAATAGAGAAATAGGCATCTGCAGGTTTGTTTATCTCATTACCCTGTGCATCCTGATCGCGAATAAGTGCAGATAGACTGATGGCAATCGAGTCGTTGCTATCGTTAACAATGGTGTAGGTCTTGGTGCTCTCAGCTCCCGTTGGTTGGAACGATTGTTCGAGCGGGGAGAACTGATAAGCAAACACTGATGAAAGCAGCAAGCAAGAAAACAGGAGAAAAACTATTGTGCGTTTTGCTCTCTTATTCTGAATTTGGTTCATATTTCACTCTCTTATCATAACATTGAATGAATTCTCTGTAAGTGTACGCTATGAAAACTAATTCTTCAAGTCATCATGTCACTATCGTGATAGAGCCATCCGTTTAAGTGCAGAATCAAAGGTCCCTTTGAGCATCGGAATAAATTGTAGCACAATTTCGTCAATTTCCCCAGGGAGTCCCGCTTGAACCCAATCGAGCAAGGACCCGACAAATGCGTGCTTGTAGAAATCAATAAGGAATGCAAGGTCTTCCTCGCTGGCTCCAAATTCCTTGGCACGGTCAGAGAGGGTACCCTGAAGTAGTTTTGCCATTTCGCGACAGAGATAGCGATCAAGCAACTCTCTACCAAGACTGTGGTAGATATTCATGATCATCATCTTGTTTTCTACAAGGTAGGTACACATGCTCCTCACTGCAGACTCACCATCATCCCTTGTATGTATACTGGGATAGCGACGGGCAAACTCTTGCCCTTCATTGATAAACATCCAATCAAGCAAATCGTAGATATCTCTGAAGTGGTAATAAAATGTCTGGCGGTTCACACCACAACGATTCACGATTTCCTTAACGGTAATCTTGTTCAAGGTATGATCAGCCATCAATTGCTTTAAGGATTGGGCCAGTGCCAACTTAGTCATCTGCGCCATGGGTACTCCTTTCCTGCCTCTTCGCGTATATAATTGTACACAATTACGACGAAGTCTTAATAAATATTACCAATCATCCTACCGCAAAAATCTTTCTTTGACTACTAGCAATGTTTTATTGACACAAGAAACCTTTCATGATAATGTTCCTTCCTGTCGGGTAACCGATACTGTTCGGGCTGTAGCGCAGGGGTTTAGCGTACATGTCTGGGGGACATGGGGTCGGCGGTTCAAATCCGCCCAGCCCGATATAATTTATTATTCTGTAAGAATTAATTTCTTGCAGGATTTTTTTTGGACTCAATACAGAATTCTCTTGAATAGAGAAAGAGAACAAGATTTTCTCTATGATTCTATCTTTATGAGAAATATTCGCATACTGCTTAAAAGAAAATGGAAAAACCTGAAGATCAGTGTCAGGTTTCCCTTCCTGAACATCCAGGAATCTCGCAATCAGGTATCGATGAAGAGAAAGGTGAATTGAATAAAGCGTGTTCTCAATCACCATGGAAGCATGGCTGACTTGGAAGTATTGACCTCTTAATCATACCGCTCTAGTATACCGCCATGCTACAATCATTAACCATTTCCACTCCACATGAGGCCTTTTTACCCATTACACAGCAAGTGCAAAGGTGTGTAACTGAATCAAAAACCAAGGAAGGATATGTTCTTGTCTTCTGCCCACATACAACTGCAGGACTTACCATCAATGAGAATGCAGATCCAGATGTGGTACATGATATGCTTCTAGGGTTGCGAAACGCATTTGCTGAGAACAGCAATTTCAGGCATGCCGAAGGCAATTCAACGGCACACCTGAAAGCTTCTGCCATGGGTTCCAGTGTGATGGTCCCCATTGTGCATGGTAGCCTTTCACTTGGCATCTGGCAGGACATCTATTTCTGTGAATTCGACGGCCCAAGAACCAGAACCTTCCAGGTTATGGTGGTTTCTTCCTAAGATCAGTCGTTTGGCTCCCACCGCATCAGTCCATAAACACCAAGCACCACAGCGAGTGCCATGAGCAGCATTGCCCCAACTACGGGTTTCCATTCCACGGGAAACCCTTCAATGGGGTGCACCATCTGATTGACGAGAAATACATACTGACCGTTAAAGTAGATCATCGCTCCTCACCCAGAGCGAAAGCGATTCTCCCTTGCAAGGAAAATCCCCAAACCCTTTTTCATCTGTCTTGATACGTTCAGAAATAGTACCTGTACAATCCACGAATTCAGTAGAAGGAAGACCTGTTTCCATTCTTTTACTACCGTCTTCTCCATTACAAAGCACCACAGCAAGAGCCTTCTCTCCTGAAAAAGACCAGCCAATGGTATTTGGATGATCAAGATAATCGTGCTGTTCTCCCTCAAGATGACTACTTCGCAGCTTGAGCATGGTTTCGATCAAATCCTTGAATGATGGCATTTCAATTTTATGCTTTTCACCATCGTAGCCATAATCCTCATATGAAGCTCCTTCATAATCTGCAATAAATACACAGGGATAGCCTTCCCTTCTCAGCAGTATCAACGCATAAGCCAGTGGCTTGAACCAAGGCTCCACTACTGACTCAAGAGCTTGCAAAGCCTGCGAATCATGGTTGGCTACAAAGGTAACTGCATGCTCCGGGTCCTGCTCCACCAAGGTTCCCGAGAATATGGAATCCAGAGGGAAATCCTTTCGTTCCATTCCTGCTTGGTAGAACTTGAAGTGCAGCGGAACGTCAAACAACGACAAGGCCCTTTCACTCTGTTCAATATAAGTCCTAAGTTGATTAATATCAGGGTCCCAAAACTCAGCAACGGCAAACAACTCACGCTTTGCATGGGAGCGAATGGAGGAAAGCCAACCTGGGAAAAACCACGAAGGGATGTGCTTCACTGCATCAATCCTGAAGCCATCTATGCCTGTGGTATCAAGATACCATTTCCCCCATCGTACCAGTTCTTCCCTCACTTCCTCCGCCCCAAAATCAAGGTCACAACCCATTAGGTAGTCGTAATTCCCAAACTCCGAGGAAACATAGTCATCAAACTGTTTGCCTTCCAATACATAGATATTCTGGTTGTTATCAGGATATTCCTCTGCATAATCCACAGCGTCAAAGTGGTGCCACATCCACTGGAAATCAGAATAGGTTGCACCCCTGCCCGGAAACGTGAAACGCGTATAGACAGTTACTTGCTCTTGAGGCCCAACTGGTTCTGACCGGTTTTCTCTGGAATACGGGGTAGCAAGAATCTGTTCCTTCTCATCAGCACCCATGCGATGGTTCAATACAATATCTGCATAGACATAAAGTCCCTGGGAATGAATCGCATCAATGGCTTTAAGGTACGCTGCTTTGGTTCCATACTTGGTGGCAGTACTCCCCTTCTGGTCAAACTCCCCCAAGTCGTAGAGGTCATACACCCCGTACCCAGTGTCATGGCCCCCTCCAGCTCCCTTATAGGCTGGGGGAAGCCAAATAGCAGTGAATCCTGCCTTTTTCAGTGATTCAGCCTGCTTTACGAGCTTGTTCCAAAGAGCGCCACCACCTTCGCTGTACCAATGGAAATATTGCAGCAAAACTCCCCGCGTCTTTTGCATGGCTATGCTCCTATACTTTCTTTGAATCAACAATATGCTTATGTTGGAGGATATACAGCGGTTTCATGTTGTTGTAGGCCTGCATCCTCATGAACTTGAACATGAATGCCCGCCCCATGAAGATGTTGAACAGTTGGTTCTTGATATCCTTCTGAGGAAAATCATACAACTTTCTTTCCTTATAGAAACGATGGTCGTCACGTACAACACCCCGCATGCCATAGATCAGGTCACGAAAGATTTTCATTCCACCAACACCAAGGAAGTTCACCCCTTTCTGGTACCCAGCACGGCTCGCGCGATCGAGTCGACAAGCCAGATCTGTGATCATAGCCTGCAACCGCTCAGAATCTTTTTCCTCATCACTGATAATTCCCATTGAGTTCTCTTTTCCTACTCGGTCCTTTCCTTCCAAGAACTGTCGTACGTTTGGCAGTTGATATAAAGGACCAGAGACAAGGTACGCGGAGTGTTTACCCATCATGCTGGTCCGATGCCCATTTGCGAACGTACGGTAAAGGAACAGCTTCCACACGGGTTTCAGGAACCTTCCTTCCAGGTTCATCGCATGCACCAATACGTCACAGGAGTTAACCAAGTCTTGGTAGAAGACTTGGAAACCATCCTTTCTGTCACACTCACCTACCAGCTCACATCGCAAGCAGCCTTGGCAGGCTCCTTCATATGGGAATGTGTTAATATCGATTACTTCAACAGCATTAGGATAGGAAGCCAGGAAGACTTCAATCATGCGCGAAAGATTGCCGTCCTTCTGGTATTCATCAGTCAACAAGACAGTACGGATGTCTTTCTTTTTCTCCCCTATGGTCTCAATCGACTGAGGCTGAAAGTGAAAAGAGGTATCATAACGAATTGGTATGCTTCTTCTAGGAACAGGAGTACGATTGATGCACGCTCTATGAAAATCCTGCATGAAAAACCGCATACTCTTCCTGAAGTCAGCTTGCAACATATCCTTGTTGTCTACACTCAAGCCTTCCATAAAGGCCATGCCAAGATCTTCACAGGTACCACGCAACCACTCCTCAGCAAGGTGGTCGTAGTAATGAAAGCAACTCATGATGCAAGTTGCATACTTGCCAGCAAGTATTGTCTGCCTTCCCTGTTCTCTCATGAGGTCAAAGAAACGAACAAGCTGCCAGGGAACAAGCATGGTATATACAGGGGTAGCCCATATGACCATGTCGCATGCATCAAGCGCATCAAAGGTGGTAGATAGCCAAGCTTCGTCATACTCCATCATGGTCAGATCCTCGCCCACATGGATGATGCTTGCTTCAATATCAGGTTCATGAACCAAGAGATACTTTGCATGCTGCAACGTTAAGCTGAATTCACCTTTGGGACTAGCATTGGCCACAACAACATTGGTTGGTTTCATTATCACCATTCCTTATGCTTTCAGTACTGTTTTCTTAGGTTTCAGTGTACAGCATGGAGGGCAATTATCAATGAAAATAGGGTGAAGATACAACTCAATTACATCTAGAGGGTTGGACCCAATGGTTTAATCTCAAAGAGTTTGTCATCATCCCAAAGCTCACAGGTCTTTTGGAGAGTCCAAAGCCTTGCAGCTTCCCCCTCTTCCCCATTGGATGTGATTGCCCAAGCGTCATAGGCAACAGGGTAGATGCTTCCAACCATGGTAGCTTGATTACCGATAATCTCAAACTTACCCAACCCCTTCCCCGAGGCTACACTCCAGAAATAGCCATCATGCCAGGCGATGTCATTGCCTAGGGTAATACCATCCGGTAGAGCAATTGTTTCATAGGTATCAGCATCGAAATCGATTCGATATAGTACCGTTTGGTCTCGACTGGGCAGGAGGAGTTTTTCTCCATCATAGGTCAATCCCATGGTGCCTCCGCCTACAGCATCGGGAATATCAATCCAATCATCTTCTGTTACCTCAATTTTTGCACCTTCAGTAATCTCAGCAGGTGGGTTGAAACGGTAAATCTTCTTCTCACTGAAATCATTGACGTAGAAATACTGGCCATCATGGGTAAGTCCCCTGGGGTTCACGACCCAGTCTGTTCCCATCTTGGTCACTTCGGTGATGCCACTCTCATCAAATGCGATTCGGATGAAATCCAAGCCTTCCCCGTACTCCCCGTCGCCAATGCTGAATCGCCAGAGATAACCGTCGTAATAATGGAGAGCCCAGCCGAAGCCAAGATTCTCTCCTGCGCCCATTTTTCTGGTCACCTCACGAGTAGAATCACTCGCATCATATACATAGAGGTACTCATCTCCCTCTGTAGCAGGACGATAACCAAGATCATAGTCAGTGGGAACGGTGTAATCAAATTCTGGGGGAGTTGGCTCAGTAGATACTGTACTATTACTGCTTTCTGTTATCTGGGTGATAGTATCATCATCCGGGGACCCCCCATCAGGATCTTCCGTATTATGTATTGGATCATCACCAATTGCGTAGAGGGTGTTGTTCTGAACCGTTACCTCAGAATCCATACCGGCAGTCAGTGCATGTTTCTTATAGGTGTCAAACACATTACCTTGAACGGTTCCCTCACTGTTCTCAAAGTGCACTCCTACATGACCATCCCTGAAGTAGTTGTTTTCTATGCGAACATTGGTATTGAACTGCTCAAGTGCAATCTCGTGATATCCGTTCTGATACAACGTGTTGTATTCGAATAGAGGGGTAGATTGCTCTGCATAGAGCCCCTCTGTATTATTCCAACGGATTACTGAGTTCGATATGGTAACAGCGGACTCAAACTGCTCTACCCCGATTTCTGCATACTCCACTACCGTATAATCAAGGATGGAGGTGTCGGTATTCATCAGGGTAATACCAAACCAATCTCCGTTTATGGCATATGGATACCCTTCCCGCTCGTAATCTGCAGTGAAGAAGATCTGCTCATCTGGGGTTCCTACTGCATGCAAGGTACCACCTGCTACCTGAAGGCCTCCTTTTTCCAGATCGATATACCCACGGTCAGATTTGAATTTTACGATTGTCCCAGGCTCGATTGTTAGTGTTATACCTTCCGGCACCTCCACATAATTCACCTGTACCACTCCTAACCAAGTGGTATCAGTAAGTATTTCACCTTCCCACATGGTCTGCTCTGGAACAGTATAGGGAGTAGCAGAAATGGTCATAGTAAGCGTTGTTGTTTCTTCAACGTCTTCTCCAGCACGGACCATTACCGTAAATGAGTATTCTCCTGGAGAACCGTTCGGATCATCATCACCAGATACTGGAGCTTTGAATTCTTCAGTGGTTATTTCAATGATTGCCTCAACATTATTTTCTAGCAGTTCCTGTACAAGTGCATTTGCTTTAGCTTCAGCCTCGTCCATATTCTCTACTTCAGCTTGGGAAGCAGAATAATGAGCTTCTTCTATAAGACGTGTTGCTCCTTCGATAACAGTTACAATCTGGATCTCTTTTTCCCGAATTACTCCAGAATCATCATTGGCTGAAACTCTCACTGTCACGCTACCAACTTCTATGGAAGTAAGCAGACCACTCTGGTCGATAGTTGCTCTACCGGTACCATTATCTACCGACCAAGTGAGTGAATCATCAGTGGCATCAGAGGGAGTGACTACAGCATGGAGCTGAAGTGTAGTTCCTTCAACTACAGTGTCAATCTCACTGGATATGCTGATCTGCTCGACTGGAATCACCTCGGGAGTATCAGGACTGCATGCAACCATAAACACCAAGCACAATAGACCGATGAAACCGAAAGCACTTCTTATGTGAATCGAACGAAACAGCAAAACAGACTCCCCTAAAATCAATGACCTAGACACATCAAATAGCTTTCGTTGTTAAAATGATAGGAATGAAGTAATTTTTAAGGTCACCTCGTTCTCTCTTGATGGATTTCCCTCTTTATCCCTAAAAACAGTCTTTCCTATTAATGCATAGGTTCCTTTTCTCAATTTAGGCAAAGTAAAAGACTGCACCACATGCCACCCGGAATTTCCCAATTCATCAACAGTTTTCTCCCCTATTGCAGTGAGAGGAGTCCCATCAAGAGATAGGTAGAAATCCGTATCTGGTAGATAGTCTGTTCGGGCTTGTTCCTGATCAAGTTCCATTCCTTCTTCTCCCCTACTCATAATGATTACATGACCACCATCCCTCCGTTTGAGTTCAAACGTTGAAGGCTCTTCGTTAGGTCCTGTCATGGAGTAGAAGTACACCTCCTTTCCCATATAGGGAAACAAGTCACACCCCGTACCTAGAATCAGCACTATTGCCAACAACAGATAGATGATTGGTTTCTTCATGGTAGGCTCCTCATTAATAGCATCCAAAATATACTGGATGGTAGGGTTTATCCATATTTACCTTACCGCACCTTTTTTGCGAGCACAAGGAATCTGGATTGTATCTCAGACGATTTTCTCACTGCAATGTGTGGGTAGATGAGGTACACTAGAGGTAACAATCCTAGCAAGGAGGAATGTATGGAACGAGAGACAAAGATGATTCCAATCAAGACCCCGCAGGGGGAATTCAATGTCTGGGTGCAGCGCTGTGGCAATAACCCAAGCAAGAGACTATTGCTATTACATGGCGGGCCTGGCATGAGCCATGAGTACTTCAAGAGTTTTGAAGAGCACTTCAGAGATAGTGACATCGAATATATCTACTATGATCAACCCATGGTTCCGCAGCGAGCAAAAGAAGCCAGTAGGGCGTAATTTTTTAGCGATAAGAAATTGCGTCATTTTTTTACACTTTTTTATTGACTTAATATCGTAGTATATTGTAGGATAATGGTAGGGTTCTGGAGGTCATATGGAACTGAAAGTCTTCACCAACAAAAAGGGCAACGCCCTGTATTACATGCGCAGCGTCCGCAAGAAGGGGAAAAAGAACCCAACCAAGGAAAAAGTGAAGTTCCTCGGCTACGAGGCAGATCTCAAGGAGTTCTATGACGATCCCATCGAGCACTTCAGGGCTGAAGCCAGGAAGCTAAAGACCAAGGAGCTGGAAGAGAAGCGAGTCAGTTTGAGCATCAACCTGGAGGAACACTTTCCCCTGGGGGCAGCTGAGGGTGAGGAGGCCGTTGTTGATGATCTGGTGTCACTGGGGCATCTGCCGCTGTCGGTCATCTATCATGAGCTTGAGATAGACCAGTTCGTTAAGAACAGACGGAGGCATTGGCCGGTTGGGGCAAATGTGGAAAGCATCTTTCGTCTTCTGGTGTTTGGCAGGATTCTTTTCCCTGGCTCAAAGTTCTCAACCTGGACACAGAGATCAAGGTTGCTGCTTGGGAACAGCAAGTTCAGTGATGACGATGTATACCGTTCATTGGAGTTCTTTTGCCAGTACAGCGATGACCTGCTTGTCCATCTGAACCAGAAGGTGAAGAGGCTGTACAAGCGAGACACATCGCTGATGTTCTATGATGTGACCAATTACTTCTGGGAAATCGACAACAAGGATGCAGACATCCTCGATGAAGACGGCGTCGTTGTTTCCGAGGGGTTGCGCAAGAACGGCCCATCCAAGGAACATCGCCCCGAACCGATCGTCCAGCTCGGGCTGTTCATGGACACTGAGGGCTTGCCGGTAGACTTCGGGCTGTTCCCCGGCAACAACAATGATGTGAAAACCTTCCTGCCGATGATCAGGCGCACGCAGGAACGGATGGGCCTGAACAAGATGATTTACGTTGGGGACAAGGGAATCATGAGTGGGACCAACGTAGCCAATATCCTTGCGCAGAAACAGGGATACATCATCAGCGACAGTGCGCTCAAGCAGGATGGGGAGACTGAGCGGTTCATACTTGACGAAGGAGGCTACAGGACCACCACTGCATATATGAGGTGCAGCGCCCTCCACGAGGAAGAGCGGCTCATGGATTACACCGACAGCCTCGGGCCTTACGAAGGCCCGCAGGACATGCAGCAGGAGGTCGTGGTCTTCAAGATAAAGTCCCGCATTGTCCCTGCAAAGAAGAGCAGCTGGGTTGGGGATGGGTCCAGGAAAGTGAAGGTTACGATCAACAAGCGCCAGATCGTCTTCTTCAGTCGGAAATACCAGGTGCGTGCCCGGATCAATCGCTGCAATTCCATAAAGAAAGCGCAACAGACGGGTACCGTTTACAACGGGCATGGGGCAAACAAGTATTTTGCCAAGCAAGCCTATGATCCTGAAACGGGTGAACTGTTTGAGAAAGCGAAACATGTGCGCTACCTGGATGAGGAGAAGATTGCACAGGATGAACGCTTTGACGGGTATTACCTCATAGAGACCAACGTTGTCGGGACAAATGAGCATGAGAAGCCGTGGAAGGGGACAGCGCGGTTCAGGAACTATGATTGTCTTTTTGAACTCAACAGGGTCGTGACCGACCAGGACATTGTTGAGATGTACCGCGGCCTCTGGAAGATTGAGGAATCCTTCAAGATCACCAAAAGCCATCTACAGGCAAGGCCGGTGTTCGTAAGAAAGCCTGAGAGCATACAAGCCCACTTCCTTACCTGCTTCATTGCCCTGCTCATCATCCGGATCCTGGAACTGAAGAAAATGAACAAGAAGATGTCCCATGTAAAAATCATAGAAACCCTGCAAGCCGCAAAGGTGGGAGAAGTACAAGGCAATATCTACAAGAACTACTGTTCCTCTCCTTACCTAAGAGAGATTGGCTTGGCTACGGGACTCGATCTATGGAAAGTGTTCTACACAAAGCAAGAATTGCGCTCGATGAACAATAAAACGAAAGATATCTGATGATGTACTACAATTGATGAGATATTATGGCTACATGGTTATCTATTAATTGTATTTGATATAACCAGTTGGTAGCCATCCTTTATCTTTTTGCTGCGGAACTCAGGATATTTACCTTACCGCACCTTTTTTGCGAGCACAAGGAATCTGGATTGTATCTCAGACGATTTTCTCACTGCAATGTGTGGGTAGATGAGGTACACTAGAGGTAACAATCCTAGCAAGGAGGAATGTATGGAACGAGAGACAAAGATGATTCCAATCAAGACCCCGCAGGGGGAATTCAATGTCTGGGTGCAGCGCTGTGGCAATAACCCAAGCAAGAGACTATTGCTATTACATGGCGGGCCTGGCATGAGCCATGAGTACTTCAAGAGTTTTGAAGAGCATTTCAGAGATAGTAACATCGAATACATCTATTATGATCAACTCGGGAGTCACAACTCAGACAATCCTGCAGATCGTTCTTTCTGGACCATTGAGCGATTTGTCGATGAAGTAGACCAAGTGAGAAAAGCCTTGGGCTTGGGACCGGATAATTTCTTCCTACTAGGCCACTCATGGGGTGGTGTGTTGGCAATGGAATATGCACTCGCTCACCCTGAGGCATTGAAGGGCCTGATCATAAGCAACATGATGGCCGACTGCGTTGCTTACCAGAAGTATGCTGATGATGTACTGGGCCCACAAATGGATCCTGCAGTCCTAAAACGTATCAAGGAGCTGGAAGCGGCCGGTCTGTATGACCAGTAAAGAGTATGAAACGTTATTGGTTCCCTACTACGAGCGTCATGTGCTGAGACGACCGATGGCAGAATGGCCAGAATGCGTAACCTCATCACTTGGAAACGCAAACCAGGACCTCTATGTGTATATGCAAGGCCCCAGTGAATTCGGAATTGCAGGCGTACTGGAAACATGGGATAGGTCAAAAGACCTGCCCAAGATTACCATACCCACCTTGGTCATCGGTGCCGAGTATCGACACCATGGACCCCTCGTATATGGAGTGGATGTCCAAGCAACTGCCGAAGGGTGAATACCTATACTGCCCAAATGCAGGGCATATGGCCATGTGGGATGACCCAGAAGGGTACCATGGAGGATTGAAACAGTTTATTAACAAGGTATAAGGAATCAAGCCTGCTGCAGAACCATGTGGCAGGCTTCTTTCTGGATTAAGGAGTATAGACCCTATATATCGATAGTTACGTATCAGCATCTGGTAATGGAAAATTCGTGCTAAAAATTGAATGCTTTGTGCAGGCGCGTTTGAAAAAGCGGTTGTACACTATAGATAGGATGTTTAAGCATGGCATGTGTAAATGTCCTAAAAAGGAAGGAGACTCTTAGGCATATCCTAATACAAAGGAAGTATGTTTGATGATTCCGGCAGAAGTTGTTTTCCACAAAAGGGTTGTGCGTATAGCGAGCATGTGGGGAATGATTAATGCTGAAATATTATTGGTTCACTAGGTTATTTGAATAACCTAAAAGAAAAATGGAGGATTATATGTTGAAAAAAGTAGCTGTATTTCTACTCATCTCGTTGATTCCTTTCACGCTGTTTGCAGCGGGTCAGCAGGAAGCAGCCAAAGAAGAGGGTCCAGTAACTCTCTCCTATTTGGTTGCAAGTGGTAGTGACCAGTATCAGGCAAGAGCCGCAGCTGAAGGCTTTATGGCACTGAACCCTGATGTAAAGATTGAACTTGAGCTTCGCCCAGGTGGAAGTGATGGAGACAACATCACCAAGACACGTCTGGCAACCGGTGAAATGAATGACATGTTCTTCTACAATGCCGGCTCCCTCTTGCAGGCACTCAATCCAAGTGATACCTTGGTTGACCTTGCAGACGAGCCGTTCATGGACGTGGTTGATGAAGCATTCAAAATGACCGTATCACAGGGTGATGCTGTTTACGGTGTTCCCAACCAGACCGCAATGGGTGGTGGAATTCTCTACAACAAGAAAGTCTATGCAGAACCTGGGACTCAGTATTCCTAAGACTTGGGCCGAGTTTGCTGCAAACAATGAGAAGATCAAGAAAGCAGGCATTACTCCTGTTATCGCCACCTTTGGTGATAGCTGGACCAGCCAGCTCTTTGTGCTTGCAGACTACTACAATGTTCAGGCTGAAGTTCCTGACTTTGCACAGCTGTATACCGAAAATAAGATCAAGTACGCAAACACTCCTGCAGCCATCAAGGGTTTTGAACACCTGAAGGAAGCATACGACAAGGGCTGGTACCAGAGCGGTTTCGCTACTGCAAAGTATGACCAGGGTCTTGAAATGCTGGCAAACGGCAAGGGCGCTCACTACCCAATGCTCTCGATGGCGCTGGGTAACATCACCTCAAACTGGCCTGATAAAGCTGAGGACATCGGTTTCTTTTGCACAGCCAGGACAGAGTGCAGACAAGAATGGAGCAACCATCTGGATGCTCTCTGCAAACTATGTACCTCAGACAACCACCGGAGCAAAGCTTGAAGCTGTAAAGCGTTTCTTGGCTTACACCGTCTCTCCTGAAGGTATTGCAGACATGAACAAGGAAATTCCACCTTCCGGTCCTTACTTGGTCATTGGTGCTGAACTTCCTGAAGATGTGCTTCCTGCTGTCAAGGATATCTCCGGATATATCGACTCTGGAAATTCCGCTCCTGCACTCGAGTTCCTCTCTCCTGTAAAGGGACCTCGTCTTGAGCAGTTCTGTGTTGCAGTAGGTACTGGACAGATGAGTCCAATGGAAGCTGCTGTCAACTATGACAAGGACGTTGCCAATCAGGCAAAGCAGTTGGGTCTTGCAGGCTGGTAAGATTCCTTTGATTGTTGCAACCATCCCTTGCATGCAGGGGATGGTTGTTCTCATCTTGGAGGAGCTCATGAAAAAGAACACACTTCAGCGGGGAATGCTAAAGACCTATCCTAATTGGTTTTATTTACCTGCTGTAACAGCATTTACAATTTTCTTTATTATTCCAACAGTCTCTGCATTCTACTTCAGCTTGACTCGGTGGACGATTTTTGATTCGACCTTTATCGGAATGGAAAACTATATTTCCTTCCTGTCAGACCCCATGCTCTCAATCGGTCTGAAGAATACCTTCATCTACGCTATTCTTACCAGTGGACTGAAAACGGTCCTTGCACTCCCCCTTGCAGTCATGCTTACCTCAGGTATCAGGTTCAAGGGCTTTTATCGAAGCGTGGTCTTTTTCCCCGTATTGGTAAGTACCATTGCGGTAGGAATTACCTTCTCAATTCTTATGCAACCCAATATTGGATTGATCAATGTGGTGCTGGGCTCGATGGGCCTACCACAACCGGACTGGCTTGGAAGTCCTAAGTTGGCACTCTACTCCGTTATTTTTGTTGATGTTTGGAAAGGAATTGGCATTGCAACCGTAATTTATATGGCTGGTATCATCTCAATTCCTCAGGACTATTTTGATGCCATGAAACTCGAGGGTGGATTCTGGATCAAGTTCTGCCATGTAATCATTCCCTTGGTAAGAAACTCCACGTTCACCGTGATACTCCTCTCCTTCATCGGAGGTCTACGTTCCTTCGATCTTATCTGGGCGATGACTGGAGGCGGTCCTGGTTTTGCATCGGATGTATTGACCAGTGTTATTTACAAACAGTACCAGGCAGGATTTTATGGTCTGTCAACTGCGGGAAATGTCATCCTGTTCATCATGGTTACCATCCTGATATTTCCGCTCAGACGATTCTTCAACAGCAGGGAGATTGAACTATGAAATCCAGGAAACAACAAACGATATATATTTCGTCTAATATACTGGTCTTCCTCTTCTTGACGATTATCTTCATCGTGCCCTTTGTCTATATCATTCTCATGGCAGCAAAGAGCAGCAAGGAAGCTGCATTGCTACGTTTCAGCCTACCTGCACAGAATCTCTTTTTCCAAAACCTCAAGGAAGTCATT
>CAXXSP010000048.1:0-8020 GCA_963676605.2 Sphaerochaetaceae bacterium | reverse complement strand
AGGAGAGAGTGGGGTACAGCGGCATGGATCGCGACTCCGCTCTCTTTGTATTCAGTGGAGAAAATCTCTCCTCTGGAGTGCAGCAGGGAGACAAGCTTTCCCTCCCGGTAGGGAATCAGGAGACTGAGTTCCACTGTATCCGAAAAGACTTTTTTCTCGATCGCATTCAGGAGCACTTCGTATCCTGTATGTTCGGTCACACTTATCTCTATCACACCCTCAAGTTCATGTTTCATCCTCTGATACACGAACAGATTCTCGATCGCGTCGATTTTGTTGATCACGTTAATGACCGGTTTGTCTGTGATGCCCAGTTCGTGCAGGACCTCCTGGGTCGTATGATAGCAGGAAAGGGGATCGGGATGAGAGGCATCTATGACGTGGATGAGGATATCCGCATAGAGGACTTCCTCAAGCGTGCTCTTGAAGGATTCGACGAGGTGGTGGGGGAGATTCTGTACGAAGCCGACGGTATCACTCATGAGCACCGAGCGGCCGGAGGGCAGACGCACTTTCCGGGTCACCGGTTCCAGGGTTGCAAAGAGCTTATCCTCGACATGGATATCACTCTCTGTCAGGGAGTTCAGCAGGGATGACTTTCCCGCATTCGTATATCCCACGACTGCAACCAGCGGCTGAGGACTGTCGAGACGGTTCTTTCTCTGCACGCTTCTCTGCCTTCGTACAACCTCCAGTTCCTTCTCTATCCTGTTGATCCTCGCCCTGACAAGACGCCGGTCGACCTCAAGCTGGGTTTCACCTTCACCCCTTGTTCCTTTCATACCGCCCTGCTGCCGTGACAGGTGGGTCCAGGCACGAGTCAGGCGGGGAAGGGAGTAGAGGGCGTAGGCAAGGTCTATCTGGAGCCGTGCTTCACGGGTTCTCGCATGGTTGCTGAAGATCTGGAGGATGACCTCTTCCCTGTCTATCACAGCAGTCGAGAGTATCTTCTCGAGGTTTCTCTGCTGCCGGGGGGAGAGAAAGGTATCGAAGACGACGATATCGGGTTCCATCTCCTCGACCAGCGCTGTAAGGTCTTCC
The DNA here is from genome assembly GCA_963676605.2 of Sphaerochaetaceae bacterium. Taxonomy (GTDB): domain Bacteria; phylum Spirochaetota; class Spirochaetia; order Sphaerochaetales; family Sphaerochaetaceae; genus SABI01. Next base: position 6,979 of record CAXXSP010000048.1, on the reverse strand, counting down.
ACCTTCCCGCTGGTGATCAGGGTCGCGGGAGAAATCTCCCGGAGGGTATAGGTCTCCGTCCATATGCCGTTCAACCCCATGGTCTCGATGAGAGATTCTATTTCCCCTGTTTTGATGGCTGTGAGAGCATCTCCGTCCTGAGGAAGACGGAGGGTCACGATGAGCGCTCTGAGTTCAGAGCCGGTAAGTTCTATCAGTTCGGATTCCTCCAGTTAAGGAAACTATAGGAAGTGTTATCTTTGTTGTCAATATATGCTATACTCAGCGCCTGTAGAAAACCACCCAGTGACAGGAGATAAGATATGGGTTTGAATTGCGGTATAGTAGGCCTGCCGAATGTAGGTAAATCAACAATATTTTCAGCACTTTCCTCAGCACCGGCTGAAGCGGCGAACTATCCTTTCTGTACGATAGATCCCAATGTGGGAATGGTCAGCATCCCCGATGCACGCCTTGATAAGATCACGGAACTCATCCCCACGAGGAAGGTGATCCCTGCCACCGTCGAGTTTGTAGATATCGCAGGACTCGTTGCAGGAGCAAGCAAGGGAGAGGGACTCGGGAACCGGTTTCTCGCCTCCATCCGTGAGGTGGGTGTCCTGATTCATGTCGTCCGCTGTTTCGAGAATCCCGATATCACGCACGTCAGCGGTAAGGTGGATCCCGAAGGAGATATCGAGACGATCGATATCGAGCTTGCTCTCGCAGACCTTGAGACCGTGGAGAAGCGGCTTGCGAAGACAAGTAAGTCCTCCCGTGTCGATAAGGAAGCGGCGAAGGCCGCTGCAGTGATGCTTCCGATCCTCGAGAAGATGAAAGCCGGGCTTTCGGAAGGTCAGGGAGTGAGAACGCTCGGACTTGAAGACGAGGAGCTTGAACTTATCCGTGATATGCATCTGATTACCACGAAGCCTGTCATCTACGTCTGCAATGTGGATGAAGAGGGGCTTCACAATGACAATGAGTATGTCCGGACGGTGAAGAAGATCGCCGGGGAGAGAGGCAGTGAGGCTGTAATCATCTGCGGGAAGATCGAGGCGGAGATCGCTTCGCTCGAGAGCGAGGAAGACCGTAAGGAGTTCCTCGAAGCCGAAGGGCTCGAGGAATCAGGACTCAATGCTCTGATTCACAGCGGGTACCGTACCCTCGGGCTGAGAACCTACTTCACAGCAGGTGAAGATGAGAACAGGGCCTGGACCTTCCATGCCGGGGATAAGGCGCCGCAGGCTGCGGCGGTTATCCACACCGATTTCGAGAAGGGTTTCATCAAGGCTGAAGTCTATTCCTACGAGGATCTTGTCACCTACGGCAGTGAGCAGAAGGTGAAGGAGAACGGAAGGTTCCGTCTCGAAGGGAAGCAGTATGAGGTCGCCGACGGCGATATCATGCACTTCAGGTTCAATGTCTGAGATCTACCACTCCGCGTAGAAGGTGATCGGCTCAGCGAGGAGGAGGATGTCTATCAGGGGAATGTCGAAGCGGATCGTGTTCGAGCTCTCCAGGACGCCTCCTTCAGATGCGAGAATCTTGCCCGGGGTGTTGATCCTGAGCGAGATGACGCTATCCTCGATCGCTCCCGGTCCTTCCTCTCCTAAAATATACTGGATCATCTCCATGTACTCGTCTTCACTCATCCCCTCATTGTAGCGGGGGCCGAAGGTCTCGAAATTCTCCTCGGCGAGGAAGGGGACGATCCTCTCCAGTTCGGGGTAGTTATCGAGGTCGAGAAAGAACGAGAGGCGGGTGCGTGAGCCCCTCTTCTCTATGCTCAGCAGCGTCTGCAGCTGCCTGTCATTCAGGTCATTCAGGAGATCCTGAAGAGAGGTGAAGGTGAAGTCGATGAAATAGGAAGTGTCATTGATCTTCATAGCATCAACCATGTCGGTGCTTTCCGCCGCATCGAGCTGAGCGACGAACTCATCCATCGAGGTATCAAGGATAGGTTTCTCTTCGAGATCAGGATCGAACGGCTCGAAATCCTCGAGGACCTGGACGAAGAAGTCATAGACGGTAAGATCGGTGGTCGCCCACCCTCCGTTGCTGCTCGAGAGGGACATGCCCTGCTGCAGGACACAGCCGCTGAGAGCGAACACGAGGATGAATACACTGATGATCGTTAGACTTTTTTTCATTACTTCTTATTCCTTTCTTCACTTAACCTAAAGGATTGCACTCCCGCCCGCAAGGGAAACTCCTATATTTCCTCCGTCATGATCTCTCCTTCCCACTGGTAGAGGAGAAGCTGGTGAGGGTATTCACTCACCAGAGGATCTGACAGAACAGAGGATGCCTCTTCGGTGTCGAGTCTGGTCAGCACCTCGAGTGGGTAGGCCAGTGTCACCACGGGTTCCTCACCGCTGTCTCTCAGGTAACAGAGCCCCTGATGGAGCTCGACGTAGGAGAGGATGAGCGGGAGGTAGGATTCCTTTCCTTTTTCTCTGTATATCTTCTGTATAAACTCTTCCTGGAGCACAAAGGTATCATATTCGTCCGATATTTTTTCATCTTCCAGGTACTCGCAGAAGGCGAGGAAGAAGCGGGCCGCGCTGAGCTCGAGCACCTCGATGACCCGGAGGAACCACATGACGGCTTCTCCCTTCGTATAGAAGATATCACAACCCCGCCTGATCTTTCCTGCCGTCCTGATATCATCTCTGCTCATCGTTGTGGTTTCCTCTACCTCATACGGAGAGTCCTTCTGGTAGGAGAGGGCGAAGGTGTCACGGGTCTCGTAAATCTCGGTTCCCGGGAGGAGGGAGAGGGTGAAGATGTCAAGATTGCTCGGTCTCAGCTTCACTGCATAACTCACACTCTGTTCGAAAGACTCCAGCGTGTCATGGGGGAGGGCGATAATGAGGTCCAGTCCGAAGATGATCCCGTGGGAGTGGAGCGCAGAGACGCCTGTATAGAACCGGTCGGGATCGAAGGAGCGGTCAACGTGCTTCATCACCTGTGTATTGCTGCTCTGCAGCCCGATCTGCAGGGAGCAGGTCAGGGCGCTGAACAGCTGTATGCTCGGTTCATCGAGGAGCTCGCCTCTCACTTCGAAGGTGTAGTGAATCTCCTCAGGAGAGTTTTCAACCAGGAAGGTGAGGAGCTCCATCGTTCGCTTCTTCTCGAGGTTGAAGGTGGGGTCGAGTACGAAGACGTGTTCGATCCCTTCTTCTTTAATCACCTGCAGTTCCTTCTCCAACCGGTCCAATGCATAGGAGCGTACTTTCCTGTTCCCCCTCGACTCGGCGCAGAAGGAGCAGGAGAAGGGGCATCCCCTGGTCATCTCCCAGAGAATTCCATGATAGGAGCCGAGTTCCTTCTGCAGGGTAAGAATGGGTGAGGGAAGGGCATCGAGATTCTCCTCATAGGAGGGGAGGAGTGAAGGCTTCCGGGGGAGTATATTCCTCTTCCCTCGGGTTCCTGCCCCTCGAGAAGTGCGGACAGGAGCCGCCTGACACTGCTTTCACCTTCTCCTATCGTCAAATAGCTTATCCCCCGTGCGATAAGAGCCTCCGGGTCGCTGATCACATCGGGGCCGCCGGCCCAGATGACCGTCTCACCATAGGAGGCGGTGAAGGCCGAGAGGAAGGCATACATCCACTCCCTGTTGAACAGGTAGAGCGAGATTCCCAGATATGCCGGTTTCAAAGAGGCGATCTCTTTTCCCGATTGATACGGATCATCACTGTCGGAGTAGAAATGGCGGTGATCTGCCTCGACGGAGGAGTTCAGTTCCTCGTCATGCAGGACAGAGGTGTAGATGCTCAGTGCTCCCATGGGAAAGGCAAGCGGGGAGCGTTCAATGCTTGCCGATACGATGATGAGTTTCTTTTTCAATGGATAGACACCTCGCCGAACAGAGCAAGTGCTCTCACCCTCACGCACGGTCTGTTCTCATCTCTTTCACTCTCTTCCCTGCCGTTCTTTACACTTCCGAGCAGGGGGGTGGAGAGGACCTCGAGTTCACAGGAGGGTGGAAGATGGATCTTCACGTGAGCGAAGATAGCGGTGGCGTCAATCATTATATCCTCATGTACCTCTTCTCTCTCTCCTTCCAGCGTGAGCTCTCCGAACAGGGCGAACAGCCCTGTTCCGTCCTGAAGGACGTGCTCTCCTTCTACACGAGCCGAAGAGAACAGCGCAGAGTGAATGTGGATATCCTCACCCGCAACCTGCTTCTGACGACGGTACAGCAGCAGGGCAAAGCCGAGGGCGAGTACTCCCGTTCCCGACAGGAGCGAGCCTCCAAAGGGAATGCCTCCCATGAAAAAGAGGAGAATGAGAGAGATGAGGCCAATGAGGGTATTCTTCCTGTCTGTTCCTTCTTCGAGAGCGTGCAGGATAGTGTAGAGGAGAATCAGATAGAGCCACCAGAGGCTCAGCATGTGGGGGATGTCTCTCCCGCTGAGCCTGAACAGCAGGTAGGTTCCCCCGCTCAGGAGCGCTGTCGTTATAAAGATGGATCTGTACTTCCCTGTCATATTCGATATAATGCATGGATTTATAAATAGTTGTCAATCGTTGACAAAATCGTGATGAGTTTCTATAACTGTACACCATAGCCCGTTCGATGCATAAAACAGCATCAGTGCGACAGAAGGATGGCTAACATGAGCAAAAAACAAGAGACGCAGGGAAAGACTCTGATCATAGTCGAGTCTCCTACGAAAGCGAAGACAATACGAAAATTCCTCCCCTCCGATATGACGGTGATGGCCTGTAACGGCCATATACGGGACCTTCCCTCGAAGGATCTCGCGATCGATGTCGAACACGACTATGAACCGAAATACGAGATCTCCCGCGGAAAGGACAAGATCATCAAGGAGCTGAAGAAAGAACTCAAGGATTCCTCCACTCTCCTCCTCGCCACTGATGAAGACCGGGAGGGAGAAAGTATATCCTGGCATCTTCTGCAGGTTCTGAAGCCGAAAGTTCCCCACCGGAGGATGGTCTTCCATGAGATCACGAAGAAAGCGATCACCCTGGCTCTTGAAGACGGGCGTGAAGTCGATATGGATCTTGTCAACGCCCAGGAGGCACGGCGTATCCTCGACCGTCTGTACGGCTATACCCTCTCTCCCTTCCTCTGGAAGAAACTGTCGATGAGAACCCTCAGCGCAGGACGTGTCCAGTCTCCCGGGCTCCGGCTCATCGTGGAGCGGGAGAGGGAACGCATCGCATTCCACTCAGGCGCCTACTACGATGTCCTTGCTACCCTTTCAAGTGTAGACCAGGCAACTCCTCAGTTCGAGGCGAAACTGGAAAGCATCGACGGAACCAGGATCGCGGGCGGCAAGGACTTCGACCCTGCAACCGGAGAAGTGAAGAACCCGAACGTGGTTCTTGTCGATGAAGCGAAGGCGCAGGAGATCGCACAGTCGGTGGCTGCAGATTCCTGGCGCGTGGTGAGCGTGAGTGAGAAGGAGAAGAAAACCCGTCCGGCTCCCCCGTTCATCACCTCGACCCTCCAGCAGGAAGGCTCAAGAAAGCTCCGTCTCAGCGCAACTGAGACGATGAGAATAGCTCAGAGACTCTACGAGAATGGACTCATCACCTACATGAGAACAGACAGCCCCGCACTCAGTGACGAGGCTGTGAACGGTGCCCGTTCTGCGGTCTCCTTCCTCTACGGAGACGAGTATCTTTCACCCTCGAGAAGGGTGTATACCTCGAAGGACGCGTCCGCCCAGGAAGCCCACGAAGCAATTCGTCCTGCAGGTGAGAATTTCGTCCACCCCGAGGATTCGGGACTCAGCGGACGGGATCTCGCCCTCTACTCACTCATCTGGAAGAGAACACTGGCCACCCAGATGGCTGATGCCGTCAAGGCAACAACCCAGGTGAAACTTGAAGCAGGCGGGTGCATCTTCGGGGCAAGCGGAAACCGCATCGTCTTCCCCGGTTTCATCCGCGTGTACGTGGAAGGAAAGGATGACCCCGAATCGGCACTTGAAGATACCGAACGGCTTCTTCCTCTCCTCAGTGAAGCAACAGGGATCAACGTGCACGAGGCACTACCCCAGAGACATGAGACAAAGCCTCCCACACGCTTCTCCGAAGCGACTCTCGTTCAGGAACTGGAGAAGAGAGGCATCGGAAGACCTTCCACCTACGCGGCTATTATTGAAAAGCTCTACGAGAAGGAGTACATCGACCGGGAGAACAATGCCCTGATCCCCACCTTCGTCGGCTTCGCCGTCGTGCAGCTCCTCGAGCGCAACTTCGAAGATGAAGTGAAATACGACTTCACCAGTACGATGGAGAACTATCTTGATGACATCGCCCGCGGAGACCGGGAGAGAAGAAAGTTCCTCAAGGAGTTCTATGAAGGGAAAAGCGGGCTGAAAGAGCGGGTCGACGAGCGGCTTGATGCACTTGAGCATCTTGATGCGAAGCAGATAGACCTCTCCTCCATCACCTCTCCCTATACTCTCATGGTGGGCAAGTTCGGTCCCTACATCAAGGATGCAGAGAACAATGTGAATGTCTCCATTCCAAAGGGCGTCTACCCCGGAACCATCTCTCAGGAAGAGGTAGAGCAGCTCTTCTCAACCAGGAACGTCAGCGGTGAGGAAGAATCGCCGCTGTTCACCGACCCCGCATCCGGCGAGCCGGTCTTCCTTCTGTCAGGAAGATACGGACCCTACTTCCAGATGGGGAAGGTGAGTGATGAGAACAAGAAACCGCCGAGAGCTTCCATCCCGAAAGGGCGTGAGGCCTCTTCGATGAGCGAAGAGGAGATCATGTTTATCTTCTCCCTCCCGAAGAGTATCGGGACCGACAGTGAAAGCGGTGAGGAGGTAAAGCTCGGAATCGGCCGCTTCGGACCGTATATCAACTGCGGAGGGACGTTCCATTCAGTGAAAGATTTCGACACGCTTCGCCATATGAACCTCGAAGAAGCCCAGCGGGTCATCAAAGAGAGCCCGAAGAAAGGGAAGAGAGCCAAGGCGGAACCCCTCAAGAGCTGGGGTGAAGTTGA
>CAXXSP010000047.1:0-140025 GCA_963676605.2 Sphaerochaetaceae bacterium | reverse complement strand
GATAATCAAGCACTGGGGTTCACCTTTTCTCAATCAATACCACGAAACACAGTTTCCCATCGTTCCTGGTTTTTCGACAGTATATCAGAGAAGTGTCGAAATCGATACAGCGTACCTGCTCTCAAATATAAGAAAAATGGAATTAATAGTAATATTCACTCTTGATGGTCTGTTTAGCTGTCCACAGTGGAGGAATTCGCTACGGTTCTGAGTGCAAGACCACCCAGAACGAGAGTCAGTCCTGCAGCGTGGATGAGGCTGAACTTCTTTCCAAGGAACGCATCGATGATGATCCCCATCGAGAATTCTCCTGCATAGGTGCCGAGAACCAGGACGAGAGCGCTCATCTTCCTCACCAGGAGATTCTGTGCCCCCATATTCAGGACACCGAGCATGCCTCCGCCGAGAAGGAAGGGAAGAGGTATTGCGGAGAGGGTACCCCACAGAGAGGCCTCGAAGACTCCCCGCGTAAGGGCAATGATCAGTATCACAGCGAGACCTGATGCATAGTTGATCTGAAGGGTTCTCATGTCTCCATAATAGGAAGCCAGGGAGGCGTTCATCAGAATCTGAAGCATGAGTATCATACCGGGGATCCAGGAGAGAAGAATACCGCTGAGCGGTATCCTGTAGGCGAATCCCACTGCTGCAACACCTGAGGCAATGAGGAGAAGGGAGATCAGGTCGGTGATGATTGTTCTCCTGCCGGGTTTCTCATTCCTGAACAGATCAGAGAGGAAGGCGACCAGGCTCTGCCCGGCCAGCATGCCGCTCAGGACGAGAACGACTCCTCCGATAGAGAAAGTCGCATTGTTCAGCGAGACAATGATGAGACCGAGAGATCCTGTAATGAAATAGTAGAAAGGAGGCCTTCTGCCCCCGCCGGGGTTCACCTTCTTTGTGATCGGCTGGATGAGGGAGGAGGTGCTCAGACCGACGACGTAGATGACAGTGAGGGCTGCGATCTGGCCGGCGAGTGAAGAGAGCTCGCCATTGATGCTGATCATGATGGAGATGCTTCCCCCGATCAGAATAGATATCAGAATATACGCCACCTCACCCCTCCGGTTCGATTCTTTTCTTCAGGTATATATGATATGCTTCAACATAAGGAGGACATATGTCCGCATCAGGTTCGTTTCTTTCTCTTTTTCCTGATTTTTCCTCTTTTCTTCCCTACCTTGAATATAAAAAGTACGCTTCAGGAGAATGGATCGTGAAGGAGGAGGATGAAATGAACCGACTCTTCTTCATTCTCAGCGGGAAGGCCTCAGTGAGTCAGCACCTTGCGAACGGAAGATCTCTGATGTATCAGGTGAACTCCGCCGGTGACATCGTGGGCGATGTCGAGTACTACCTGAGCTGTAAAGCTACCTGTTCTGTTCAGTGTCTTACAGAAGTAACGGCCGGTACGATAAGTTTCAGGAAAGTTCATACTCTGGATGAAGCAGGTTCCGACGTTGACAGGGTATTGGCTTCAGCTCTTGCAGAGAAGCTGAGGAGCAGTTCCTTTACAGCTGCACGTAATGCGGGCTACCCTCTGGTAAACCGTCTAGCATTCTATCTCTGCTCAACCGAAGATACGTTCGTTTCTTCGGGGAGGATGGGCGAGATTTCCGCCCTCATGGGAACCACACAGCGGCATCTGGGAAGAGTGGTGGCACACCTCGTTGATGAGAATATCCTGAAAAGAGTTTCCGGAGGAATAGAGATTGTACAGAAGGAAGCACTCGAAGATCTGAGTTCAGAGATCGGATAGCGACACGTGTCTTCCGGAAAAGCAAAAGGTTCCACCGTGGCAGGTGGAACCTTTTTAAGTTGAGGTGCCGATCGGATTCGAACCGATGCATGGAGGTTTTGCAGACCTGTCCCTTACCACTTGGGTACGGCACCGTTAACACATGGAAGATAGCAGAAAAGAGAAGGATATGCAACCCCGATGGTAGCGTGTGTGAGTTTGAATGTTTTTGCAGTATTGATGTTTATATATGAGGTAATTTGAATGTTTTCTTGTTGACAACTGGTAAAAACACACTGTATAATTCAGAAACATTCAAATTTGAGAAGGAAATCGTATGATACCCGCAGACAGACAGAGACGTATCATGGAACTCATTCGTAAGGATCATGCTGTCGAAGTGCATGAACTCAGCGAGCGTTTCGGTGTCAGCGAGCTCACAGTCAGGAGAGATCTCGATCAGCTTGCCTCCGATAACCTGATCGAACGGACCCACGGAGGAGCGACGATAAAGCGTTCTCTCTCCATAGAACCCCTGTACAGTGATAAATCCGCAGAACAGAGAGAGCAGAAAATCTCTATAGCACGAAAGGCGGCAGAATATATCGAGGACGGAGATACTCTCTTCATCAACAGTGGATCAACCACCTTCGAAGTCATTCGGGCTCTTGCCGGTAAACAGATCACCATTGTCACGAACAACCTGGATGCGACCCGTATCATTCATGAAGGGGCACTGTTCACCCTTGTCTGCATAGGGGGAGTCTACCGGTCACGCTCTCACAGTGTATCAGGCTCCCTCTCTTCCCAGCTCATACAGCAGGTCTATGCGAATAAGGCGATCATAGGAGTTGACGGTATCAGCATCACTTCGGGTCTGACGACCCCGGTCATAGAAGAGGCTGAAACCAGCCGGCAGATGATAGAAAGAACCCGTCGGCTCGGTCATAGTGGTAGCCGATGGGAGTAAAATAGGTGTAGTATCAAATTTCGTAACTTCCTCTATCACCTCGGTCGATATGCTTATCACCGACGAAGATGGCGGACGGTTGCTGAATAGCGAAGAATTGAAAGAGAGAGATATCTCGCTCGTGATAGCTTAGGAGGTTGTTCATGTCGTATGCAGATGCGTATAAGGATTGTGCCTGGCTCGATTTCGAGACCCTTGAACGTTTTATGGTTGATGCGCTCAAAGCGGTCGGAATCAAGGAAGAAGACGCCGCAATCATCGGTGATGTACTGATTGAAAGTGATAAGAGGGGAATCGATTCCCACGGTATCGGACGTCTGAAACCTATTTACATCGACAGGATCAATATCGGGATCATGAATCCCGTCACTGAGATAGAAGTTCTCAAGGATGACATGACCACCGCTGTCCTTGACGGTCATAACGGCATGGGGCATGTCGTCGGAAAGAAGGCTATGGAGATGGCCATCGAGAAGGCGAAGACCTACGGTATGGGAATGGTTGCCGTGAGAAACTCCAACCACTACGGTATCGCAGGTTACTATGTCACCATGGCGACTGACGCAGGCATGATAGGTGTTACCGGGACGAATGCACGTCCATCCATCGCTCCCACCTTCGGGGTGGAGAATATGATGGGCACCAATCCCCTCACCTTTGGTATTCCGACAGATGAGGATTTCCCCTTTGTCCTTGACTGCGCTACCAGCGTCTCCCAGAGAGGGAAGATCGAGGTATACGGAAGAGCTGGAAAAGAGCTCCCTCCAGGCTGGGTGATCGGGCACGACGGAACAACCCGTACCGATACCCTTCAGGTTCTCAAGGACCTGACGACCGGTGATGCGGCTCTCACTCCGCTCGGCGGAATAGGGGATCAGACAGGAGGCTACAAGGGCTTCGGCTATGCGATGGTTGTCGAGATTCTCTCTGCAGCCCTTCAGGACGGAGCTTTCATGAAGGAACTGAATGGATTCGATGAGAATCACAATCCGATTCCCTATCCTCTTGGACACTTCTTCATTGCCATCGATCCTGCCCGGTTCATGGGACTTGAGATCTTCAAAGGTATTGCAGGTACGATCTGCCGGCAGATCAGAGCCTCTCAGAAGGCCCCCGGTGAGGAGAGAATCTATACGGCGGGAGAGAAGGAATGGGAAGCTTTCCAGTACCGCAAGGAACACGGATGCCCGGTTCCTCCCTCACTCCAGAAGATGATGGTTGAACTGCGCGATGCCTATACGCTCGATTACTCATTCGATTTCGAATAAGATATATTTCAGATAAGAAGACATTGAAGGAGAAGACACAATGGATGTCCTGAAGGAAAAAGCTCTCAGATACCATGAGGCTGACGGAGTACCCGGAAAGGTGTCGGTCGTTCCGACCAAACCCTGTACGACCGCGGAAGAACTCTCGCTTGCCTATACCCCCGGGGTGGCGAAGCCTGTTCTTGAAATAGCAGAGAACCCGGAGGATGCATACCGCTATACCTCAAAGGGGAATCTTGTCGCTGTCATTTCCAACGGTACGGCGATCCTCGGTCTCGGAGACCGCGGGGCACTTGCTTCGAAACCGGTCATGGAGGGAAAAGGTGTTCTGTTCAAGAGATTCGCGGATATTGATGTCTTTGATATCGAACTTGACGAGACTGACCCGAAGAAGATCATCGAGATGGTCAAGGCGATGGAGCCTACCTTCGGTGGAGTGAACCTTGAAGATATCAAGGCTCCCGGCTGTTTCGAGATCGAGCAGACCCTTATCGAGCAGTGCGATATCCCCATCTTCCATGATGACCAGCATGGCACTGCCATCATCTCAACTGCCGGTCTCATGAACGCCTGTGAGATCGTCGGTAAGAAACTGAGTGACGTGAAAGTCGTAGTGAACGGAGCCGGAGCTGCCGGCATCAGCTGTGCAAAGATGTTCATGGCTGCGGGCGTTCAGAAAGAGAACATCACCATGCTGGACAGCAAGGGTGTGATCTATAGCGGTCGTTCGGTATCCATGACTCCACAGAAAGAGGAGTTCGCCCGTGATACGGAGCTCAGAACCCTCGAAGATGCGATGAACGGTGCCGATGTATTCATGGGACTCTCAGTCGCAGACTGCGTCACTCCCGCCATGCTGAACTCGATGGCGAAAGACCCGATCGTTTTCGCGATGAGTAACCCCAACCCTGAGATCTCCTACGAACTTGCTGTGGCGACACGCAGTGACGTCATCATGGCGACGGGAAGAAGCGACTTCCCCAACCAGATCAATAACGTCCTCGGCTTCCCCTTTATCTTCCGTGGAGCTCTCGATGTGAGAGCGACAACGATTTCTGAAGGAATGAAGATGGCTGCTGCCAAGGCTCTTGCGGCGCTTGCCAAGGAAGCTGTTCCCGAGATCGTGGCGAAAGCCTATGGAGGAAAATCCTTCTCCTTCGGACGTGAATATATCGTGCCCAAGCCGTTCGATCCCCGTGTCATCAGCTGGGAAGCTGTCGCAGTGGCGAAAGCAGCCTGTGCCGAAGGGTTGGCAAAACACCCGATCACCGACTGGGCAGCCTATGAAGAGGAACTCGTAAAGAGAATGGCCCCCTACTGGGTCTGACATCAACAGCCTGAAGGGACCGTTTCTCTCGGTCTCTTCAGGATTACTCACTCCTACCTATCAATCAGGGAAGCTCTGTTATCATGATTTTTTTCAGATGAAGGGAGTCTTTGTCTCCCGTCTCACCTGAATCTCATCAATCGCCGCATTCCCTTTCTGCCTCAGGAGGAATATCACAATCTCTGCAATCTCTTCGGGTGCAATCAGTTCACTGGTATCGATGTCAGGTCTCATAGAGGTAACCATCTCAGTCGCAACACCCCCCGGGGAGATCACGTGAACACGGATTCCATCCGTCTGGAGTTCTTTTGCTGCTGATTTGCTGAAGCCAAGCAGGGCATGCTTCGATGCCGCGTAGGCTGACTGGAGCTCATAGCCCTTGGTTGCGACTACTGAGGCGATGTTGATGATGAACGAGCGTGTATGCTTTCTGAGATGCGGTATTGCTTCCTTCGAAAGAAAGAAAGGGATCTTTGCGTTGAGCTTCATCACCGCTTCCCATTCGGCTTCCTCTGTCTCTTCCAGTTTCTTGGAAAGGGAAGTCCCTGCATTATTGATAAGTACGGAGATACCGCCCATCGCCCGGTCTGCTTCGCTGACAAGGGCGGAGAGGTTGCAGGTCATAAGATCCGCCTGATAGGGAATCAGTTTTCCCTTTGCGGCTGGAAGAGACTGGAGTCTGCTCAATTCACGACCGACGGCAAAGACGGTGCAGCCTTCTTCCAGGAGAGAGCGGGTGACGGCGAATCCGATTCCCTTTGTGGCTCCGGTTACAAGTGCTTTCATAGTTATTCTGCAATATTCCAGAGGTGCTTCAATTCCTCTTTCGCTCTATCGAGAGTTTCCTGATACTGTCCTGAGAGCTGTTTATAATGCTTCTGAAGGAACTGGATGAATTCAGGGTCCTGTTCTACGGAGGTATAGCTGGCGCGGCCGTACTGTGCCATCATCTGCTGCTGTTTCTGTTCGAACATCGGCTGATACTGTGCCTTTGCTCTCTCAAGGAGAGTTTCACGTGCTTCGAGGTACTGTCCCATGAGGCCTGAGAGCTCACCGATATGGCGAGCGATAGCTTCTCCGTCCTCGCTGATGAAACCTGCAAGGTTCGCGATCTTTTCCATCCGCATGAGGTAGTCATCACTCTGGGGGAGGGCGATATTCACGACGATCGTACGGGCAATACCGCTGTTGATATCTTCCCTGTGTTCTTCGGGTATATCCTTATAGGATTTCTCCAGGGCTTCGAAGGTTGCTTCTATATCACTGAGATAGGAGCCCGCGAGGCGTCGGCCTTTTTCGATTCTCTGATCTTTTCTGATCTTATTCTCATCGACTTCGATATCCTCGGTCTTCTCGAGTGCAATCTCCCAGGCTGATTTTAAAAGTGACATGGCGCGCTTCTCCTTTTCCTTTCTCGGATTCCATTCTCAAGATAGCAAAAGGGAGACTTCATCGACAAGGGTGATATGGAGCTGGAAAAGGATTTTCCCTCTCCAGCTGTACGTTCTGTATCGGTTAATATCCGATTCCGGCAGCCATCACGTTATCAGGATCGAAGGCGTGACAGGGCGTTACCGCGTGCACGTTTCCACAGGCTGGGCATGCGGCTTCAAAGGTCTGCATACTGAAAGACTCCCCGCAGGAGCAGGTGATCGGGAGAGGGACGGGAACGGGCTGTCCCGCAAAACCCATCATTCGTACTTTATCCACTACCTGACGTCCGTCTCCAAAACTTGCGCTGCATCCGTCATGCATAATTGACTCCTTTGTTATCTGCCCCGATGAGGCTTTCTCCGGCTCGTAGCCGGCTTCTATACGAGAGCAGGGTCCTGTCCAGCTCTTCTAAGTGGGAGAGAATAGATCTCTCTTCTTCAGTTGTTTCTATCACCTTGGCGATTCCGCCGTTTTTTATGACGATACGCCGGTCACCCATGAGAGCAAGGATCGGGTCATGGGTTGCCATGAGAACGATCTTTTCTTCCGAGAGCAGCAGGTCCAGTGCCCGCTTCCGGTCGATTCCGGCATTCTCGATCTCGTCGATCAGAATGATCGGGGATTTGCTCAGGATAGCGGTATCGGCAATCATCAGTGCACGTGACTGTCCTCCGCTCAGCGAAGTGATCGGGGTATCGGGAGCGAACTTCTCTCCTGCCAGATCGTTGGCCTGTGCGATGATACGCTGTACCACTTCTTCCTGGTTCTCCACCATGCGACTGGCTGCATGGAGTTCAACGAACTCTTCGACCGTAAGGTCCATGACGAAGTTCATGTTCTGGGAAAGCTGGGCTACGAGCTTTTTAGAAGAGGAAAAACGCCAGGAGTTGTCGGGGATATCCTCGTTGATCAGGATTTTCCTCTTCGTCGGGGTGTCTTCCTGTGCAACCCATTCAATATCGGCAAGAAGGCGGCTCTTTCCTGAGCCGGTGGGACCCACGATCGAGATGATCTGACCCGGACGGATATCAAGCTGGTCATAGCCTTCTGTTTCGCCTGATTTATCTGTTCCCGCAAGGATCGTCAGGGACCTGATTCCCTCTTCTTCTCCCAGGAAGGAGAGCATCTGGTTGATGAACTCGGTCACCTGGTTGATAATCTCTTCGGGATCGACGGCGCGGTCCTCCAGAGTCTCTTCTTCCCAGTGATCAAACATCTGTTCCAGGGGAGTGTCATTCAGCCCGGTGAGGTCCAGGTTATTGTTGGTGAAGAAGGTATCAACGAAGGGGTAATCGCTCAGCAGCTGACCCAGTGTTCTGATGCGTATTCTATCTCTCGTGACTGCCATTATGCCTGCCCTCCGTCAAGGTTTATTTTACGTACGTTACCCATCTGGTAGCTCTCTCCGATCCGGGTCTCTCCGAGACAGTAGGAACAGAGTGCCGAAGGCATAGGGAATCTGAGGCTCTTACCTACCAGTGATTCCACATGGGAATCCTCGTTGTACAGCAGAGTGGAGAGTTCGTAGCTTCCCTGACCTGTCAGTCCATTGATATTCATGATCACAGCAACCGGATTCACCATGTTCACCCTGCTGGCGAAGACTTCGCGTTCGGCCTGGGAGACGATATCTCCCTTGGTGATCACGACGATATCAGCCGACTTGAGCATGGGTCCGATTTTTTTGGGAGTATTGATTCCTGACAGGTTATCGATAACGCAGACTGCCCGTACCTCTTTTACATAGGGGGAACAGCGGTTGCAGAGTCCTGCCGATTCTGATACCAGAAGGTCGAATCCTTCGCTTACACCCCACTTGGTCACTTCCTCCACATTGGAAACGAAGTAATGGTCAGGGCAGAGCGCTCCGGAGAGTCCCTTCTTTACCGGAAATCCAGCTTTGGCATAGAGCTTGTCATCATCAGTATAGAGACAGTCGAATTTGACGACTCCTACTTTCAATCCCTGATCCCTCAAGGATTCAAGGGTTTTCAGGATGACCGATGTCTTTCCCGAGGAGGGAGGTCCTGAAACGGTTACCAGATTCATACTGCCTCCTCCAGTGCGCTGTTGAACACATCCTCACAATGCTTGATAAGCTGTGTGATATCATGGGAGTAGAGATAATCCCAGCCGAGCCACATATAGCTGTTCTCTTCGGGGATACGGTTGTCGACCTGTGGATTCACGGAGGGGAAAAGACCGTTGTGGGAGAGGATCTCACCCACCTTCTGAGAGGCGAAGAACTCCACCAGAGGTTTTAGACTCTCCTTCTTTTCATTCTTTGAAAGCATGAATATGGGGCTTATGATCGCTCCGTCTGACGGCCACACCGCCTGAAGCGTACTTCCCGGCTTGGCCATCTTCGTGAAGAAGTAGGGCATGATTGTGACTGCAGGGACATTCGTACGTCGCTGAGTGCTCTTGACCATCTGGGAAGGGTGCATCGATTCCAGAAGGCTGTGTCCCAGTTTTCTTACTCCCTCATCTCCGTACTTCTTGTGGATATTCAGTAGAATACCGTTGAACAGGTCGAAGTCTCCTACAGGGAGCGAGACCCGCTTCTCGAATTCGGGCTTCAGCACATCCTCCCAGCTTGTCGGCAGAGGAAGGTCACCGAGCTCTTCGGTGTTGATCAAAAATACTGCCGGGACAACTCCGATCATCGAGAACTGTCCACGGGGATCCTTGAGCTGAGGGAAATCGGCATTGTACTCGTCCAGACCGCTGAAATCCTTGAAGACTCCCGCATCCATGAAGCGTCCGATCTTGTCGCGGTCGAAGAACATGTCAAAGCCTGCCGAGATGAACAGGTCAGGAAGGCGTGATGCATCCTCTACCCCTTCGATGTGCTCCTGGACCCAGTCGAGTCCCATGGATGCCGCTTTGAGTTCATGGTTGATGTGAATCCCTGTTTTCTCTGTGAAGCTCTTGCTGAATTCGGTGAAGCCTTCAAGAAGGGGAAGGCGTACGGGACAGGGAAGGAGTCCTGCAAGCTCGATAGTGTCGTCAGCTTCACGCTTTTCTGACTGAGAAAGGGTGAGATCGACAGGTCTGCGATGGGTATCTATCGCTTCAGTAAGTAGATTCGAGAAATGGGAAACATCGAGGTTCTTGAGCATCAGCGCTGTTTTCAAGTCGATGGTGCTCCCGAACCGTTTCCGTTCTCCCGGATCCTGCATCCGCTGGAATCCGTTGGAAGTGAAAACCGGTAATGTTTCCGGGTAGTTTTCTATGATGGTATGTAGTGTGTCTTCAACACTGAAGTAGTTCATACTTGGCTCCTTGCTGCCTTATTTCGTGTAATCCAGAAGGGTGATATCCTTTAAAATCTCATATATTTCTCTATTCGCCTTGTGCATACGGTCTTCGAATATGCAGATTTCAAAATTGCAGGTCTCCCAGCCCAGAGGGCATCCTTCTGGATCAGTTTTCCCCTCCAGGATCTCATAAATACTGAGCAGACTGATATTCTCAGGAGGCTGCACCAGGATGAATCCTCCTGAGGGTCCTCTCACCGAAGATACGATTCCTGCCTTACCCAGTTTCTGAAACACCTTGGCAAGGTGGTTTTCCGAGGCTTCCAGTTTCGTCGCCATGGTTTTGATATTTACCCTGTCTGGAGGTGTCTCATTCGCTCCTTGGGCGATCATTGCCAGTCCGTGAAAAGCCAGAGATGTCCCTTCTGAAATGTTGATAAGTTTGTGTATCATAGTCTGTTTCCGTATTTAGGTACTCTTATACCTGAATAGGTCGTGTATGTCAATCCAATGAGAGAAAATTCATGAGTTGCTGGTTCAAAGACAGAACCTTTGAAGGGAGAAATATGGACGATGGTATGAAAAAAGAGTAGTCTGAAGGTATGGGAACTACTGAGAAGCTGTACAGTGAAGAGCCGAAACTGACCTCCTGTGAGGTGTCAGTTCTTGAGATACGCGAGGTGAAGGGGCAGAAGTGTGCCCTTCTGGACAGGACGATCTGCTACCCCGAGGGAGGAGGTCCTGCCGGGGACCGGGGCTGGCTGGGGAATGTGAGAGTTCTCGATACTCAGATCACCTCTGAAGGGGAGATCCTGCATTACCTTGAGAAGGGCTCCTCCCTTCAGGCTGGGAAGAAGCTCACGCTGCGACTGGACTGGGACCACCGTTATCATTACATGGTGGAACACACCGGACAGCATCTGATCAGCGGACTGCTGTTCTCCCTGTTCGGTATCGGAACCCTGTCGGTTCACATGGGAGAGCATGATATCGCCATTGAGACCGATGCCTCTGCTATCTCCCGTGAGAAGATCGATGAACTCCTGGAAGCCTGCCGAAAGGCGATCCTTGACGATGTTCCGGTGAGCTCCCGCATTATACCGCGTTCGGAGATTGAAACTCTTGGTCTGAGACGGAGTGTGAAGGTCGACAGCGATCCGAGGATCGTCACGATCGAAGGCTTTGATGAGATCGCCTGCGGCGGGATCCATACAGAACGTACCGGAGAGATCAGGAGTGTCCTGTACTTGGGAAGTGAGAGTATCAGGGGGCATGTCAGGCTGTTCTTCGCTTTCGCCGATGAGGCGGAGCGGGAGATCAGAGAGAATCAGGAGATCATCTCGGAGCTGAAAGTCCTTCTTTCTGCCCCGAAGGAGGCTGTTGTACAGACTGTCGAATCTCTCAGGACTACTCTTTCTGATGAGAAAAAAAGAGGGAATCAGCTGGAACAGCTCCTTGTATTCAACACGTTGGGTGAGATCAGGAAGGGAGAGGTTCCCTTTACCGTTGATTTCTCTTCCTTTGATTTTGATGCTCTCTCCCATGCAGCTCGGTATATCGAAAGTGCTGATCAGATCCTATTCTGCGCCGTACAGAGAAAAGCCGAGGGAAAAATCGCCTACCTGATAGGAATCAAGGGAATGGAAGACCCTCAGGGTATCTACAGCCTGCTGAAGAAAGAGGTGCTGGATGCCTTCGGTGCAAAAGGAGGGGGAAAGGCGCCCCTGTTCAGGGGAGTGCTTGTCTCTGACGATGATGAATCGTTCGTCTCCAGGGTACAGCAGGTGCTGGTGAGGAGTCAGGAATGAAAGGCAGGAAGAGAATTCACTGGTTCAAGGAGTCGTACTTCAACCATAAGGGAGACCTTGACTGGACCGTGCTTCTGAGGAAGGCGCTCCTTCTTATTCTCTTCTTCATTCTTATCTTTACGCTGCTTTTTGCATTTCTCAAGCCTCAGACCGAGGCGATCGCACAGTATGTCACCGACCATACAGGTCCCCTGGGACTGTTTCTCTTTGCATTTTTCACAGATATGCTGATTGTTCCCCTGACTGTCGATGTGATCTTTCCCTTTGCCGTTGAGTATTCTCCTGTCGTGTTTCTCTCTCTGATTTCCGCAGGGTCGATGCTCGGGGGGATCGGAGGGTTCTGGATAGGGAGGCTGCTCGGTCATCTGAAGATTGTTCAGCAGGTGACTGACGGGTTCAGCAGGGAAGGAAGGCAACTCATCAGCAGGTATGGAGAGTGGGGGATCGTCCTTGCGGCTCTCACCCCCATTCCGTTCTCCACCGTCTGCTGGATCAGCGGAATGGTGAAGGTCAGGTTTCTGTATGTGGTATTCGCCACCTTTGCCCGGGTTCCAAGAATGATTCTCTACTACCTTGCACTGATGGCGGGGTTCTCTTTGTTCAGCTGATCCTGATACTTTTCGCTATATTGCGTGCACGTTCACCGGCGTCTCCGGTGTACCCTGAGGCATCCATCAGGTCGATGATCTGCTCTCTCGTGAGGTACTTCAGCATCTCTGTATCAGAGGCCATCATCTCAAGGAGGGGATTCTCCTCGCCTCTCATCACTGCAGGCCAGGCGTCGAGGGAGTGTTCACGGATGCTCTCGTGCATCTCCTGCCGGTCTGCGCCGTTTCTTCCCAGTTCCATGAGAACTCTCTCGGTCGCGGCGAAGAGCCCGTAGGTGACGAGGTTTCTTTCTATAGTCGCCGTATTGAACACGAGTCCTTCGATGAGTCGCTGTGAGGTCTTGAGGACTTCATCACAGGTGAGGAAGAGCTCGGGAAGGACGACACGCCGGTTTGCGGAGTCATCGAGGGTTCTCTCAAGGATCATGGAGGAGGCATTGTGCCAGAGGGTGTCTGCCATGGAGGCCGTCGCTCTGCAGAGCGAGTCGATCTTCTCGGAGTTGATCGGATTGCGCTTGAACGGCATGGCGGAGGAGCCTACCTGCTTCTCCCTGAACGGCTCGTTCCACTCGCCGATCGGGGGAGTCTGAAGCATTCTGATATCGAGTGCGAATTTGTAGAGGGTTGCGCAGAGGGAGGCAAGGACGGTGCCGATACGGTAATCCTGTTTTCTTGGGTACACCTGCGTAGCTCCTTCGAAGGCTGTGAGGCCGATACGTTCCATCACCTTCTCTTCGAAAGTTCGTGCGCTCATACCGGTACCGTCAAGGAGGGCCGCATAGCTGGCCGCTGTCCCGACAGCCCCCTTGATTCCCTTACCCTTGAGACGGTTACGTATCGCTGTGATATCTTCAAAATCATCAAGGAGGTCCTGTGCGACCTGTGCAAGGCGGTAGCCGACGGTGGTCACCTCTGCAGGCTGGATGTGGGTGAATGCCATACAGGGAGTGTCAGCTTCCGCTTCGATGCGGTCTGCGAAGGAGGAGAGGAGGGCGGAAAGCTTCTCTATGATGATGTCGAGAGCCTCTTTCTGTCTGACCACATCCATGTTATCGAGGATATCCATGCTGGTGGCACCGAGGTGGATGATCTTCCCTCCGACGGGACACTGCTCGGCATAGGTCTTGATCTCGGCCATGAGGTCATGGCGGATCTCGTTCTCAATCTCCGTCGCACGTTCGATGTCCACTTCTGTCCGGTGGGCTTTCAGGTCTTCGACCTGCTCGGGTGTGACCAAGGATGCCTCCGCCTGAGTTTCTGCGATCGCGATCCAGATATCTCTGAGAAGCAGTCTCTTATGCTCTTCGCTGAAAATCCCCCTCATCGCTTCGCTTCCGTAGCGCCAGGTGAAGGGAGAGATGAATGTATCATGGGAGAAAGTTGTTGCCATGGTAAAAATCCTCTTACTGTCGTCTCTTGAATTGAAAACCCGCGGTGTGCACCGCGGGAATTCGCTCTTACATGATGATGATCTGATCCCGTTCGGGCCCGACCGAGATATACTTGATCGCTGCTCCGGTAAGCTCACCGAGTCTGGTGAGATAGGCTTGAGCCTTGACAGGAAGATCTTCCCAGGTACGTGCATCTTCAGTGCTCGTCATCCAGCCTTCCCAGGTCTCATAGACGGGGACTGCCCTCTCCTGTCCGATCGTATCGGGGAGGTCGGTGACCAGTTCGCCGTCGATCATGTACCCGGTACAGACCTTGATCTCCTCGAAACTGTCGAGGATGTCGAGCTTGGTGAGAGCGAGGTGGGTGAATCCGTTGATCCAGCAGCTGAACGAAGCGGCAACGGCATCGAACCAGCCGCACCGTCTCGGACGTCCGGTTGTTGCTCCGAACTCTCCGCCTGCTGTTCTCAGTTTCTCACCGGTCTCGTCAAGCAGTTCGGTGGGGAAGGGTCCGCCGCCGACACTGGTTGAGTAGACCTTCACGACACCGACAACCTCGTCGATGCGTCTGGGAGAGATTCCTGCTCCGCTGGTAGCCCCACCGGCGGTGGGGTTGCTGCTTGTGGAATAGGGATAGATACCCCAGTCAAGGTCTCTCATGATTCCAAGCTGTCCTTCAAGGACGATATTCTTGTTGTTCTGAATAGCTTCTTTGATAAGAGGAACGGTGTCGATGATCTTCGCACCGTAACGTTCTTTCCAGGAAGCACAGAGAGCCATCAGCTCATCTACGCTGCTTTCGGGAAGTCCGTAATGGGAGAGGTCGCGGTTCTTCTTGTCGATCATCGCTTCGAGGAGTCTTTTCAGTCTCGTCTCATCGAGGATATCACATGCACGGATACCGACACGGTTTATTTTATCTGCGTAGGCAGGGCCTACACCGCGCTTGGTTGTTCCGGCTGCAAGGCCGCCCTTCTTGCTCTCTTCCTCAGCGCCGTCGAGAAGACGGTGGTAGGGGAGAATGAGATGGGCTCTGCGGTCGATGAAGATATTGTCTGTGGTGACACCCTTTGCCTGCACGGCATCGAGTTCCTCACTCATCGTATCGAAATTGACAACGGTTCCCGCACCTACGATACAGACCGTCTCGGGATTGAAAATACCGGAGGGTACAATATGGAGAGCAAACTTTCCGGCATCGTTGATGACCGTATGTCCTGCATTGTCTCCCCCCTGGAAGCGGATGACCATATCTGCCTTCTGGGCAAGATAGTCTACGACACGCCCTTTACCTTCATCGCCCCACTGGGCGCCTACAATTGCAGTTACACTCATGCGTTCTGCTCCTTATTCTGCTCTGCGAGCATTCTCTTCTCTAATTCATCGTGTTCATCGATATCATCAGCGTCCCAGGGATACTTGATCCAGAGGTCTTCGATATCGAGACCGGCGAAATAACGGGTGATCTCCGGCGGGAAATCAGCCGCCTTCTCTTTCAGCTTGTTATGGAGGACGAGGACAGCGATCTCTTCAGGATCATGAGAGAGGAGCTCTCTCACACAGTAGCCGAGAGTTGCTCGTGTATCGTCTACCTCGTCAATGAGCAGGACTTTCTTTCCTTCCAGCTGCCGTTCGGTCTCATCGATCCACTGGATCTTCTGAGGATAGTCGGCGTGGGTCTGGTCGATATTGTAATAGGAGATACCTACCGCAAGGATCGGACGATTGATGAAGGTCTTCATGATACGGGCCGGGATGAACCCGCCCGATCCGATTGCGACAATGACATCGGGGTCGAAGCCTGACTCGGTCAGACGTGCGGCAAGCGATTTCACCGTCTTGTGAATCGTTCCGTATCCTACGTAAAACTTGTTATCCATCTATTCTGCTCTCTTTATTCTATTACCGGGTGCATCTCTGCGATATACGGGAGAGTCCGGTGTTTTTCTGCATAGTCAAGTCCATATCCCACAACCCATACATCAGGGATCTCAAAACCGAGGTAATCGATTTCGACATCCACCTTTCTTCTGTCAGGCTTGTCGAGGAGTACGATGGTCTTCAGGGAGGCGACATTTCTGCTGATGAAGTTTCTACAGAGATAGTCGAGCGTGTAGCCGCTGTCGAGAATATCTTCCACGATGAGGACGTGCTTTCCTTCGAGGTTTTCCCTGGTGTCCATGATCATTCTCACGTTACCGGTGGACTGATCGGAGGCTCCGTAGCTGGAGAGGGAGATGAAATCCACTTCGTGAGGAATCTCGAGTTTTCTGCACAGGTCTGCAAGGAAGATGAAGGATCCTTTGAGTACGCCTACGAGGATAAGTTTATCATCGATATCCTTATAATCATGGTTAATCTGTCTGGCAAGGTCATTCACGCGCCGTGCGATCGTGTCAGCGTCGATAAGAATTCGCACCAGGTCACTGGTGAGAGCCGGAATTGCAATCGATGACATAGCAGCTCCTTTAAAAAGGTCGTATCGGGATTCCTATCTGATAGCAGAAAAGGCGCTCTCCTGTCAAGGGAAAAGGAGCCTGGAGGAGTACAAATTATTGCATCTGAATAGTTTATATATTGCCTCTTTATCTTGCCTTCTTTTGTCCTGTTTCACAGGAATCTGATAGCGGTTTTCCTTCATTTTAGGCGGATAAGGTCATGTGATCTCGGGAAGTGGAGAATACTACCAGAAATGCACACTTTCATCTCATACTCCACCCCTTTAAGCGTTGACCAGTCATGACCGGCGGGGGTATACTGTGAGTCACGGTTAGCGGGAACTTCCTTCCATGCTTCTTTTTCAAAAAGAGGTAAAGTTTCTGCAGAAATTCGGTATTCTGTGGAGGAAGGTATGTTCAAAGAAGTTCCTGTTGAATCTTTCAGGGAAAATATATTCACATCAATGGCTGACGGGTGGTTTCTCATCACGGCAGGTACTCCTGATGCGTTCAATACGATGACCGCTGCCTGGGGCAGTATCGGAGTGATGTGGAGAAAACCTGTATTCAATGTTGTTGTACGCGATACACGTCATACCTACTCTTTTATGGAGGATGGAGCCTCGTATACCTGTTCCTTCTTTCCCTCAACCTACCGCGATGCTCTGAGTTTCTGCGGAAAGTTCTCGGGAAGAGACCATGACAAGGTGGCAGAGACAGGGCTCAAACCTGTTACTCTCAATGCCGCAACGAACCATCCTGTCGTCACCTTCGAAGGTGCCTCACACGTATTCTGCATGGACACGGCATCCCGTACTCCGCTCACTCCTGACCAGTTCAAAGATCCGGCTGTCGACAGTTCATTCTATACGGCAAAGGATTACCACACGATGTATACGGGGTATATCAGAAACCTTTTCGTCCCAGCTTAGGAGATGTGTATGGCCAGGGGAAGTGAAACATTGCAGGGAAAACAGGCTCTCACCCTTATGATCCGGTCGAGAGTATTTGAACAGAAGATAGAAGAGCTCTTCACGAATCATACGATGCATGGTACGACGCATCTGGCTATCGGCCAGGAGGCTGTTCATGCAGGGGTCGCTCTTGCTCTGGAAGATCAGGACTGGATAATGACCACACACCGCTGTCACGGGCACACGATCGGCCGAGGGGCCGATCTGGATGCGATG
The DNA here is from genome assembly GCA_963676605.2 of Sphaerochaetaceae bacterium. Classification (GTDB taxonomy): domain Bacteria; phylum Spirochaetota; class Spirochaetia; order Sphaerochaetales; family Sphaerochaetaceae; genus SABI01. Next base: position 122,593 of record CAXXSP010000047.1, on the reverse strand, counting down.
ATGGCAGAGTTCTTCGGGGACCGCCGGGGTCTGAGTCAGGGCCTCGGAGGTTCAATGCACCTTATCGACCTCGAGCATCACAATGCAGGTTCCTCCGCTGTCGTCGGTTCTTCTGTCGCCATCGCCACGGGGATGGCTCTCCAGGTGAAAAGAACAGAAAAGGATGAGATTGTGGTCGCCTTCTTCGGAGACGGTGCGAGCAACAGGGGAATCATTCACGAGTCGATGAATATGGCATCGATCTGGAATCTCCCTGTCCTGTTCCTGTGTGAGCATAACGGATACGGGATGAGTTCTCCGGCAGATCAGATGGTCTCTGTCGATTCCATAGCCTCCCGAGGAGCGGCCTACTCGATAGACTCCGCCAGTATCGACGGCAATGATATCGAAGAGGTGTATAAAAAGGTACGCCAGGTCCGCCAGTGGATGAAGGAGAAACAGCGCCCGTACCTTCTTGAAGTGAAGACCTACCGCTTCAGCGGTCACTCGAAGTCTGATAAGAGAGTGTACCGCACCAGGGAGGAAGAGGCTGAATGGCAGAAGAAGGATCCTGTCGAGAACTTTGCTGCACGGCTTATTGAGCGAAGTGAGCTGACCGGAGAGGAGTTTGCCGCCATCTTCGCACAGGAGAGAGAGCAGATCTCGCGCATCGCGGAGTTCTATATGGAAGATCATCAGGAACTTTCCATGGAAGAGGCTCAGCAGTACGTCTATGCGGCGGGGGGTGTGATATGAGACAGATCAGTTATCGTGAAGCTATCAGGGAGGCCCTCGCAGAAGAGATGGCGAGAGATGAACAGGTCGTCCTTCTCGGTGAGGACGTGGGCTGTTACGGCGGATGTTTTTCCGTCTCCGCCGGTCTGATCGAACGCTTCGGTCCACACCAGGTGATAGAGACACCGGTCTCAGAGGAAGGAATCGTCGGTGTTGCCGTTGGCGCTGCCCTGATGGGCATGAGGCCGGTTGTGGAGGTGATGTATGGTGATTTCTCGACTCTTGCCAGTGACCCGATCATCAACCATGCCGCGAAGACCCGGTTCATGTCGGGAGGACTGCAGTCTGTCCCGATGGTCTACCGGACCCCGATGGGAAACGGTACGGGAGCTGCTGCGCAGCACACCCAGTCTCTTGAGACGATGTTCACGAACGTGCCGGGGCTCACAGTCGTCTATCCGAGTTTTCCCTCTGATGCAAAAGGGCTCCTGAAGAGCGCCATCCGCAGTGACGATCCTGTCGTGTTCCTTGAGCATAAGAATTATGGATACAGTTCATTCGTTCCTGAAGATGAGTACACCGTTGAGATCGGGAAGGCCGATGTGAAAAAGGAAGGGAGTGACGTCACGATCATCACCTACGGGAAGATGGTCATGCAGGCGATTCATGCAGCCTCCATTCTTGACGAGGATGAAATTAGCACGGAAGTGCTCGACCTACGTACCCTGAGACCTCTTGATACCGAAGCGATCCTCGCCTCGGTGTGTAAGACAGGCAGGGCTGTCATCCTCCACGAAGGACCCTCCTTCGGAGGTTTCGGCGGAGAAATAGCTGCAACCATCACAGAGGATGAAGAGGCCTTCCGAGCTCTGAAATGCCCGGTCAAAAGAATAGGAGGCCGGGAAATCCCGACCCCCTTCAATAAGAATCTTGAAATGCAGATATCACCTCAGGTGAATGAGATAACTGAAGCGGTTCTTTCTCTGTTCGCCTAGGCGTGGAGGAAGCTTCTCGCCCCGGTGAATACCATGGCGATCCCTGCTTCATCACAGGCGTCGATCACTTCCTGATCCCGTATTGATCCACCCGGCTGAATAATAGCCCGTACGTTGTACCCTTCAAGCGCCTCGATCGAGTCCTTGAAGGGGAAGAATGCATCACTGGCGAGCACAAGCGGAGCATCCGCCGGACTCTTTCTCAGAGCTATCTTCGTTGCGTCCACGCGTGATACCTGTCCACCGCCGATTCCGCAGGTGACGAAGTCACTGGTCGTGATGATCGCATTCGATTTCACGTGTTTCACGACATTCCATGCAAACAGAAGTTCCTCGATCGTCTCGTCATCAGGCACTGCCTTTGTCACGCACTTCAGGTTCTCCTTCTGGAGAATGAGTGTATCTTTCTCCTGTACGAGGAGGTCGTCTCCGATGAAACGTGCAGAAAGGACGGGTGTGTGCTGGGCAAGAGAGGGGAGAGCAAGAACTCTGAGGTTCTTCTTCGCCTTGAGAATCTCAAGAGCTTCAGAGGTGAAGGAGGGAGCAACAAGCACTTCGACAAACAGCGGTTTGATGAAGAGAGCCACTTTCTCATCTATCTCTCTGTTACAGGCTATGATCGAGCCGAAGGCGCTGAGCGAGTCTGCTTCGTACGCCTTCTTCACGGCAGTGTAGAGGTCGGGGTCTGTCGCTACTCCACAGGGGGATGCGTGCTTGACCACGACGCAGGTCGTGGAGCTGAACTCCCGGAGAGTCTCGAGTGCTCCCCAGGTGTCGCCGAGATTATTGAACGAGAGCTTCTTTCCCTGAAGCTGCGCAGCATCAAGGAGGCTAACCTCTTCTTTCTTTGCAGGAGCCTTCGTTGCACGGTAGACTGCCGCCGCCTGATGAGGATTCTCTCCGTAGCGGAGGGGATTCTCCTCCTTCACGAAGCCGTAGGTGAGTTCTGACGGGAACTGCTGGTCATCAAGATAGCTCTGAATAACCGAGTCGTACCTCGCTGTGTGGCTAAAAGCCGCAGCGGAGAGACGCTTTCTCAATTCATAGCTGACGCCGCCCTCGTTTTCGATCTCATCCATGATCACCTGATAGTCTGAAGGGCGGGTGATGACTGTCACATCAAAGAAGTTTTTGGCAGCTGAACGGATCATCGAAGGACCGCCGATATCGATCTTCTCGATTGCATCTTCGAGTGATACACCTTCCTGGCTGATCGTTGCCTCGAAGGGGTAGAGGTTGCAGACCACGAGGTCTATCCATTCGATACCCTGAGCTGAAGCCGCCTCATCATCGACACCTCTTCTTCCGAGGATTCCGCCGTGAACGAGGGGGTGGAGAGTCTTCACTCTTCCGTTCATCATCTCCGGGAACCGGGTCAGTTCGCTCACTTCCTGGACTGCGATTCCGTTCTCCTGAAGGGCCTTGTAGGTACCTCCGGTAGAGATCAGAACGACTCCCTTGGATGCAAGGAAGGAAGCGAACGGGACGATATCGGTCTTATCGAAGACCGAAAGCAATGCACGCTTGACTGTAAGTGTTTTCTCTTTCATGACGTATATGTAGCATAATTCACGGAAAAAACTCCAGAGTTAAGGACTAAAGAAAGGAGATAAAACAGAATAAGCTTTTCTGTCACACTGCGATAAGCAAAGATGTTCATTCACTGCCGATTCTAGAAAAACGTATGCCAGTGCTCGGTCTGAAAGAAAAGAGATGAACTGCCGGTAGAGAACTCAGAAACTTCAGAGAGTATCGATCAGAAATCAAGAGGATATCCTGCAACACAGGAACTGCGTGCGGACGCATGAGATTAAAGCTTCACGAAATCGCTCTGTCTTCGTTTCCTCCCCCCTGATTCCTGTTCGTCTCCCCGACTGATAGTTTCTGCGCCTGAGGGGCGTACAGATACCAGTATATTCCTCCTACGAAGATACTCCCTCCGACAATGTTTCCAGCTGTCACCCACACCAGATTCTTAACGATATCGCCTGCAGCGAACAGCGGAATCACATCAGGCTGCAGTTGCAGAAGAGCTCCCACCGGTATCATGTACATGTTGGCAACGGAGTGTTCGAAACCCATGGCAACGAAGGCCATGACTGGAAAGAACATGCCGAGAATTTTTCCTGTGATATCCTGAGCTGTGAAGGCCATCCAGATTGCAAGGCAGACAAGCCAGTTGGCTCCGATTCCCCGTGTGAAGGCTTGGAGCGGGTTCAAATGAGCCTTCAGAGCAGCGATATCGATTGCCCTTCGACCGGCCTCTCCGCTGAGACTTTCTGTTCCGAATACGAGAAGGAACGCAAGGCCGAGAGCTCCGATGAGATTCCCCGCATATACAATGATCCAGTTCTTTGCCAGCTCATGCCATGTCGCTTTCTTCTGAAGAACTGCGATGACAATCAGGTTGTTTCCGGTGAACAATTCCGCTCCCGGGATAAGAACAAGGATGAGACCGATTGAGAATACTGAGCCGACAAGTATGTTCTTAGCTCCTGTCCACTCGGTGGTTCCTGTACCCGCGACGGTTGCAAGGTGGGAGGCAAATCCGATATAGACTCCTGCAAGTATCGCAAGTATAAGTGTCTGAGAAAATGTACGGGAGACTTTCTTCTCTCCCGAGGCACTCAGGTGAGTGAGCACCTGAGCGGGTGAATTCATGTATGGCATAGATATTCCTTCGTGTATATGCTTCTAGAACAGGCCGGTAACCTTACCTGTCTGGGGATCGATATCGATTCTTCTGAATGCAGGGTCAGAGGCCGTACCGGGCATCAGTTTGATGTCACCTGCGACCGGGACGATGAATCCTGCTCCCCGGTACACAAGGATATCTCTGATGGGAAGGATCCACCCCTTCGGCATGCCTTTCAGATTCGGGTCATGAGAGAGGGATAGATGCGTCTTCACCATACAAGTTCCCATACCGGCAAGCTCTTCTGATGCTGAGATTGCTGCAATCTTCTTTTCTGCCTCTGGTGAGTAGCTGACTCCGTCAGCGCCGTATACCTGTGTGGCGAGTGTTTCGATTTTGGTCTTCAGGGAATCCTGTTCATGATACAGGAAGGTGAACTCATGTTTCTCTTCACACGCATCTACTACTGCCTGAGCGAGCTCCCTGGCCCCTTCGCCTCCCTTTTCCCAATGACGCGAGACCGCGACTCTGGCCCCGGCTTCTTCCACTGTCCGGATGACAAGGTCAATTTCTTCATCACTGTCGGTATGGAAATGGTTGATACATACGACAACAGGAACACCGGACCTCTGGACTGTCGCAATATGTGCTTTCATATTTTCAAGTCCTTTCTCCACCAGATCAAGGTTCTTATCGGTGTATGCTGAATCGAGCGGTTTGCCTGGAACTACTCTCGGCCCGCCTCCATGCATCTTCAAAGCTCTGATTGTTGCGACAAGAACAGCTGCATCGGGTTTGAGACCGCTGAAGCGGCACTTGAGGTTCCAGAATTTCTCGAATCCGATATCGGCACCGAAACCGCTCTCGGTGACATGGTAGTCACTGATCTTCAGACCAACCCTGTCGGCTATGATGGAGGACTGCCCGATTGCGATATTCGCAAAGGGGCCTGCATGGACTAATACGGGCTGGCCTTCGATGGTCTGCATAAGGGTAGGGTTGATAGCCTTTGCCATAATGGCGCTCATGGCACCGCCGACATCAAGGTCATCCGCTGAAATGGGATTCCCCTTCTTATCATATGCAACAACCATTCTACCTATTCTTTTTCTCATATCGTGTATATCTCGAGCCACAGCAAGAATCGCCATCAGTTCCGACGAGACGGATATCTGAAAACCGCTTTTCATCATGAACCCGTCCATCTTACCGCCGAGTCCCATGATGATCTCCCTGAGTGCCTGGGCTGAGAAATCTATTGCCCAGCCTATTGCAGGATTCCGGGGATCTATATCCAGCCGTTTCAGTTTCTTCTTATCAAGGGTTTCATCCCCGTAATTAAATTCATGCTGAGCCCGGGAGGTGACAGCCACCATCGCAAGGTTATGGGCATTGGTGATAGCATCAATATCTCCGGTAAGACCGAGAGAGAAGTCTGCGAGCGGGATGCACTGAGCCAGTCCGCCTCCTGCTGCAGAACCCTTGATATTGAAGGTTGGACCGCCGGAAGGTTGTCTGATAGCACCTGAAACCCGTTTTCCCAGGGCGCCGAGACCTTCCACAAGACCGATGGTCGTGGTGGTCTTGCCCTCCCCCAGAGGAGTCGGTGTGATGGCTGTGATATCGATATATTTCCCGTTGGGAACATCCGACAGCCTGTTCAGTACTGAATTATAATCAATCTTTCCAAGATAATGACCGTAGGGGAGAAGTTCCTCCTGTTCTATTCCGCATTCTTCAGCTATCTGAGATACCCTTTTCATGTCTTGTTCCGCTGCAGCGGCGATTTCCCAATCTTTCATCTTCTTGGGATCAAATTTCATAGTGTGCTCCTGTTTTTATTTGTCTCAACCTTGATAAGATATTTATCATAGTTAAACCAAAAATGAGAGAAATGCAAGAGAAAATAGCATCTAAAAAGAAAAGATTTTTTTCATTGACAACTCTCTTAAGTTTTCCTATCATTGAAATACACTAAATCAACCTTGGTAAAAATCATTTAAGGGGCAATCACATGCAGATAAGCAGACGAGCAGAGGAGATCCAGGCTTCTCCCATCAGACGAATATTTGATCTGGCATCACAGACTGAAGGATTAACGAGACTGGAGGTAGGACAACCGGACTTCAACACTCCAGCCTACATTCTGGATGAAGCTTCTGCTTTCCAGAACCAGGGTTTTATAGGATATTCACCTACTAACGGTCTGCCGCAGACCAGAAAGGCTGTTGCAGATAGGTTTAACGAGGATTACGGAGTAGAATTCGATCCTGCCAGTGAGGTGGTTATCACTCACGGGGCATCGGGAGCTCTCCATCTGGCTCTGCGAGCTCTGGTGAATCCGGGAGATGAAGTACTTCGGCCGAATCCGGGTTTCGCCTCGTATGACGGTATCATAAAAGATGCTGACGGAATTCCGGTGCTTTATCCTCTCGTTGCTGAGGACGGTTTCTCCATTGATATGGAAGTCTTCAGGAGCCTGATTAGTAAGAAAACCAAAGCGGTGATCATCAACTCACCCAATAATCCCACAGGATCTATTCTTTCTCCTGAGCAGCTGGAACAGGTATGTAAACTCGCATGGGAACATCATTTCACTGTTATCTCGGATGAAGCCTATGACAAAGTCATCTTCGATCAGCCGCATACTCCGGCGGTCACCTGCACACCTCACAGGGATGTTGTACTTACCGTAGGAAGCAGTTCGAAGGATTATGCGATGTGCGGATGGAGAATAGGCTTCGCCGCAGGTCCCGCAGCTCTTATAGGACAGATAGTCAAGTTTCAGTCTCTAATCAGCATCTGCCCGAATATTGTGGCACAGCAGGCGTACGCTGCAGCCCTTAACGGCCCGCAGGATGAAACACGACGTATGAGGGATGAGTATAAGAGACGGAGAGATTATTTCGTCAAAGCTCTGAATGAGATCCCGGGGTTCTCCTGTGATGTCCCGAAGGGAGCATTTTATGTTATGGCTGATATCTCAGAACACGACAGTGATGACTGGGCATTCTGCGAGAAGATGATTCAAGAGGTGAAGGTCTCGTGTATTCCGGGAAGTTCCTTCGGATCAGCAGGAGCAGGGTTTATCAGATTCTCTTATGCTACGTCTATGGATGTACTCAAAGAGGCTATAGAAAAACTCAAGAAGCATTTCGCATAACTCCTTTGTACTATGTGAATGAAATCTTCTAGGGGGGACGGGTTCGAAAGCCCGTCCCTCGTCTTACTTCACTTCGGATGCGGGAAGCGGCTCTGAAGGTTCCGGCTTCTGCCCTTTGAAGGGAGAATAAACCCACAGGATCTGCGTATTGCTTTTTGAAGGATTGCTCCATGTGTGGTTTTCTTCCGAGTGAAAAAAGAAGGAGTCTCCAGTACTGAGCTGATGTGTCTCATCATCATTCAGGGTAATCTCGATCTCTCCATCAAGCACATAGAGAAATTCCTCTCCGAAGTGGCTGTGATTGTGAAAGTTTCCGCATCCCGGTTCTACGGTATAATGCATGGCTTTCAAATGGGCATCCTTACCACTGATCAGCGAGAAGATATTGACTCCCTTCAGTCCTATCTCCACCGGGGCTCCTTCCCCTTTTGCAACCTTCTTTCTCGGTGAACTGTCCTCTTCGAAGAAATAGAGAATGTTCTGGTTGTAATATTCGGCAAGCCTTTCGAGAATTTCGTACGATATGTTTGCTCTTCCGTTCTCTATCTTACTCAGGTAGGAGGCACTGATACCTACAGCTGAACTCACATCTTCCAGAGTCCTGCCTGCATCTACGCGGAATTGATGCCATTTCTTAGAGAGCAACGTACTGTGCCCTTTACCACCTTTTCCGTAGGAGGTGTGTTTTTTTGCGTTCTGTTCTCTGATATCGAGCAGTAGCATCTGGCGTATCACATCATAGGAAAGGCGTCTGTCTACCGAGAGATCCCGGATCCGTTTGAGAAAGGATATATCTTGGAAATCGAAGACTCTGTAGTTATTCTTTCCTCTTCGTGCTGAAAACAGCTTCTGACGTTCCCAGTTCCTGATAGTACCGGGTACCACATCGAGAATACGTGCCACCTGCTGTATGGTGAAAAGAAGATTGTCGTTACTCACATAACCTCCAGAGAGAAATCACTGCCAGTATATCATAGAAACGGGATCAGAATAAACCTGATCCCGCATTATCACTCGTACGCTGATGTCGTCTGATATAACTGGTATTCCACTCAGATCCTGATTCGGACATCAGCAACGATAAACTCTTCCCTCTCAGCTGAGTACATGAGAGGATTCATATCCATTTCTCTGATCTGGGGGAAATCCATGAGAAGCCTGTTCAGATTTTCCATGTGGTTGATCAGGGAGTCCATATTCACCCCTTTTTCACCGCGATACCCGGTGAGGAGCTTCGTCGATTTCAGTGATAGAATAGCTTTCTCCGCAGATCCCCGGCTGTAGGGGACGTGGAGGAAAGAAACATCCTCCAGGAGTTCTACAAAGACACCGCCCAGGCCGACCATGACAGACTGACCTGCCGATTCGTCACGTACCGAACCGAGTATGATCTCCCGGGAGGAGTTGACCTGCGGCTGCAGGATGACGCCTCTGGCGCCCGGGAACCGGTCGATCAGGTTCTGAGTTACTTCTTCAGCTCTCTGTCCGTTTTCGATATTCAGTACAACTCCACCCGCGTCGCTTTTATGGATGACCTCGGGATGATCGATCTTGGCTACCGCAGGATATTGTATATCGAGAGTACTTACTTCTGAAGAAGAGGTGACAAGCACCGGACGGGCAATGGAAAATCCATAGAGGCTGAGAAGTTTCCAGGATCGCTCGGATGAGAGGTATCCTTCAGAATCTGCTTCGAAGAGTTCCTGAGCTTCTACTCTCTTCCGGAGAGAACTGTGCTCTCCGGTCGCAGACTCAGGACTGTCTCGTACGACGATTCTTTCAAACAGTTCTCCCACCTGCTCAGGGTACTCAGCGAAAGGATAACCGGCGGTGCGTAATACTTCCCGGGCACCCTGGCCAAGGTTCGGCCCGAAAAAGCAGGAAAGAACAGGAAGACTTCTCTTTTCCTTCTTTGCTTTTTCAAGCTCTTTTGTCACTGCCTGTGCGACATCCCCGGTATGGATCGTTGCCGGAGGGATACAGAGAAGAGCCACCGCATCATATTCTCCGCTACGCGTCACTGCTTCTACAGCCTGAGCATAATGGGCAGGAGGAGCGGGAGCTACGAGGTCGATAGGGTTCGTACAGGAAGCTTCAGGAAGCAGTACTTCCTTCAGTTTCTCCTGAAGGGTGAGAGAAACTGTGGGAACAAGGAAGCCTGCCCGACTGAGTGAATCGGACGCAATGATTCCCGGTCCGCCTCCATTGGTTACCACCGCGATTCTACGGCCGGCAGGGCGCGGCATTTTCGAAAGTACTGAAACGATGAAGAACGCTGAATACACGCTCTCGGCGCGGATAACACCGCAGCTGTCTATCAGAGCGTCAGTTACCCGGTCATTCCCTGCGAGAGACCCGGTATGGCTGCTCGCCGCCTGGGCCCCGGCTTCCGTACGACCTGATTTAATCAGGACTATTGGTTTTTTCTTCGAGATACGGGAGGCCAGAGTTCTGAATTTTCTATAGTCGGGAATGGTTTCCAGATAGAGGAGGATCACCTCGGTTGATTCATCCTCGGCAAGCAGGGGGAGTAGATCGTTTGCATTCACATCTGCCTGATTTCCGAGGCTCGCAACGATGGAGAATCCGATTCCGAGGTGTTTCGAATAATCGAGAAGTACCGCCGCGAGACCGCCGCTCTGCGTAACTATCGCAACATTCCCTTCCTTCGGAATATCATGAAGGATCGTGGTATTCATATGGGAGTCGGGTGAGTTGTTGCTGATACCCATACAGTTGGGTCCTATCATTCTCATGTTGTAATGATCGACAAGATCCTTCAGCTCCTGTTCGGCCTGAGCACCTTCCTCTCCTACCTCCTTGAAACCTGCAGAAATACACACAAGGGATTTCACTCCCTTTTCTCCACAATCTCTCACAACGGGAAGAACGAATCGGGAAGGGACTGTGACGACAGCCATATCCACATCATGAGGCACCTCGGTGATGCTTCTGTATCCGCTCACTCCGTTCACCTCATCTCCGTTTCTGTTCACTACTGCTAGCGGACCCTGAAAAGCCTTTCCCTGTATACTGGTAATGATTGAAGCTCCGATTCCTCCTTTCGCTGAAGCGCCGATTACGGCGATTGAGGAGGGGGAAATGAGGGATCGAGTATTGCGTTCATGCATCGGTCTGTTATGATCCCAGCTCCCGATGCGGACACCGAGCCGCCTTATTTCGTTTTTATAGAAAAGGGTTCCATCAGGTTCGATTTCCCAGTTTCCGAGGGCGATTTCAAGAATTGTTCGTGCGGAAATTTCTCTGGACTGTGCATTTACCTGTCTGAGGTGAATTCTCATGAAATCTCTCTCATCCATGGTTGATTGGGCGGTGTAATCCACAGGTACTCCCGGTGAAATAAACAGCAGAGGTCCCTGATCCACCTTGCTTGTGGCAATATGGGATGAGGAGTGAAGCATTTTCTCTTCCGCGGCAAGGGCATCTCCCACACCGTTCGCTCCGGCGTATGCAGCTCTCCCGTCCTTCATGACGGCCAGGTCTGCAGGATGCACATTAATGACAGTATATGAATCGACGATGACACTCGTTGTCGCCCACACGTACCCGGCAAGGATGATCACATCAGCTTGGAACTTCTCTATCGCCGCGGCAGCAAGTCTATCATATTCAACACGTACATCCATGTTGGAGAATTTCTCCTTTCTCTCCCTATAGAATCCCCTGATATCAATCGCTTCTACAGGAATATCTCTTTCCTGTGCTTTCAATATGCCCTTGGCTTCCGAGTCGCTCGAGAAGCAGCCTACTACTTCGAAGGGAGAACCTTCCCAGGTTGCCTCGAGTTCTTTCTGCAGGTCATGCACCCGCCACAAGCTGTTTCCTGATCCTGATATAAAACCGACAACTTTCAGTGTACCCCATGCAGGGTCGTGTATCATTCGTCTCATTAACACCTCTTTTTTGACAAACCTTATAAATTCTTTTGACAAACTATGGAAACATGGTATAAGATAATTCCTGACGTTGTCAACAGCGTTTTCATACTTTGAATATCAGGACTGCCATGGAGGTATAACAATGGGTTTTCATGAAGAGAACAAATGGTGGGTAAGCCCGTCGAACTACGCTCAGGATGTGATGAATGGATTCAATTTCCCGAAGAATCTGGAAATCCTGGACACCACCCTGAGAGACGGAGAACAGCAGCCATCAATCGTTTTCACTAGGGAAGATAAAGTTGCTATTGCACGAAAGCTTGCAGAGGCGGGCGTGCATCGCATTGAAGCCGGAACTCCTGCGGTAAGCAGTGAAGATGCTGACGCGATCAGAGAGATCGCCGACCTTAATCTGGGACCCAAAACCTTCTGTTTTGTGAGAAACATGGTTCAGGATATGGAGCTCGCAAAAAGCTGCGGGGTATACGGAGTACTTGCTGAAGTGCCTGGAAGCGAACACCTTCTGAAATTCGGAAAGAAATGGTCAGCTGAGAAAGCCATCAAGGCAGCCATCGAAGCGACCACTGCAGCTCATGAACTAGGTCTTTATGTGACATTCTTCCCTGCCGACTCGAGCCGAGCTGGAATGGATTTTCTTCTTGATACCCTTCAGGCGATCGAGGAAGACGGTCACATGGACTCCGTTGCCCTTGTCGATACGTTTGGTGCTTTCAGTCCCGAAGGGGCTGCCTATCGTGTCAGGAAGATGAAAGAACGGTTCAGTCAGCCGGTGGAGGTTCATTTTCATGATGATTTCGGTATGGGAGTCGCCACTACGATAGCCGGACTCGCCGCGGGTGCTGAGGTCTGTCACGTTTCAGTTAATGGTATCGGGGAAAGGGCAGGAGGAGCCGGTCTTGAGCCGGTTGCCATGGCTCTCGAAGCTCTATACGGCATCAATACCGGAATAAAGACTGAAAAACTGAAAGAACTGAGTCTCATGGTGGAAGGCCTTTCCAATTTCAAGTGCCAGGCGAATAAAGCTGTGGTGGGAGACCGAATCTTCGGCTGGGAAACCGGTCTTCCTTCAAGTCTCTGGCTCAACTGCAAGGATACGAAACCTCTTGCCATGCTTCCCTACCACTGGAGTATGACCGGCCAGCATGAACCTGAGATCTATCTCGGAAAGAAGAGCGGAAAGGATAACCTTCAGCTGTGGCTGAAAAACCATCAGGTTGCAGTCACTGAGGAGCAGGAGGAAGTGCTGCTCAAACGGGTGAAGAGTCTTGCGATTTCTCTTAAACGTGATATTACGAGCGAAGAATTTCTTTCTCTCGTGAAAGAGCTTTCATAAAGAAAATCTACACTGTACAGAGCACTGTGCCGTGTACAATATACATAGAAAAGGAGTGTTATATGTCGGAAAACCTGTCTACAACGAAAACCAGAGATTCATTCAAGTCTAATCTCGGGTTTGTTCTGGCAACTGCGGGATCTGCGGTGGGTTTGGGAAATCTGTGGAGATTCCCTTACATGACGGGAACAAGCGGTGGAGGTGCATTTGTTCTTGTCTACCTGTTTATCATGGTAGTGGTCGGTGTAAGTCTTCTCCTTGTTGAATTCTCGGTCGGACGTCACGGAAAGGCGAATGCGGTCGATAGTTATAAGAAGATTCACCCTGCGATGCAGTGGATTGGATATCTGGGGTTTTTCTCAGCCTTCATCTTCCTGTCCTATTTTTCGGTCGTCGGCGGATGGACAATCCATTATTCCATCAAATCGATCACAGGACTCGTGTCTCTCTCCCCCGATGAGATGGGTGGAGTCTTCGGAGCATTCATCGGGAATCCCGGGCTTCCTCTTCTGTATCATCTGCTGTTCATGGCAGCCACCGTTTACATTATTGCGAAAGGAATCAGCGGCGGTATTGAAAAGTATACCAAAATCCTGATGCCTGCTCTGTTCGTGATGATGATTATTCTCCTTCTTCGTGCCGTGACTCTTCCCGGAGCTGTAGAAGGAATTAAGTGGTATCTCACTCCCGATTTCTCGAAGATCACAGCAGGAACCTGGGTTGCAGCCCTCGGTCAGGTATTCTTCTCCCTAAGTGTCGGTATGTCCGGTATGGTCACCTATGCCAGTTACCTGAACAAAAAGGAAAATCTGATAAAGACCGCTCTGCAGGTCTCGCTTACCGATACCCTCGTAGCAATCCTTGCCGGTTTCATGATTTTCCCCGCAGTCTTCGCATTCTCTATGGAACCCTCACAGGGCGTCGGCCTGCTGTTCATCTCACTGCCCGCAGTCTTCTCTCAAATGCCCGCCGGCGGTTTGTTCAGCTTTATTTTCTACGTTCTGGTATTCATTGCGGCACTCACAAGCTCAATCTCAATTCTTGAGATGCCTGTCTCCTACATTATCGAGAAGAAAAATATCTCACGTCCGAAAGCAGCTCTTATCGTAGGCGGAATCTCCTTCGTCCTCGGTATCGCCGTAAGCTTCAGTTTCGGTATCTGGGGTGATTTCCAGGTCTTCGGAATGAATATCTTCGGTCTCTTCGATTATTTCGGAAGTAACATCTCTCTGCCTCTCGGCGCTCTCGGCGGAGCCATCGCAGTAGGTTGGTTCTGGAAGAAGAAAGGAGCTGTCGCAGAAGTATCCAACGACGGTCAGCTGAACCCAAAACTTTCGGTCAGCTGGTTCAACCTTGTTAAATGGGTTGTCCCTATCTTTATTTTCATCGTGTTCCTTGCAAGTGTAGGCATACTGAAATAAGGAATATCATCATTATCCCAAGGCGCTTCTTTGCAGAGGCGCCTTCAATTTCTTATATTAAGGATAATTCTGGCCTCTGAGAAAGCACGATGTGAGGAGTAATCATGAAAAAAATAGCGAACCGGACATTGTCCACCGATATGTATTTTGATGAACAGAAGAAACACCTCATAGCACAGGGACGGCTTGTCGATGACCGTGACGTCTCATTTCTTCCTTATCAATCAGAGGTAGCAGATCCGGGGATATTTCATTCCATTGGAGCAGTCCTTACCGTTGACCTCGAAACATTTGCCATACAGGAAATATCAGTCTCATTTCAAATTTATCCGGCAGAGAACTGCGGAAATATTGCTCCAGTATATGAATCTCTTATAGGTCTGACCATCACCTCGGGATTCACCAGAAAGGTGCTGGAACTCACCGGAGGTGAAAAAGGCTGTGCCCACCTGACCCATCTCATTATTTCCATGGGTCCGGCTATTATACAGGGAGCCTATACAGCTCTTTCCCATCTGTCATTCACCGGAGAGAGGGAAGAGGGTGTTGCAGAGGAGCAGATGGGACAGTTCTTCAACGGAACCTGTCACGTCTGGCCTGTATCCTGATTCTAGAGAAAATGAAAAACCTGTGACGGTCCTTATATAGTTTTTACGGATTGATCCTCGAAGGTTAAACCACACTTTAAAGCTATGCAGAAGAGAATAGGGTGTCTCCATACATTCTCTGAATCTCTTCAATAATTCGGAAGACTTCACAGGTAGTCTCGTGCACCAGATTATTATCTGTCGAGAACCGTTCAAGTTTTTTTGCATTGTCTATCGCTTTTCCAATTCTGTCCCGATACGTCGAAAACATATTCTTCTGCTTCAGCCATGCCTGATTTTTACTATATCCTTCAACGTGTGAGTGTAATTCATGTATTACCTGAGAGCATTTCTCATACTGGCGTGAAGTGAAACGAAAATGAAGAAGGAACCAGAGTTCGAAACAGGGTAACGAGTCAGCAATGTGAATCCCTGAATTTTGAGCTTTTCTCATAGCTTCCCGGAATGTAGCTGAAGAGAGCGTGTCTGAATCAAAAATGCACCATACATGATCAAAATCAGCTCTATTCATCTCTTTTTCTGCAGTCTCTATGATATTAAGAGGATCGTTCTTCGGTGAAAGTTTGGGTTCGATAGAAAGATTCTGCATACGAAGAGCCTGACGCATCTGACTGAAATAGATTTTTTCTGTATATCCTTCTACAACAATGGGCATACTTTCCCGTGTCTGTGTTCTTTTTGATTGTCTTGCCATGATCAATCGAGCAAGGTGATATCGGTGATTGGACGGGACCCAAGTTTTCCTGCAAGGTATACCCGTCGAAGAGATGCATCTTTTCTGATTCCGGTAAAGTCAGATACACATTGATACACACTTCCTCCGCTCTCATAATCTTTATCGCACAGCCAGATCTCATCACGCCTGAGAATATCTGTTTCCAAGATATCAAGATTATGGCAGGTGAATATCAGCTGAGCACCCCGACTCCTTTGTATAAATGCCTTGATGAACAGGTGGAGTACTTCCTGATGAAGAGACGTATCCAGCTCATCGACCATGATGAGCCTGTCGGCTTCAGTTGAGAGAAGGAAAGGGACCGAGAGGGCATATAGTCGCTGCGTTCCTCTTGATTCATTCCTGAGAGGTAATGACGTACGTGTTCCTCCATAGCTATGGATGAACTCTACTTCAAAGAGAGAGGGGTTTTCATTATCTGAAAGTAATTCCTTTTTAGCATCTTCAGTGAGAAAATCAAGGAAATCCTTTTCTATCTCCCGTTCCCTCACAGCAATATCCTCTATATGAGAGAGATCTGCACCTTTGAGAAGGGTCAGTATGTCATCTTTCATCTCAGGATGCTTGAATATGTATTCGGAAGTTGCTCGTGAAATGGACTGGGATGGATCTGGAGAGATAAATGGCATTCGATGTCCCTGGAACCAGGAAAATACTTGTTTGAGGAGGGGGTGATTAAGCTGAGCTGCTGCAGTGAGAAAAGGAATGTTTGCTAATGTCATCGCTGCCGTCTCATTCCTGTTTCCTCCGAAAGAATCTCCCCAGGTGAACGGAGTTTCCTTCGCGGAATCGCGCCGATACATCAGTTTTTTCTGTCCTTTGGGGGAATAATTCAATTCCTCGAATATGACAGCGTGGGAAGTGAGATGGAGCCTATACTCGTACTTTATCTGATCGATGAAGAATGTGAGGGCAAACTCAGTCGGGGAATCTTTATCAACAGGATCAAAGGCGAAAGGTGATACGCCCGTCCTGCTATTGGGTTTCAACGTGGTGAATGAGTTTTCTATGTAATTCAGAAAGAACCGAAGGGCATTCAGCAGGTTTGTCTTCCCCGAAGCGTTCGGTCCGATAAGCATCGCGGTTTTTAGGATACGTTTATTTCCACGTAGGACGGTATGCTCTTCCAGATGCGAAGTATCGTTTGTTGCTTCAAAGCTCAGCGTAGCTGTTTCTTTTATTGATGTATAATTTTTAACTGAGAATTCAAGTATCATATAGCCTCTCAATTTTCCGTTCAATATTAGGCTGAAAGACGGAAATCAACTATAAATATACCATAAATTCACAAATATGAATACTGTTACCAGTTATATATGGGAAATGTTTAAAAAATTCATTGACGATTCATAAATATGTTCTTATCTTTAAAAAAGAAGGCTCCGAGGATCAGTCGGAGCCGGAATAACCAATTAAAAGACCGAGTAGAACCCGGATGATTTAATCGTTATAGGTCCATGCAGGGTAATAATAATTCAATGCATTGTCAATGAACCATCCGGAACTCGGGCGAGGAGCAAGAGATGGGAATAAGAGAAGTGGCGCAGAATTCCATGATCGGGATTCTGAAGCTGTGTCGGTACAACAACAGAGATATTCTGTCCGATTCATCTATTGATTTTCCAGTGCGCTCATGTGCCGGAAGGGAGAGCATTGTGCCGCCTTAAGTGACGGTGTCTATTTCATCTTCATGGAAAGGATAATTGGTTAAAAACGTTCCCATACATGCTCCAACCTCTACGGAGTATATAATGAGTAGTTATTACAAGAATAAGAATGCGCAGTCGAATGGAGATCATGAAGTGCATAAAGAAGGATGTGCTTGGATGCCAGCTCCTGAAAATAGAGAATATCTGGGTGAGTTTACTGATTGTTTCGGTGCTGTAAGAAAGGCAAAGGAAACAGATTCTCAAGCAGATGGATGTTACTTCTGTTCCCGCGCATGTCATAGAGGCTAGGGGGGATACATGGCGTTACTAGAAAAAGGCGATCTAAATTACACCTATTCATGGACTGTGTATGGTAAGGATGACCCGAAAGTCACCGGTAAACCGGACAGTACACTCTTGAATAGAAACGAAGGCTATGAAGTTCTCTATCTGATCAACTCGTTTGCTGAGAAACACGAGTACAAACTGAAAACTACAGGGTTGGTCATAGAAAAGCTGATTCATGACCAGCTTCCCTCTGATATTCGCAGTCAGGAAAAAGTCATGAAATGGCTAGAGGATCATATGTAAAAAGGCGAGGCTGCTGCTCTTTATCTCTGCAGCAGCCATTATATCAGAAAGTGAAAGGTGAAAATTGATTATTCCTGACTCGTTTACGGTTGATCTCTTTTATGTTTACCTGATTTGCTGACAACGATATCTTATTCATGCTACTCTTTTTCTGTAGGAGACTTCCCCATGACATTACAGCAATTATTTTCTCTGAGAGACGAGATTCTGAAGGAGAGACTGGAGACGCTTCTTCCCAGAGTTATGGAAGAGACAGGCACCGATATGTGGATTGTGATTGGTGACGAGTATAATGAAGGTCCCTGTGTACGATCTCTGCTGCCAAGCAGTTTTTTTCATGCACGACGGACGTCCGCGTTCATCTTCTACAGAGTAGGAAAGGACGTAAAGCGCCTGATAGTTTCAAAGCCCGATTTCACCATAGATCAGTTCTATACTCCTGTGCTGCTGAAACCTGAAGGTTTCGACTGGGAGGCGTTCTATACGAACTTTGCACAGGATTATGATCTAGAAATGATTCGGAATCTTCCCGAGGAGAATATCTACACATGTATCGCACGTATTGTGAGAGAGGTATCTCCTGAGACGATCTCTCTCGATATCTCACAGAACACACCCTTCTCGGATGGTCTGTCACAAACTAACTGGGAACGGCTTCGTGCAGATCTGGATGAGGTGTATCTTTCCCGCCTGATCTCTGCTGAGGATGTAACGGTAAGATGGCTGGAGACTCGGACGGAGAAAGAGCTCAGCCTCATGAAGTATATGACAGACGAAACCCGTGAGATCATCAGGTTATGTTACAGCCGGGAGACCATTGTTCCCGGCAGGACAACGATAGGAGAAGCCCGGTTCTTCCTGATGGAGACGGCGACGAAGATGGGGATGCCTCCCTGGTTCGATGCAACTGTCTGGATACGTCGGAAAGGGTCTTCTCACCTTGATGATGACCGGGAGGTGATCAGGGAAGGGGACCTCCTCCACTGTGATTTCGGTGTTGTCTACGGCGGGCTCTGTTCGGATGTGCAGGAGATGGCTTATGTATCGGGAACCGATGATGATGAAGTGCTCATTACCGAACTGAACCGTATTCATTCCCGTGCCGCACGGGTGCAGGACATCCTCTCTGAGTGCTTCTCTGAGGGACGCAGCGGAAATGAGATTCTCCGTGACGCTCTTGAAAAGGCTAAGAAGGAAGGGATTTCAAGGCCGATGATCTATTCACACCCGATCGGAATCTACGGACACGGCCCGGGACCGACAATCGGAAGTTTCGGGAATCAGGTGTTTGTCGAGGGTAGTGGTGAACGAATCATTCATGATTCAACCTGTTACGCGATGGAGCTGAATGTCATGGAGCCTGTCAAAGCATGGGATGATATGGTCATCATGTATGGTCAGGAGATCGATGTCCTGTTTCAGGGCGGGAAAGTCCACTTTTATTCAGGACGTCAGGAATCACTTCATATCATCTGAGGCCTTTTTCTTCGGCAAGGGTTCTCAATGCCTTCTCCATCCGGGCGAAGACTTCGTCCGCTTTCTCGTCCTCAGCAAAACAGCTTGTGACGATGCGAATATGTCCTTCTCCCTGCTTTCCGTAGGGTGTTCCGGCATTCACAAGTACTGCTGCATGCTCAAGGAGGTAAGCCACCACTTCCTCAGCGCTTCCCAGGCGGGAGATATCGAGCCAGGAGAGTATGCCGCTCTCGCTCATCTGCATAGAGACTCCAGGGATGGAAGAGAATCTCTTATAAGCCATAACTCTTCTTCTCTCATGCCTTTCGGTGAGAGAAGAAAGATACTCGTCCTCCTTGAGGGCCTGCAGCGCTCCGATTGACGTGATCGTCGCACTTGCTCCAAGTACATTGACCGCTCCTCCATACAGGACATCCATGATTCTGTCATCCGCGAAGATGTAGCCGATACGGAATCCGCTCAATCCCAGTCCTTTGGAGACTGAGCAGACCGTCACAGTGCGTTCCCACATCCCCTCCAGTGTCGCAGGGGCGACAAACTCTCTTTCGTCGAAGATATGATCCTCAAAGGCCTGATCACAGACGAGGATGAGATCATGTTTGATGATAAACCGGGCAAGATCTTCAAGCTGTTCAGGAGGAAAAACGGTGGTCGTGGGGTTATTCGGGTGGGTCAGGACGATCATTTTCGTCTTCTCAGTGAGACGTGCTTCAAACTCCTCGATATCGAGTGCATAGCCGTTCTTCTCATCCAGAGGTACGGGAACTGTCACGCCGCCGAGAAGTTTAGGGTTGAGGAAATTACTTGGATAGCTGGGGTCGGGCACCATGACTTCATCTCCCTCCCCGATAAAAGGCATCATCGCATACAGGAGACCGGAGTCGGACCCGGGGGTGACGATCACGTTCCGTGAGGGATTGATGGTGAGTCCTGTCTGACATCTCACTTTCCGTGCGATCTCTTCTCTCAGTTCTTTCATACCGATCGGCATTGAGTAATGAGAAGGAAACCCCGAGGCGATTGCTTCACTCATAACGTTCTGAACGGCAAGGGGTATCGCAGGGTCCGGGAAGAATGGATCTGCCCAGGCGAGAATATCGACTCCTTGGGACAGGAGGTTTCCTACTCCTTCTCCCACGTCAGCCTTTGACACGGAGGAGAATAGACCGCCTTCCAGGTCCCGAAACCTGCTGTTCATAAGTTTCTTTATATCAGTCATGTTATTCTCTGTTTTTCGCCTGAAGGTAGCGATAGATGGTCTGGGTGGAGACTCCGAGGGCATGGGCTACCGTATTTACAGTCCCTTTCAGCTTGAAGACTCCTTTCGCCTCCATCTCACCGATGAGTGTACGCTTCTCGGCTATTGTCGAATCGACGAGTTTTAACCCTGAATCGAGAATGACGGAATCTATAATATCCTGTACGATTTCCTCGACAGAACCGTCGAAATGTTCCGACTGATCGGATACAGGGCTTGCTTCGGATCGTTTCGTGGAGTTCACGTTCAGGATCTCCCCGATCGCCTCCTGCGCCCTGAGCATATCGGTGATATCGAGGTTGACGCACAGAAGACCGAGCACTTCTCCTTCATCGTCCTTGATGAAGTAGGTGGAGGAGCGGAGGATACGCTTTCCGTCACGGGTTGTTCCTGTATAATTCGTTACGCTGTCCTTGTTCAGGTATTCCTTCTTCTGCAGCAGTTCAAGAGCGTAGTTGGTGATGGGGCCGCCAACACTCCGGTTTGTGATGTGGTTGTTCACGATATAGCAGATCGAGTGATTCAGGTCACTCACGTCGTGGATGAGGACCTCACACTTCTTTCCGTTGATTGCTGCGATATAGTCTGCAATAGGGAAATACCGTTTCAATTCTTCCCGTGTTTCCATGTGCTTTATCTCCTCTGATCAGTCCCTGATACAGATAGCATCGATCTCTACATCCACGTCCTTTGGTAGTCTCGAAACTTCAACTGCACACCGTGCCGGTGAGTGATCTCCGAAAAAGTCTGCATAGGCCGCATTTACAGCTGCAAAATCGTTCATATCCTTCAGGAATACCTGGCATTTTACGATGTCTTTCACGGAGAATCCAGCTTCACTGATAATTGCCTCAATATTTTTCAGTGATTGAGTTGCCTGCTGTGCCACGTCGGTGCTTACCAGTTCCATCGTCTCGGGGACAAAGGGAATCTGACCTGATATGTACAGAGTGTCATTGACCTGAACTGCCTGGGAGTAGGGGCCAACGGCTGCCGGTGCGTGATCTGTCGCGATTGTCTTTCTCATAGTAAACCTCTTATTGATAATCATAGTCTGTTATTTCTATTTAGTTCGACGGAGCTGCTTCCAGCAGGAAGCAGCGTCCGAAGTGTCCCTTCTCAAGCTCGATAAGCTCAGGCTTCTCTACCGAACACCGTTCCATCGCGAGCGGACATCTGGTGGAGAATGGACACCCTTTCGGAGCATTCATCGGGTTAGGGATTTCCCCTTCGAGTATTTCTCTCTCTGTTCTATTGCGCGGATCCCCCACACTGATCGATCTGATCAGTGACTGGGTGTAGGGATGTCTTGGATCACTGAAAAGAGCATCTGAGGGAGCAATCTCCATGATCTCTCCCAGATAGAGTACCATGATTCTGTCACTGATAAACTTGACGACCCTCAGGTCGTGAGAGATGAACAGGTAGGTGAGTGAGAGTTTCTTTTTCAGTTCCTGAAGGAGGTTGATGATCTGAGCCTGGACGGATACGTCGAGTGCTGAGACCGATTCGTCGCAGATCAGGAGTTTGGGGTTCAGGGCAATGCCTCGTGCTATCACGATTCTCTGTCGCTGACCTCCGCTGAACTCATGGGGGTAGCGGTTCATGCTCTCCGAGGAGAGGCCGACGAGGGAGAGGAGCTCTGCCACCCGTTCTTCCTTCTCGGATGCACTCATTTCCTTACGGAAATTATCAAGAGGCTCACTGACGATGTCACGGACAGTCATTTTCGGGTTCATCGAGCTATAGGGGTCCTGGAAGATGTACTGCATGTTCTCCCGCAGGGTTCTCATCTCTCGCGAGGTTGAATCAACGATATTCTTCCCATCAAAGATGATACTGCCGCTGGTCGGCTCATGCAGCCGCATGAGAGTCCTTCCAAGAGTGCTCTTTCCGCAGCCAGATTCCCCGACAACACCCAGCGTTTCCCCCGCTTCAACATGAAAGGAAATGTCATTGACCGCTTTTACATAGACTGAACGATCCCGGCGGATCGATTTATACAGGAGGAAATGCTTGTTAAGCTGCTCAACCTGCAGTAATGAAGTGTTACTCATTCTCTTTTCCTCCCTCTTCCTCGTACAGGAAACACCGTACCGACTGATTTCCCACTTTCAAAACTTCCGGTGCAATGGTTGCACATTTCTCCATCGCCGCGGAACATCGAGGATGGAAGTAGCAGCCTGAAGGGCGTCTGCTGATATTCGGCACGGATCCTGGAATAGTCGGGAGGATTTCCGCTTTCATATCGAGTGATGGCATGGTTGCCAGCAATCCTTTCGTGTAAGGATGCTTCGGTGATTCATAAATATCTACGACTGGACCTTTCTCTACGATCTGTCCGCAGTACATGACCAGAACATCGTCAGCTATATCGGCGACGATATTGAGGTCATGAGTTACGAAGAGGATGGCTGTACGATAGGTGTCCTTCAGTTCCTCAAGAAGATTGAGAATCTGCGCCTCGATGGTGACATCAAGCGCCGTGGTCGGTTCATCCGCAATCATGATGGAAGGTTTGGTGACAAGTCCCATTGCGATCATCACTCTCTGGCGCATCCCTCCGCTCAGCTCGTGCGGATATTGTTTCATCCGCTGTTCCGGGGATGGGATACCTACGAGTTTCAGAGTCTCAAGAGCGATCTTCTCTGCCTCTTTCCTGTGTATCTGCTGATGTTCTGTAATGCTCTCCATGATCTGGTCCCCGATCTTCAAAATCGGATTGAGAGCCGTCATCGGCTCCTGAAATATCATGGAGATCTTTTTACCGAGGATAGAGTGCTGCACCTGACGGGGAGAGAGAGAAAGAATATCTTCTCCGTCGATGAAAATCTCCCCTGAGGTGATTGTCCCATTCTCTGCAAGAAGCTGCATGATCGCCAGGGAGGTTACACTCTTCCCGCTTCCCGATTCTCCCACGATGGCGAGGGTCTTCTGCCTGGCAACTTCAAAGCTTATATGCTCAACTGCGTGGAATGATCCATCTTCCGTTTTGAACGCGACACTCAGGTCTTTTACTTCCAGTACGTTTTTCATCCGTTTTTTCTCCTGTGTCTCACTGCTTGGGGTCGAAGGCATCTCTCAGACCATCGCCGACAAAGTAGATCGACAGTACCAAAAGAAGGGTCATGATGCCGGGGGGTATCCACACCCACGGCATGTCCCTAAGGACAAGGAGTTTCTGTGCATCCATGAGCATATTTCCCCAGGAGGGGATGGGCTGCTGCACGCCTACACCGAGGAAGCTGAGGGAGGCTTCCATGAGAATGGCCTGTGCCGTACCGATGGTCACCTGAACCATGATGGGGGCGAGAACATTCGGAAGAATATGGCGGAAGATGATCTTCAGTGAGGAGGAGCCGCTCGCGCCTGCCGCTGCTATATAATCAAGTTCTTTCACCCTGAGGACTTCCCCTCTCACTAGGCGTGCGGTGCTTGTCCAGCTGACGAATCCGATAGCGAATATCACGATCCAGATGGAGGGTTCCATAATCGTGGAGATCGAAATCAGGAGAAAGAGAACCGGAAAAGAGATGACGATGTCGACGATACGCATGAATACGGCATCGATGAATTTCCCGAAGAATCCCGTGATGAGGCCTATGAAGGTGCCGATTACCGTCGATATGGCCACTGCCATGAGTGCGACCAACATGGTGACTCTTGCCCCGTAGAGGATACGGGAGAATACATCACGTCCGAGCGAGTCTGTTCCCAGCAGATGGGAGGCGGACGGTGAAGCATATTTGTCATAGACATTCTTCCCATCGACAAAAAAGAACTCGGAAGGACCGTAGGGTGCAATGAGCGGTGCGAGGATGGCCAGCAGGAGAAAGATTCCCGCGATGACGATCCCTGCCACTGCCAGTCTGTTCCGCCGGAACCGGCGGTATGCATAGTCGTAGAAACTGTTTTTCTTTATCAGCATGTCATCTCCTCTTTAGTGTCTGATCCTGGGATCTACGGCTGCGTAGAGGATATCGGAGAGCAGATTTCCCATGAGCACCAGCGTTGCTGTGATGAGATTGAGTGCCATGATGATTCCGTATTCCCTGTCCTGTATAGCTCTGATACCAAGCTGACCCATTCCCGGCCAGTTAAAGATGCTCTCGGTGATATATGCTCCGCTGAAAAGGAAGGGGATGGAGAGCCCGAAGATCGTGACGACCGGGATGAGGGCGTTGCGCAGGGCATGCTTGTAGACGATGACCTTGTGCTTCAGCCCTTTTGCCTTTGCTGTTCTGATATAGTCTTCCTTGAGTACGTCAAGCATATTAGATCTCGTGAACCGCGATACCGATGCGATATTCCCGAGGGCGAGTACGATGGCGGGAAGGATGAGGTGATGGAGGATATCGCGATAGTAAGCGAAGCCGGTGTATCCCGCACGGATATTCACCATTCCTCCTGAGGGGAATATGCCGAGCAGCAGGGAGAAAAAGTAGATCACCAGAAGGCCGAAGAAGAAGGATGGGATAGCAACTCCGATCAGGGAAAGGAGGGTGAGGGAGTAATCGGTACGTGTGTTCTTTCTCACTGCACCGATGACGCCGACGGGGATTCCGACGACGAAACTCAGGACGAAGGCCGACAGTGTAAGGATGATGGTATTGGGGAGGCGCTCGAGTATCAGGGCACTGATGGAGTGATGGCCGCTGTAGGTGTACCCGAAATTCCCTCTGAGGACTTCACCGATCCACTTGAAATACTGGATATGGACCGGGTCATTGAGACCCATGGCATCACGTGATTTCTCCAGATCCTCCATGCTTATCGAGGGGTTGATGAAGTTTGCCAGCGGGTCTCCCGGTGCCAGTTTCATGATCAGGAACGAAAGTATCGTGATCCCGATGATGACCGGTAGGGAAACGAGCAGGCGCTTTGCTATATATTTCAGCATTGCAGATTACTCCTTCAATGTATCAGTACAAGTTCTTCTTGTCTTCTGCTGAGGAATCTGGGACCACTTGAGGTCACCAGAATATTGTCTTCAGATATGATGGCCGGCCCCTCTTCGTAGAGGATCGTCGGTTCAACGGCGAAGATCATACCCTCCTCGATCATTCCGAGGGGTGCGCTTTTATAGCTCTCTTTCAGTGGGCCGAGGATCGTCCCTCCGTCGTGCACGTCCCGTCCCACCTGATGTCCCACTGCGTGGAAGATGTTCTGGTAGCCTGCATCAAGGATATGCTGGCGAGCCGCATGGTCCACATCTTTTCCGATGGAACCGGGAACAAGGAGGGCTACCGCCTTGTTGATGGCCTCATAGATGGTGCTGAACGCCTGTCTCATAGCAGGAGAGGCTTCTGTCTCTCCCTCCTTCAGGACGTAGCATGTGCGGGCTATGTCAGAGCAGTAGCCTTTGTAATCAACTGAGAAATCGAAGATCAGGTAATCACCTTCTTTGAGAACAGAGTCTCCCGGAGGCCTGTGGGCGATATTATGGTTCATCACGATGGGAGGGGTAAGCTTCCTTGTGATTCCGTTCACTACATTCCGTTTCATCATCCCGTTGACGAAGAGTTCACCGATCTCGATTTCTGTCATGCCCTTACGGACCTGTGCGAAAACTTCCTCATAGATCTCGAGGGTGATATCGATCGCCTTCTGTACGTAGGAGATCTCCAGAGGGGATTTAATGCTTCGCAGGCGTTGCAGGAACGATTCGCTTGAAGTAAGCCGGTCACTGTAGGGATTTCCGATCATGTTCTTCAAGGCTCTGAAGGAGCCGACGGTCAGACCGTCTGAGAGATGGTTGTCCCGTGAGTAGTTGACAGCTATACGTTTGGGGTCAATGTCGCGTATGAGAGCTCCTGCCTTTTCGGCGAATTCTGAAGGGGCGTAGGTAATCACCCGGTCGAAAAGACCGCTCTCAGCGACATCCTGTGCATCGATGGTGCTGGTGAGGGCGAGGGTTTCAGAGGGGGTGATAACGAGAAGTGCATCCCCCACGATCGAGAGGCCGAATATCAGCGGCATGCAGGGATCGCTCCCTTCCTTCGTCTTGATGATCCAGCAGTCTATGCCTTCATCCTTCAGGTAGCGTTTCGCCTGAGCGATCTTCTCACTGTTCAGCTGATAGTTCTTTTCCATCATGTTCTGTTTCCTGTCTTTGTAAGCAGATCGCTGAGGAACCGGGTTCCCAGGATCACTGAATCACGGTCGATATGCTCATTCTCCTGATGGACAAGACGGAGAACCTCGGTAAACCCGATAGCCTCGCTCACAGGAGCGAACCCCCAGACGTGAGACGGCAGGGTCCCGAGGAACCGTCCGTCGGTCCGTCCCAGAGCGTATACGGGAAGAAGGGCTTCCCCTGGATAATATGTCAGGGCAGTTTCTTCCATTGTTTTGAAGAAGGAGCTTGTGAGATCGCTCTCAAAGCCTTCCTGGAAGGCTGTGATCTCCCAGGAAGCTCCCTCTATACCCTCGAAGAGCTCATCGAGAATGCTGATGATTTTCTCTTTCTTTCTTCCCGGGAGCATCTGAATCTCAAGGTCGAACTTTATCATGGAAGGAAGGACATTCACCTGCCTCCCGATATTCACGCTTCTCAGGGAGAAGGCATCGTGTGAATTGTAGAAATCGAACTTCTTGAGGAACGGGTTGTTCACAGTTTCTCCCAGCACTTCCCTGAAGTGCCCGGCGACCCCGGTCTCTTCTTCCTCGAAGGTATATTCCATTATGCGCTGCAGGAGCATCACATATCTGTCAACCGCCTTTCCCTCTGTCCTGAAGGAGGCGGGACCTGCGGTGCCCTCGATACTCACCTGTACCGTGCAGCGTCCCTTTTCCCCTGCGGTGCAGAGGTAGTAGGATGTCCTGTTGTTGTGAACAAGGAAGCCTCCTCCCTCGTTGATCACCCGGCCATGGAGGAAGGCCTTTCCATAGGAGGTGACGACATGCGGCATGCCGTGAGTGCTGCCTCTTTCTTCATCTGCGGTTGCAATGAAGTAGAGAGGGAAGGGAAGAGGAGTATCTTTATGCTCTATGCAGGCTGCCAGCTGCATGGCTGTCAGGTATTTCGTATCGAGTGTTCCGCGGCCGTAGATCATTCCGTCACGCTCTTCGGCGGAGAATGGCGGGACACTCCAGTTCTGATTTTCACAGTCGACCACATCGGTATGGCTTATGAAGAGGACGGGAGGTTCCGTGGCCTCCGAAGGCTCTGCTCCCAGTCGGGAGATGAGGTTCGTTCTCCCCGGGGAGGGTTCTATGATCTCATAGTGAATGCCGTGGGAGTCCAGGATACCACCGATGTAGTCAGTCATAGCCTGCTCATCGTTAGTGGTGTCCAGTTGTATCATGGTGGAGAAGATCTCTATGATTTTCTCATCAGAAACTCTCATCCACCTACCTCCTGATATACCACAGGTTCGTCTGTCGGTCGCTGAGGATGTGGACACCCTTTTCCAGTACCACGACATTCTCTTCAACGATGAAGGAGGGTTTTCCATCATCCTGAATGACTGTAGGTTCTACGGCATAGATCTCGCCGGCCTGTATCCTTCCCTCTGAGAGAGCGCGGGAGGGGGGAGCAAGAGGTGTGCCTCCGTCATGGACTTTCATGCCGAGCTGATGTCCGGCCGAATGACGGATCGTCGGATAGCCGGCTTCTTCTATCACGGACCGGCCGAGGGCATCGGCTTCATAGCCCTTCATGCCGGACTGGATCCCCTCGAGGATCGCAGAGATGGCGGAAACGGTCGTGTTGAATGCCTTCAATACTTCCGGAGGAGCTTCACTTTCGCCAGGGGCGAGAACGAAAAAGCTCCGTGCTATATCGGAGCAGTAGCCCCTGTAGACGACACTGAAGTCGCAGATCAGGATATCGTGTACCTGAAGGATATGAGCGGGATTGGGTTCCCGGTGGGCGAGGCCGCACCGGTTGATGCAGATCAGCGGGTAACTGTAGGGTTCGCCGAAGGCATTCACGACGCCGTGTCGTTTCATTCCTGCGACGAACAGCTCCCCGATGTCACTCTCACTCATTCCGATTCTGATGGCAGAGGCAACCTCTGAGTAGATGGCGCAGGTCTTCTCAACGGCAGTGGCGATGTATTCTCTCTCACTTGTGCTCTTGATGCTTCTCAGACGAGAGATCACCGGCTCTGAAGAACATTCTATCTTTGAAAGTTTCTGCTCTCCGAGCACCTCCTGGAGGAGGCTGTACTGACCCACCGTAAGACCGTCGCACAGATAATCAGTCTCTGAGATATTCAGTGCTAGAGAGGACGGATTCACTCGCTCGAGCACTTTTTTCAGCTCCTGTTCAAACGAGGTTGACACCGTGATAATCTCGAATATCCCGAAGGCCTTGTACATATTCGCATCGGTCTGTCCCGTGATGACGATATGCTCTCCATTGCTTCTTAAAATGATCGCGCTCTGCGCAACGACATGGACAGGAAGGAGCAGGGAGAGGACAGGGTCGGAATCCTCTCTCGAGAGGATCAGGAGTGTGTCTATCTTCTGTGCTGTCAGTTCCTCTTCCAGCTGATGGATCTTATCTAGGTTCACAGTTTATCTCCTGTAAGGTAGGCACTGCAGAAGTCGGTGAGGACGTTACTGCAGAATTCTATCGAATCGAGTGATATCCTCTCATCGATACCATGAATGAGGGGCATGATGTCGGCGAAGGTCTGCTCCTTCGCCAGGGGAGCGAAGCCGATCACGTCACACCCGAGGGGAATCAGGTGCTTACCGTCATTCGAACCCGGGGTGATAAAGGGCAGGAGTGAGTTGATCTCTCTATCATGTTTCATGAGAGTTTTCTCCAGAAGAATGATGATATCATCACTCACCTTCGCTTCGTAGCCCTGTGAATATCGGAGTATTTCAAGGCGTACAGGCAGGTCTGCCACGGCAGAGTTGACTTTCTCCTCAAACTCTTCGCGCTGTATGTGGGGAAGGATCCTGCAGTCGAAATCGACTGCCGCTTTTATTCCTTTGGGAAGTTCCCCATGTCTCGATCCGCTTTTCAGTATCGTGGCGGTTATCATGGATGAGGCCATGGTGTCTATCAGCTGCTGTACTTTTTTCTCTGAAGAGGAAGAAAGGAAAGCTTTCTGAAGCGCCTGAATGGTCTCGGGTATCTCAGCGTCGAGTTCAAGATTCTGGAGGCGTCTGATCGTCTCAACCATGATGGCCTCATGCTCGAGAGAGGGGAAATAGGGATTTGTATCAGGCAGTTCGGGAATCGAGACTCTTAGCGAGCACACCGATTTCTGACCCGTCTCGTACAGGTAATGACAGTCGTTTCCCTGATAGAGGGCGAAGCCTCCTCCTTCATTCAGGACGATCGACCCTTTCAGACTCTCACCGATGCCTTCCTCAGTCAGGACACGTGGCAGGCCGAAGGTGCTTCCGGTTTCCTCGTCTGCGGTGAACAGGCAGGTGAGGGAGTGTTTCATCTCTGTTTCGCGGGGTGCGAGGGCTGCCATGCAGTTCAAGGCCGAAGCAATGAAGTATTTCATGTCCAGGGCGCCTCTGCCATAGAGGTACCCGTCATGGACTTCTGCCGCAAAGGGCTCATGCGACCATAGGGAAGCATCTGCTGTCACGACATCGGTATGGCCGAGAATAACAAGATTTTCTTCCCTCTGCCTTTCCCATCCTGATCAAGATATTAGCCCTGTTCCCTTCATAGGTATAGATCGTGGAAGGTATGCCGAGTTCAGTGCAGAATTTCGCGATATAGGAAACGAGAGCTGCTTCACCGCCAGGAGGGTTCTGCGTGTCGATGCGGATGAGGGTCTTTCAGAATGTCGAGTGTTGTCTTCTGGGAGAGCATGAGTGTTCCTGTATAACTCTGCAGCAACCCGAAGGCTGCTGCAGATTCAGTTTCTTGTTTGTTATTTCAGATACCAGGTCTCTGCATTCAGAGTATATCCGCGGGTATCGGGATCGAGTCCGCCGATATTCGCTCCGGCGACAATCGTCTCATTCTCACCGGCATAGGTGAACCAGGGCAGATCTTCCGTGATCTGTTCTGAGATTTTGTGCAGAATTGCACTGCGTTCATTCTGGTCTGTGGTGACTTCCTGCTCTGCAAACCATGCTCTCACATCGGCATTGTCGTAGTGATAGAAATTCCAGAAATTATCGTCCACGAAATACTGTGCGTACTCCTGAGGATCGGATTCCTGTGCGAAGCCGAGGAGGTATGCATCGAAGGCCGAGTCTGTACCGGCAGTGTCGGGGTTGAAACCAGCGGCTCCGGAAAGATTGCCGTTCGCATCGCTCTTGCGGAGCAGAACATCGATCAGGGCACCGAAGTCAACAAGCTTCAGCTCAAGTTCGGCACCGGCAGCTTTCCACTGTTCCTTCAGGATAGCAGCCTGAGGGGAGCTTGATTCTGCATAGTACATCTCGATGCTGAGAGGTTTGCCGTTCTTTTCGTAGATCTTTGTTGTGTTGTTCATAAACATAGCCTTCACCTTCGATAAGGCTCTTTGCCTTTGCGATATTATAGGTGTAGGGGTTGTCATTCGGGCTGTCTGCCATTGAGTTTTTCGGGAAGATCGAGTCATGTTCATATCCCATCACACCATAGGCGCCATCAACAAGAGCTTCCTTGTTTGTGGCGTAGGCAAGAGCCTGACGGATAGTCCTTGTTGTATACCGGGCGGTCGCCTTTGGTGTCAGCGGCACGACCGGGACCTGTGCGGAAACCGACATAGTCGACACTGAGCATCGGGTAAGTATACAGGACGAAGTTGGGATCTCCTGCAAAGGTGTTGTATCCTTCTTCCTCGACCTTGAGGATGTCGATTTCACCGGTCTGCAGCTGCGTGGTGAGAGCAACGAGCTCACCGAATTTCACGATGATGCTGTCGGACTTCACTTCTCCAGCCCAGTAATCGTCATTCTTTACGACGGTGATCGAATCTCCAACCTTCCATTCCTTGAACTTGAAGGGTCCAGTGCCCACGGGAGCGGAGTTGAAGGGTTCTTTCTCAAGCTCTGCGAGGTTGAAGTTTTTGATGTAGTGCTCGGGAAGGATCTGAAAATAGAGCCCGGGAAGGGAAGGTAGCAGAAGGAGCCTTGATCGTGATGGTCACTGTCATCTTGTCAGCGCTCAGTGTGATACCGGAAATACCCTTGCTCCGGTCTTCCTTGAAGGCATCCACTCCGACGATCTGACCGACACGGTCGATACCGCCACTATAGTCGGGGTCAGCAAGCATCGTGAAGGTAGCCACAACGTCATCGCCGTCGAAAGCTTCACCGTCATGCCATTTCACTCCTTCGGCGAGGTTGAAGGTGTAGGTGGTGCCGTCATCCGAGATAGAGAACGATTCGGCCAGTGCGCCTACGATCATGCCGTTCTTATCGGGTTCAACGAAGTTGTTGAAGATAAGGTTTGTGACAATCGAATCCTGCCGGCTGGGGAAGAACAAACGGGTTCAATGTTCTCGGAGCACTGTTGCTTCCGACGATGATAGGACCGCTTGCGGCAGCCTGCGTGCTTCCGGTTTCACTTGCACCGCCTGCAAATACTGCAGTGGGAAGCGTGAGAAGCAGAACAGCTGTAAGAATCATGAGCATCTTTACTTTTTTCATTCACTTTTCCTCCATGGAAGTTCTCTTTATATCGTGCATGGTAAATTCATGCCGTATAGCGTATTCAGGGGAGCCTCAGCTCCCGTTCGTCTCCAGCCAGTTCTCCAGCCTGTCCAGACCCTCTTTGAGAAGGGAGCGGGAAGTTGCAAAGCACATGCGGACGTACCCCGCCGCACCGGGACCGAAGAAGCGGGGCGTGCCGGGAACGACGGCAAGCTTCGCCTCATTGCGAAGTCTCTGTACGAAAGTTTCCGAATCCATTCCCGTCTGTGTGATATCGATGAACATCAGGTAGGTTGCCTGAGGTTTTTCTGCAGCTGATATTGTTCATCGCATTGATTCTCTCATACGCGTAATCACGGTTTGCGCTGAGGTGTTCAAGGAACGCATCGAGCCAGTAACCGCAGGAATCGAGGCACGTCATGCCTGCAATCTGCGAGAGGCTTGTAATACCTCCTGCTGTTGTTCTCACTTCCGCCTGCTCACTCAGGCGTTCGAATATTTTGGAATCATGCGCGTACAGACAGCCGGCTCTCAGACCGGCGATACCGAAACTTTTAGAGAACCCGAAGACCGAGAGGGTCTTTCTGTTCAGTTCCTTTCCGAGGGAGAGGATGCTGGTAAAGGGTCTCTCCTTATATACGATATCAGACCAGATCTCATCGTTCATGATCCACAGATCATGAGTATTCGCGAGAGTAAGGATATGCCTGAGATCCTCTTCTGAGTAGACTAGACCGAGCGGGTTGTGAGGATTGCAGAGACAGATCATTCTGGTCTTTTCCGTGATGTACTGTTCAAGACGAGAGAGATCAAGGGTCTCGGATGAGGTCACTTCTGCAGGAAAAAGGACGGGGACTCCGCCTGCGGCAAGGGTCGATTCACGAAACAGGTAATCGACCGGGTCGAAGATAATCACCTCATCGCCGGGCTGCAGAAACTGTTTTCGTGATGACGTACATTCCTCTTGCGGCACTGTCGATAGGAAGGACAAGCTCAGGGTCCACCTGTTCCTGTTTCTTCTCGTTGAGGTAGCGTGCGATCGAACGTTTGAATTCGGGAAGTCCTGTGTGCGGGGTGTATGAGAAGTATCCATCAGAAACGTACTCTGTGAGAGCCTGCACGATTTCAGGCGCTACCGGGAAGTCCGGGTCTGCTGCTGTGAGGGGGATGACTCCCTCTTCCACTTCCGCCCATCGAAAGTTGTACGCTTTCTTCTTGAGTGCTTTCAGATTTACTTTTTCATCTCCGAATAATGTCTCTGTGAGTGATGATCCCATTATAAACCCTTTTATTATTCAAGTTTTGCATAAATATACATCACTCATTAATTCCTGTCAATAAATTCTCAAAATTTACATTTTTGTATAAAAATATATCTGAGGGGAGGCGAAAAAGCTCAGGAGAGCTGTTGGTTATGAGAGAGGGGAAAGTCAGGATGCTCCGGTCAGATGGTATGAGCCGGTCCGGAATGGACCGGCATAGAGGCCTTGAAGGAACTGTTCCCTGTATAGAGTCACAAAATCGAGACACTGTACATTCTTCGCTAAAATTATAACTCAGGAGATTTCTTAATGCGCCTTCTTTGATACCGAAACAGATAGGTATCGGTTATGCATTCTCGAAGGATTAGTATGAGAGGAAATATTCATGCAAAGCAGATATGACTAATGATTCCATAGACCTGATGTTGAGTCATGTATTTTGTACAGCACCTCAGGAGAAGAGCGTACACGAGTAGAGAGAGAATGTCTCATCACGGGTCATGATAGGAAAGTCGTGAGCGATGCCTTGAGTGATGATCATCCTGTCGAACGGATCTCTGTGGTGGAACGGAAGGTCCGCGAGGAGAAGGGCGTCCTCACCCCGGTATTCGAGCACATCGAATCCTGTCTCTTCTGCAATCGTAACCGGGTTAAACGGAACGGTGAGTTTTCCAAGCGAAGACTTGATCATGATCTCGGCAATCGATACTGCACTTACATATATTGTGTTCCCTCTCGTCTCAAGTGCTGCACGCTGCTGTTCGGTGAGTTTTTCCGGTTCGCTCAGGGCCCAGAGAAATATATGAGTGTCAATGAGAATATTCATGATCATCACCATAGAACATCTGTTCGATTTCAGGACTTTCGGAGTCAAAATCGTCAGGAACTTTGAAGGAGCCTTTCAGCAGTCCGAGAACTCTCGGTTTTTCGATCTTGTGAGGAACGAGATCCACGAGTGGAAGATTGTTCTTCGCTATAATCACGGTCTCTCCATAATATGCCAGTTCAATGAGTTTCGATAGTTTTGCTTTTGCTTCTGAGATATTCACCATCATAACGGGCCTCCGTCCCCATTATATCAGATACGCTCTAAATGGTCTACTTAACCAGAATAGGTTTAGTAGGTCATACTTATATAAGAAAACCACACTCACATGCTATTCCTGATCTTCCGTGAATGGCTGTACACAGGCATGTGTCTGCGATGCTTCTCTGGTTAATAACCTGAGGGGGAACGATGTTGCTTCGCGTCTTCGGAATTCCTGTCATCACATCCCTGGAACAGACTAAAGAGAAGAGTTCTGAATCCCCTTGTTTCATCCCCTTACGGAACCCTTTTATTTTTTCTCACTTATCGGTACAATAAGCTTCATCCTGTAACCACAGGGTATTTTTGAAGATACAAGAATGAAGTGAGGCCGGTATGGAAATAGATGTAAGGAACCTGCATCCGCTCGAGATCAGGTTGCTGAGACACGTTTCTGTGGGAGAAGAGATTACAACAGAACGACTCATCAAGGAGCTCGATTATCAGATAGGACACTGTAACCAGGCTTTCAGCTGGCTGGCAGGGAAGGGGTATCTGTCGGAAACATCCCGAAGCACATCCGTGTGGTATGAACTTACCGATCATGGAAAGAAGGAAGTTGATCTCGGTACACCCCCGGTACGGATCGTTGACCTCCTGAAGCGGAACGGACCGCTCAGCCTCCCTGAAATTGCTCATAAGCTCGGGCTTGAGAAAAGCAGTATCGGTTCCGCCTTCGGTCAGCTCAGCAAAGCGAGAGTGTGTAAGATGGGAGAGGGGAATGTTGCACAGCTTCTGAATGAAGAACTTCCCGAAGAACTCGCTATCGCCCCTCATGTCCTGAAGAAGGGTCTTGAGGGAATGATTTCCGAGGCCTCCCTGACTCCCGTTGAGCTCTCATATATCAAGAAAAACTCAAAGAAGAGGGGAGCAGCAGACTCTCCGTTCAAAATCGTGGAGAGAGAAGAGGTGATCTACGCCCTTACCGAAGAAGGTAACAAGGCGAAGGAAGCACTTCTCGCTGCACATATCACAGGTGAGGAGCTTGGTTCAGTGACCTCCTCCCTCCTCTCCAGTGGAGAGTGGAAGGGAAAGAGTTTCCGTCCCTACTCACTGAATACCCCTTCTGCCCGTCTGATACCTGGACGACGTAACCCCTACAGCGAATACCTGCAGTGGGTGAAGGATAAACTCGTTTCCCTCGGGTTCGAGGAATTCGACGGTTCCCTCGTCGAGAACGAGTTCTGGAACGGCGATGCCCTGTTCATGCCTCAGTTCCACTCAGCACGTGATATCCACGATGTCTACTATGTGAAAAACCCGTCTCACGCAAAGAAGATCGAAGAGCCCTACCTCTCACAGGTCGCCGCCACCCACGAAAACGGATGGGAGACGGGATCAAGAGGCTGGAACTACTCCTTCGACCATGATTTCACCCGTCGTCAGGTAATGCGCTCCCAGGGAACGGTCTTGTCTGCACGGCAGCTGCCGAAGGCGAAGGTTCCCGGCAAATACTTTGGTATTGCACGGTGTTTCCGCTATGACCAGGTCGATGCCACCCACGGGGCTGATTTCTATCAGACAGAGGGTATTGTCCTCGGGGATGATGTGAACCTGAAGAACCTCCTCGGTCTTCTCAAACTCTTCGCAGAAGAGGTTGCAGGAGCTCAGGAAGTCAAATACGTACCGGGGTATTTCCCCTTCACGGAACCCTCGATCGAGGTGCATATCAAACACCCGGTGCTCGGCTGGTTCGAGCTCGGCGGATCAGGAATTTTCCGTCCCGAGGTGACGAAGGCTCTCGGAATCGATGTGCCTGTTCTCGCCTGGGGACTCGGTATCGACAGGATGGCCCTGATGCATCTGGGAATCAATGATCTCAGAGAGCTGTTCACTCCCGATATTGAACACGTGAGACTCAGGAGAAGTAAGTAAGATGCCTAAAATAGAAGTACACGAAACATTATTTGAATCACTGCTCACCAGAAGCTACAGTGATGAGGCTCTCGAAGAGATCTTCCCTGTCGCGAAAGCCGAACTTGATGGTCATGACAGCGAAGAGAGCCTGTACAAGATAGAACTCAATGACACCAACAGGCCCGACCTCTGGTCTGCTGCCGGTGTCGCCCGTGCTCTCAATACCTATGAGAAGGGCGCTGTACCTTCCTATGATTTCTTCTCGGATGAGAAGACGACTCAGGATTCCCTGGGACGCCGTCTTATCATAGACAAGTCTGTTGAGGTTGTACGTCCCTATTCGATCGGCTTTGCCGTACGGGGCAAAACGGTTGACGAGACAATCCTCGAAGCACTCATTCAGTCGCAGGAGAAACTGTGTAACAACTTCGGACGGAAAAGAAAATCGATCGCGATGGGAATCTACCGGAGCGACCTGATCGCCTACCCGGTCCATTACCGGGGTGCAGACCCCGATGCCACCTCCTTCGTCCCTCTCGGGGCAGATGAGGAGATGAGTCTGAATGAGATCATCGAGAAACATCAGAAGGGACAGGAGTACGGACATATCGTTGCCGGTTCTCCCCTGTATCCATTCCTCCATGATGACAACGGAGATGTGCTCTCCTTCCCTCCTGTGATCAACTCAGCACATATCGGAGCGGTTGAAGCGGGAGACGAGAACCTGTTTCTCGAATTCAGCGGTCCCGGTCTTGACGACCTCCTCCTTGCAGCCTCCATCGTAGCGTGTGACTGCGCGGATATGGGCTTCACGATTCTCCCGGTCACCTGTTCGGTTCCCTACGATACCCCCTACGGACGGGAGATCACCGTACCCTACTACTTCCAGAAACCGCAGACCTGTGAGATTCCATATCTTCACAAGACTCTCGGTGATGCACTGAGCAATGAAGAGATCCTCTCAGCTCTCGAACGCATGGGAGTGAAGGGCTCCATCGACGGGTCGGTCATTACGGCAGTTCCTCCTGAATACCGCAATGACTTCCTCCATGCCGCAGACATCGTGGAAGATGTGATGGTCGGTCACGGCCTCGCCAGTTTCGCACCCATCCTCCCGAGCGACTTCACTGCAGGACGGCTCACCGAGGCCGAAGAGCTCTCCCGGAAGGTGAAGGATATCATCATCGGAATGGGATTCCAGGAGATGATGTACAACTACCTCGGCTCGAGAAAAGAGTATATCGATAATATGCACGTCAGCGGTGATGAGTATATCCAGATCGCGAACCCGATGAGTGAGAACTACGAATTCGTCCGCCCCTCTGTGATTCCTTCTCTTCTTGAAAGTGAGAGCGTCAGCGCTCACGCGGTCTATCCTCACCAGATCTTCGAGGTGGGTAAGGTCGCCTACCTCGATGAGAGTGACAATTCAGGGACCGTGACGAAGAATCATCTCGGTTTCCTTGCTGCCGGTCCAGAGGCGGGTTTCAACGATCTGAACAGCTATATCAGCACACTCCTGTACTTCCTCAATGTCGAGTACGTGATGAAGGAAGTGGACGATCCCCGTTTCATCGAAGGACGATGCGGTATCCTCACGTCGCAGGGTAAAGAGATCGGGATTTTCGGTGAGATTCACCCTCAAGTGCTCGAGAGCTGGAATATCACGATGCCGTGTATCACCTGTGAGCTCGATATAGATCAGATTCTGATTGCGAGAGAGCACCTGTAAGAGCGCGCATCTTTCATTGAAACAGAGGCCTGATCCTGCGCGAGCAGTGAATCAGGCCGTTTTTACGAATGCATTGGCATGAGAACCATGATATCTTGCATCACGATTGTGAAGGGTGAACATAGTTCCTTTTTCATACTCCGTTATATGAATCGATATTTTGTGCCGGGCCCTTTACCCACCATCTCAACGATTCCCCGTTTCTGAAGGTCACTCAGCAGCTTCTTCGCCAGAGATACTGATTTTCCAAGGTAGTGAGCCAATTCTTTGGAAGAGAAGAGACCCACTGTTGAGAAATGAATTCTCATGCTTTCAATATCGTAGGGATCGACTGATTTCTTCTTCTGTTCAGTTTCTGTGCGTTTTCTGAATATGATCAGCTTCACATGGTGTTCCAGTTCAGCAAAGCGAGGTTCGCTGAGTCCAGCCTCAAGACAGGAGGAAATGATAAGATTGATACCTATACCCTGCTTTTCCATGTATCCCTTTTTCCTCAGCGCATCAGCAATAAGAGGGTTTCTGTACCGTGAAAGACCCTCCCTGAGATTGTCAGGGTTTATGGGTGCGTAGAAATCTCCCGGGTTCAGGAACTCGATCCGGTCAGGAAAGAGTGTGATGCGTATGGGGGCCTCATAGTCGTACGCTCTATGGGCTACAGCATTGACGAGTGCTTCTCGGATAGCATCGAGAGGGATCTCATGGCTCTGAGGTCGTTTGATGAGACCGTCACGCTCATATTCGGTCCCTAAAAGCATCGAAAGATAGGTGAAAGACTGTTCGAGCATGGGGATCAATCCCCCCCCAAACTCTTCCTTCTTGAGCAGGTGAAGCTTCCCTTCATCAGCGTAGGCGCTTATTGAAATACCTGACTCTGGAACGATCTTCTGATGTTCTGGGTAGAACAGCAATGTGCCTGCTACATTGGGTATGGTTCTGCCTGATACTTCCGTGGCGGCATATCCTGCACCGATCAGGATGGACGGGTCATATCTTGAAAACAGGAGGCCGAGAAGTTCTTTTGAGAGATCATCATACGAAATTTCGGGACAGGGGTTCTGTTCAAACCGTTTGCCGCTTTGTGTACGGGCAAGCTGTTCTGTTGCGTAGGTGTCGGCTTTTCTGTTGTGGGCGCCGAAACGGAGGAATATACCCGCCGGATATCCCAGTTTTTTCAGGAAGTAAGGTTTCTGAGGACCGGGAAAGATTCGTACGCTCACACAGGTCTTCCCTTCGATATTCTGTGCGTAGAGGTCTACAGCTGTCTGAGGTGAGATGGCATCGGCAATAGCCTGAGGGATCTCCTGACCATACCGTGTAATCTCTTCATCGCTCAAACCTACGACCAGCCGATCGCTATCTCTGATGCCGATGATGATCGTTCCTCCCTGTGTGTTCGCAAACGCTACAACTGTTTCCAGCAGCCGGGAGTAATCATCGAGTCGTTCCTTGAATTCCAGGATCTTTGATTCAGTGGATGTATAGCGCATGATACCCTCCATGTCGGATAATGTCTAATATTATCCGATAAATACATTATAAACGGATAATATTGGATAATTCAAGCGAAATATCCGATATTATCTGATATGTGATTATCGTAGCTGATACATGGAGGATGGCATCCGAGGGGTGCCCCTTATGTAGGAGGTTTCTGAAGAGGATGAGAGGTGATTCTCTGAGGCTTTTGTGAGTTTTCGATGGAAGAGGATTCTGCCTTCCATACCCTTATTGATTGTGCTGCTATTGAAGAGAGCTGAGGAATTCGTTCACTTCCTCCCCGTGTCCCTTCACCTGTACCTTAGGCCACACTTTGATGAGTGTTCCCTCTTTATCAAAGATGAATGTGCTTCTCAGCACGCCCATGTACGACCTTCCATACATCTTCTTCTCTCCCCAGGCACCGAGTGCTTCGAGAAGCGCGTGTTCGGGATCGCTGAGGAGGGTGAAATTAAGTTCCTGCTTCGCGATGAATCCCTGGTGTGAAGAGGGGGAATCGGGAGAGAGACCGAGGATCACGGCATTCCTGCTTTCAATAGCAGGGAGATTATCACGGAAGCTGCACGCTTCAGTCGTGCATCCGCTCGTATTATCCTTTGGATAGGCATAGAGGACGACGTACTTTCCCTCGAAATCAGAGAGTCTGACATCCTTCCCCTTCTCATTCTGAACAGTTATCTGGGGTGCCTGCGATCCTAATTCAAGCATAATATCTCCTTCTGTCTATTCTTCGCCGAAAAGCGCTTTCAGTCTTTTCATGGCCTCTTCTTTCTGGCTCCGGGGAGCATCTGATGGACTCTTCGTGTTTATCATGAAGGCGGTACAGAAGTTTGCCCGTTTCTTGTCAGGAACGGCTTCTTCAACCGATTCTCTGCACTGGTGATAGGCTCCTTCGTCATAGAATCTGCAGTTGATGCAGGACTTGAGCGGCTGCCCGCAGGAGGGGCACACGGTCGCATGACCGATGGTCATCGAAGGAGAGATCTCGCTGTTGCAGTGAACACAGATACTCATAGGTGAATAGTAACAAGAGGAGTGCATTTCTGGCAAGCGAAACTTATTATTCCGCTCTGGAAACCTTGTCCTGATACTGCTATACTCTTCTGCATATGCGGAGGCTTCTATGGCAACTCTTTTTACGAAAATCATCAACCGGGAAATTCCCTCTTCCATCCTCTGGGAAGACGAAATCTGCATCGCTATCCTTGATATAGCACCGGTGAATAAGGGGCATGCCCTTGTGATCAGCAGGGAAGAGTATCCGACGACAGCTGACTGTCCCGATTCCCAGCTTCAGCATCTGATGAGCGTCGCAAAGAGAATTGATATGAAAATGAGAGAAGCTCTCAAGGCTGATGCGACGAATATCATCATCAACAATGGACCGGCTGCGGGACAGGAAGTGCCTCACCTCCACATCCATATCATTCCCCGATACCTCGGGGATAATAAGAAGGTGACTCCCCTGAAGGAGAGTTACGGGGACGGTGAACTCGCTGAATTTGCGCAGAAACTCACCCTGATCTCCTGATTTTTCTTCCCTGAAAATGGGAAAACCGAACCAGAGCAGAATTCTCACAATTATTTATTGCAGATAGGATTGAATAAAATGTAATAATATACTAGAATCCGTCCGGTACGCTTGTTCCACCTGTCGGTGATCATGAAGAAATCGGGAATGAAGCGGGACATTACTACGATATTTACTTCTCTGTGAACAGTGTCGATGGGTAGATGCTGGAAGTCACAAGAGAGAAAAGAGGAATGAATAATGGCTGATATTAGTAAAATGAGAAACATCGGAATCAGTGCTCATATCGACTCTGGTAAGACGACACTTTCCGAAAGAATTCTCTTTTATGCAAACAGAATCCATGCAATCCACGAAGTGCGCGGTAAAGACGGCGTCGGTGCGACCATGGACTCTATGGAACTTGAGAAAGAACGTGGTATCACGATCGCTTCAGCAGCAACCAACGTTACATGGAAGGAGCATCCGATCAACGTGATCGACACTCCGGGACACGTTGACTTCACTATCGAGGTTGAGAGATCCCTCAGAGTGCTTGACGGAGCCGTTCTGGTTCTCTGTTCCGTTGCCGGTGTTCAGAGTCAGTCAATTACTGTTGACCGACAGATGAAGCGTTACAACGTACCGAGAATCGCATTTGTCAACAAGTGTGACCGTACCGGTGCAAATCCCTACAGAGTAAAGAACCAGCTTGTCGAGAAGCTCGGCCTTAATGCTGTTCTTATCCAGATCCCCATCGGACTTGAGGATAGACTCCAGGGTGTTGTCGACCTTATCACCATGAAGGCTGTCTACTTTGACGGCGACAGCGGTGAGAAGCTCCGTTACGAAGAGATCCCTGCCGAACTCGCAGACGAGGCGGCTGAAAAGAGAGAAGAGATGCTTGATGCAATCTCCATGTTCTCTGATGAGCTCATGGAAGCGATGCTCGAGGAAGAGGTTACCGAGGAGCTCATTCACGAGGCTCTCAGAAAGGGAACCATTGCTCTTGAGCTCGTTCCTGTTATGATGGGTTCCGCATACAAGAACAAGGGAATTCAGCCCCTCCTTGATGCTATCATCAGCTACCTGCCGAACCCGACTCAGGTTACCAACACTGCTCTTGACCTCGATAACGAGGAAGCTCCTGTCAAGCTTGTCGCTGAAGACGAAGCAAAACCTGTCATTCTCGGCTTCAAGCTCGAAGACGGACAGTACGGACAGCTCACCTATATCAGAATCTACCAGGGTAAGATCAAGAAGGGTGATGAACTCTTCAATACAAGAACTCAGAAGAAGTTCAAGATCGGACGTCTGGTCAAGATGCACGCCTCCAGCATGGAGGATATCAACGAAGTAGGCGCGGGAGACATTGCCGCACTGTTCGGTATCGACTGTGCGAGCGGTGACACGTTCTGTCATCCTTCTCTCAACTACTCGATGACATCGATGTTCGTCCCGAACCCTGTTATCTCCCTCGCAGTCAATCCTGTCGATAAGAAGGCAGCTGACAACATGGCGAAGGCTCTCAACAGATTCACCAAGGAAGACCCCACCTTCAGAACGTACGTCGACCCCGAATCAAACCAGACCATCATCCAGGGAATGGGAGAGCTTCACCTCGAAGTCTATATCGAGAGAATGAAGAGAGAGTACAAGGCGGAAGTTCTCACTGACAAGCCTGAAGTTGCCTACAGAGAGGCTATCAGCCAGAGAGCCGAGTTCAACTACACTCACAAGAAGCAGACCGGTGGTTCAGGTCAGTATGCGCGTGTCGCAGGTTACTTCGAGCCGATCGAAGAAGGCGAAGATGCACCTGAATACGAGTTCATCGACAGCATCAAGGGTGGTGTTATTCCCACTGAGTACATACCATCCTGTGATAAAGGTTTCCAGGCAGCCCTCAAGAAGGGTACTCAGCTCGGATTCCCCATTGTCGGTGTCCGTGCCGGAATCAATGACGGTGCATACCACCCCGTTGACTCTTCTGACCAGGCATTCCAAACCGCGGCACTCCAGGCATTCAGAGAGACCTATGAGAAGGCGAAGCCGATCATTCTCGAGCCTATCATGAAGGTAAGTGTCGAAGGTCCTACCGAGTTCCAGGGAAATATCTTCGGATCCATCAACCAGAGAAGAGGAATCATCATCAGTTCAACTGAAGACGGCGCAAACTGTGCTGTTGATGCTGAAGTCCCCCTCTCAGAGATGTTCGGGTACTCCACTGTTCTCAGATCTCTTACACAGGGTAAGGCTGAGTACACCATGGAACTCGCCAAATATTCCAAGGTTCCTCAGAGCGTAAGTGAAGAACTCAAGAAGGCTTACCAGGAAAAGAAGAAAGAACAGGCGAAATAACGTAAGACTATGTTAGAATGACCGGTCATCCAGGCCGGTCATTTTTCATAGATAAGATTGTGTTACCGACGGGAAAACCGTGATATACTAGGGTAACTTAAACATCTTGGAGGTGTGATATGGAAGTTCAAGAGTTAAACGAGTTGAGCCCTCTCAGGGCATTTGACAAATCACTGCACGGCGGACTTGGCAAGGGAAACCTCGGAGTGCTGGTAAGCCGGCACGGCGTCGGGAAGACTGCCTGTCTCGTGCACCTTGCTACAGACAAATTATTTAGAAACGAGCACATCATTCATGTTTCCTTCTCTGGAAACGTCGATCATGTGATCAGCTGGTATAAAGAAGTATTCAGACAGATTTCTGAGAACAGAGACCTCGAAGATGCCTCTCACATCTATAATGAGATTCTTGCCAACAGAGTCGTGATGAACTTCTCTCAGGAGAATGTCTCGGTAGAGAAGGTTCTCTCTTCCCTCGAGACTCTCATCAGACAGGGGTCCTTCAATGCTGATGCAGTGATGTTTGATGGCTATCATCTCACTACTGCAAGTGAAGACGATGTAAGAAAGATTAAAGAGTTTGCAATGAACATGAGACTTGAAGTCTGGTTCAGTGTCTCTCCTGTGAAGATGGATGTCACCTACGATGAGTACGGTGTTCCTGAAACCATGCTGAAGTACGAAGAGCTCATCGATGTTCTTATCGGTCTCAAGTACAGCGAGGATATGGACAGAGTCGTGATGACACTGGTCAAGGACGGAGAA
Source organism: Sphaerochaetaceae bacterium (assembly GCA_963676605.2). Lineage (GTDB taxonomy): Bacteria > Spirochaetota > Spirochaetia > Sphaerochaetales > Sphaerochaetaceae > SABI01. The sequence continues at coordinate 78,459 of CAXXSP010000047.1, read as the reverse complement.
GATATCACTCCGCATCCGATGCAGGTCAATCTGGATCCAAAGACTATGCTCATTGTCAGCTGAACAGAAAGCTGATAAGAAACCGACGGTCGTCCCTGCCGAAACGCAGTGCCGGCCGTTTTTATTTGCCTGAAGGAGAACGGGGACCTGGTCCCTATGCGAAGACAGAAAAAAAACCCCGGCAGCCGAAGCCACCGAGGCCACCTTCACAAGGTTTGGATTTGCTCGTTTTTATTTCTCTGGTGTTACCACCGGATATTTTGGTGTTCTTCCCTGAAGGACATCATCGAGCCCTCTCGCACACTCAATACCCATTCGTACGAATGATTCAACGGTTATCCCCGCATGATGGGGAGTCATGAAGATATTGTCGAGTGAAAGAAGGGGATTATCTTCTTCGGGAGGTTCCGTATAGAACACATCGGTCGCTGCACCCGCTATCGACTTTGAAGAGAGCGCCTCATAGAGATCTTTCTCCCGAACCAGCTGACCCCTGCTCGCATTGATGAAGTAGGCACTCTCTTTCATGAGAGTGAACTCCTGCGCACCTATGCTCTCCTTCGTATCAGGAGTGACAGGAATATGGACGCTGATGATATCGCTCTGAGAGAACAGCTCGTCTCTGTCGCTGATCAGCGTGATACCCTTTGGTACTGTGGAAGGATCACAGAACGGATCGTAGGCAGTTACATTCATATCGAAGGCAAGAGCCTTGCGTGCAACATCCCGTGCGATCTTACCGAACCCGAGGAGACCGAGAGTCTTGCCCGCGAGGTCGAAACCCATATGTGTATTCTTCTCTTCACTGAAGCGGTTCGTACGGACAGCCGTATCCCCTGTGTGAAAGTGTTTCACGCAGGCTACCATCAGTCCCATCGTGTGTTCAGCCACTGTGGTGATATTCGCCTCGGGGGTATTCAGCACGTACAGACCGAGTTCTTTTGCAGCCTGGAGATTCACGTTATCAAGTCCGACACCGAACCGTGAGATAACCTTCAATTCCTGTGCAGCTTCGAGAAGCTCTCTCGTCATGGGCACGGTTCTGAGAACCATACCCTGACAGTCTGCGATTTCCGCCTTCAGAGTTTCTGCATCAAGGGCGGAAGCCCGTTTGAGCTCATATCCTCTTTCAGTGAGGTAGTCGATTCCTGCTTTGTCGATATCCTGAGGGATATAGATCTTAAAACTCATCAGCTGTTTCTCCCTTATTCCTTTATCTGCTTGTTGAACTTATTGAGGAAAAACACAAACACAACAGCCAGTACAAGGAAGACAAGTGAGTCTATCTCGGTGACAAAGATCAGCGGGTTGTTGCTGCTGATAGCAAGAACACGCCTGAAATATTCTTCGAACAGAGGTCCGAGCAGTACAGCCAGAATGAACGGAACTGCCGGATATTTCTGGGTTCTCAGGAAGTAGACCAGCACGCCGATTCCAAGAGCTACGAACATCTGGAATACCGAGTAGGTAGAAGCAAATGCTCCGGTGATCGAGATGGCCGCGATTGATGAGTAGAGTACCAGACGGTTGATTTTCACGATTTTAATGTAGTAGGGACCCATGAGGATCAGTGAAAGAGGAATCAGGATCAATGCTGCAATAAACAGCGCTGTGTACATCGGGGCCACCAGATGGATCTGCTTGGAGAGGATTTCCGGACCGGGAATGACTCCGTAGACCATGAGAACTCCGAGGATGATGGCAGTGAGCCCATCACCCGGAATACCGAAGGTGAGCATGGGAACGAGAGCTCCGCCGCAGACAGCGTTGTTCGCTGCTTCTGCACAGGCGATTCCTTCATAATATCCTGTACCGTACTTCTCGGGATGCTTGGAAGATCGCTTGCCTTCAGCATAGGATACGAATGCCCCCATGGAACCGCCGGCTCCCGGAAGAACACCGATAAAGTATCCGATAAAGGCGCTCTTGATGTAGCGCCAGGGACCGATTGCCTTGACCTCTGACCATGGTGGAATGAAATCACGGCGGCGGATCTTGATTTTGGAAGCTTCGCCGGCAAGTTTCTTGAAGTTTTCATTACTGATGGTGGACTGAGTCAAAAGCTCCGCAACAGCGAAGGATCCGATGATGACAGGAACGAAATCGAAACCGTCGAGAAGGACAGCAGTGCCGAAAGCGAAACGTGCGGAAGGCTGCATGACTCCCATGCCGAAGGTGGAGAGGGCGAGACCGAGGACGATCATGAAGGCCGATTTATGCCACTTCTTACCGTCAAGCGCTGCAATGACAATGAAAGCAAAAAGGATCAAAGAAGCTTTTCCCGGAGTTTTGATCAGAAGAGCAAGCTTCATGGCAAGAGGAGATACCGCGATAAGAAGAATAACTCCGATGGTTCCGCCGATGGAGGAGGCCAGTGAAGCATGGGCAAGAGCATTGGCGCCTTTTCCCTGCTTCATCAGCTCATGGCCGTCAAGGCCGGTCATGGCAGCCGAAGGAGCTCCGGGGATATTGATGGTGATAGCTGTGATGCTTCCCGCATACATACCTGCCATGTAGATACCCATACACATGAACAGCGCAGCATTCATAGACATGCTGTAGGTCATGGGAAGGAGCAGTACGACTGCAAGTGTCGCGGTAAGCCCGGGGATTGATCCGAATATGACGCCGACACCGAATCCGAGGATCAGGGTCAGAAGCAGAATGGGATCACCCAGTAAGGTAAAAGTCTTGAGAATTTCAAGAATAGTATTCATAAGGTGCTCCTGATTTAATAGCCGAGGTTAAAGAAAATCTTATCAAACTGAACTTTGAAGATAACGTAGTAGAGCACGTACACAACTCCTGTGATAATCGCTGAATAGATCAGTTTTCTCACCAGGTGCTGGATCTTATCATCAAAGAACATCATGAAGAAGAAGACATATCCCAGAAGAGCCGGGACGAGGCCGATGAAATGGAAAGCCGTAATATAGAGAAATGAGATTCCCGTGAGAATCAGAGGAGTCTTTATGGGAATGTCCTCGGCGTTCTTTCCTTCTGACTGGTCCTGTTTTACTTCTTTATATGCATCCCAGAGGATCTTTCCTCCCAGAAGCGTTCCGAGAATACTCAGGATAAACGGAAAAAATGCTTCTCCGGTAGAATTGTCTCCTGCGAAGAATGTTCCCAGATCGAGAGCCATGGCCATATAGCTGAGCATGAATAGAAACATTGCAGCAGGTATGACAAATTTTGACCTTAAGTACGGATTGCGAGTTGCCATGTGCAACCTCCTTGTGAAGATTAAGCGACACACCCAGAGGTGTGCCGCCGTTGATTATAGCATGGGCTTGTTTACAGGAGTCCTGCAGCCTTCATGTCATCAAGAGCCTTGAAGTTAACCTTCTGGACATTCTCAATGAACTGTGTTGCCTTGTCCTGACCGATCCATGTAGCGGTAACGCCGACTGATGCAGTCCAGTTTCTGAACTCGTCAGAGTGCTGTGCTTCGTAGTACATCTCTTCGATCTTGTCGACTACATCCTGAGGAGTATCCTGAGGAACGACGATAGCTATGAATGAACCCATTTCGAGGTCGTCTCTGCCGATTGATGTGAGAGGGGGGACGTCGGGATAGGTGACGTTCTGAGTCATGGAGAACTCAAGGAGACCCTTGACCTGACCTGACTTGAGAACTGCTGAGAAATCTCCGAGGGAAGTGATGACAGCATCAGCTTCGCCGCTGAGAACAGCTTCTCTCTGAGGACCGGCACCGTCTACATAGTTGACTTTGTGGAATTCAACTCCATAGGCCTCTTCCATCATCTTTGTGATCATTGAAGGGCGACCGCCATTATAGGTGATACCGATGGTGATTTCGCCGGGGTTAGCCTTTGCATCAGCAATGAACTCTTCGAACGTGTTCCACTTTGAGTTTGAGTTGACCATGAGTGCGTCTGCTTCCTGAGTAACGACAGCAACGAACTTCAGTTTGTCAGTCTTGTACTGGGGAATGAGACCGTTGTATACAGCGTTCACAACACCACCATAGGTGACGTTACCGATTGTGTAACCGTCAGCCTTAGCTGTCATGACAGCATAGGGAGCTTCTGCTTCACCTTTACCGGGTTTGTTGACAACAGGCATGGTAAGGTCATTCTGCTTCTCAACAATTGATCCGAGCTTTCTGCAGATGGTATCTGTACCACCGCCGGCACCGCCGCTGGTGATAAAACGGATGTCTTTACTCGGGTAGGGTTTCTCTCCCTGACCTTCAGCGAATACGAATGATGCGACCAGCATCACCATAAGAACGGAAAGAATAATCTTTTTCATTTTTTTCTCCTTTATGTAAGATTCTTCTGATTGAAATTTTGTGTTGGGTACCTTCACTCACCCAGATTATGAAACAGTGTAAATCCAACCTCCTTCTTTGATTGTGCAGTTGGTTAATACTTTTTGTGTACCAACGTCTTCAGATTGTATACTTGGTGTATCCATCCGTCAAGAAAAAATTTCAAAAAATTTTATAGTAGAGTCTGCAAGACTTTATTTTGGAAGGTGCTAGAGACCATGCATGCCGGATTTAAAAAAATATAAAATTATATATTTAAAAGAAAAATAAATCATTTTCAAGAGAGCTGAGATTATTTTTCTTGACAGTTATCTCTCCGGGAGGTACGATACAATCGGTATACATGACGAATACTTATATTAATTTCAATGGGTCTGTTGATCTGTTGATAGGTGGGTAATGTGAATAAACATGAGATAAAAGAGGCCCTGAGGAAACAGATTCTCGAAGAGAGCTATGCTCCGGGTGAATACCTTATAGAGAGAGATCTCTGTGAGCTCTACGGTGTCAGCAGGACACCCATGAGGGAGATTCTCTTCTCTCTGGAGAACACTGGTCTTGTTGTGAAGGATAAGGGGAAGGGATTCTCTGTGAGGACACTTGACCTGAAGCTGCTGTTCGAAGTGTTCGAAGCCCGTGAGAGTATTGAGTGCATGGCTGCAAAACTCTGTGCACAGCGTCTTTCCGTCCAGGAGAACGAGATGCTTCAGAGTTTGAAAGCATCATTGGAGGATGAGGCGATAGCCGAGGATACGAAACAGATCGTAGCTCTCGGGAGATCCCTTCATCAGCTTATCATTGAATCGACCGGAAACTCCCTCCTATTCGAGTTCAATGAGAAACTCGATAACCTTGCCTGGCTGATCAGCACGGCGACAAGAAAGGTGAAGAGCATTGAGCCTAAATCGAGGTTGGAGCATATCAGGATCATCGATGCGATCCTTGCGGGGGATCCCGAGTTAAGTGAACAGTGCATGCGGAAACATATCCAGAATACTTTTCAAGCCCTGATCAAGGCAAGTTCGCCTGCATACAAGATAAATCTCTCTCTCATCTGAATCCTTCGGACTCCTTCGGAGCGCTTGTTTTTTTTCTCCGATGTATTTCACTTGACAGGTTGTGTACATTGTGTATACAATTGATATACCTTCAATCCCAGTCGGCGAGAGATTTCCTTAGCCGCACTATCTGTGAAAACAGAGTAATCTGCAACCTCCTTTCTCTGACAAGGAGAAAGAGATGTATCTTGATAAACTACACAATGGTGAAAGATTAGTAGGCACCATGGTGCGTATGATGAGGAACCCCGGGGTCGCACAGGTAGCGAAGAATGCCGGACTCGACTTCATCATGCTCGATATGGAACACGGGGCATATTCAATCGAAACATTCGCAGATGTCGCAAAGGTAGCCCGTTCAATCGGTCTGGGAATCTACGTACGTGTCCCGGAGCTGTCAAAGCGCTTTGTTTCGGGTCTGATGGATGCAGGTGCTCAGGGAGTCATGGTCCCCATGCTGAGTACAGAAGAGCAGGCGAAGAAGCTCGCAGGATGGGCCCGCTATCCTTCTGTCGGTGTCAGAGGCTTCGGCTCGACTGCAGTGTTCACCGATTTTGACTCACCGAAGACCGATATTCAGACCTTCATGGATCAGCAGAACCGTGATACCCTGGCAATCGCCCAGATCGAAACAGCAGAGGCTATAGAGAATATCGAAAAGATCGCAGCAGTTGACGGTATCGACGTGCTGCTCATCGGACCGAATGACCTCGCTATCTCGCTCGGCGTTCCGGGAGAGATGAACGGGGAGGTGGTGAAAACTGCCATCGCAAAAGTTGAAGCAGCTGCAAAGAAATACGGTAAGAAATTCACTCTTCACGCCGGAGATGATGTCCTGAAGAACTGGATCTCTGATGATATGCAGATTGTCATGAATAATATAGAGATCAATGTCATGAAATCTGGCTTCGCACAGATTGCAAAGAAGTACAGAAAATAGAGGAGTATCACAGAAGGTGATGTTCTGATCAGGCTGTTGTAATGAAAACCTATTCACCGTCCTGAGTGGTTCCACTAGTGGATGCTCTCATTTCAGTGGATAGGAATATTTCTGTTAAAAATAATGTGAAGCATGTATAATTAATTGACTAAATCAATATTTATGGTATAGTAATTCTGATTATCATTGATAATCAGATATAATAAAGGAGAAAGAATTATGAATAATGGGGGTAGTACATTGAATAACGACTTTCAATCATGGGAAAAGGTAAAGGATTGTGTCGACCAGTCGATCGATATCATGCTGAATTACCGCCAGAGCGGACACCCGGGCGGGTCCCGTTCAAAAGTTCACGCTCTTCTGGCCACTATGTTGAGCGGTGCAATGAAATGGGATATCAGGGATCTCAACAAGAGATTCGCTGACCGGTTTGTTCTCGGTGCAGGACACACGATTCCGATGATTTATGCAACCCTCGCAGTACTGAACGAAGTGATGCGCGTAAAATACGAACAGACTGGAGATGCAAAGTACAAGCTTGCGGATAACAGTGACCACGTCCTCTATTATGAAGATCTCCTCGGTTTCAGAAACCGCGGTGGACTGCCTGGTCATGCTGAAGTAGGCGGGAAGAACTTCTTCCTGAAATTCAACACCGGACCCTCAGGCCACGGAACCCCTGCAGCGGCAGGTATCGCCCTCGCTCTCAAGAGAGCAGGTGCGGGGAATGTGAAGGTATTCATGATGGAAGGTGAAGGCGGTCTCACTCCGGGAGCAACTCACGAGACAGCGAACTCCGCATGGGGGCTTGCGCTCGATAACCTCCACTTCCTTCTCGACTGGAATGACTATGGTATCGACTCTCACAAGGCAAGTGATGTTATCTACGGTACACCGGAAGACTGGTTCGAATCTCACGGTTGGAAGGTGTTCGGTGCCGAAAACGGCAGTGACTGGGAAGATGTCACCACCACCCTGATGGAGATGATGAGTTTTGACAATCCCGGAAGAGTTCCCTCTGTCTCCTATTTCAAGACACGCAAGGGAAGAGAGTACCTGAAGTACGACAACGCTTCTCACGGTGCTCCTCACGGCATGAACAGCGAAACCTACTGGGAGACCAAGAAGGTTTTCGCCGATAAATATTCTACCTCTTTCGATGCGATGGGAAATGGCGCGCCTGCAACGAAGGAAGCTCTCATGAGTGAATTCAAGTCATCTCTCGACACCGTCATGGACGTTCTGAAGAGTGACCAGGCTGTAATCGACTCTATCGCAGATACACTCGTAGCTATCGGTGACAGTGTTCCCGAGACAATCGATACCCTTAAGCTTCCTCTTCAGGCAAGTCCGTTCGCTGATAAGCGGGTGTATGACTACAGGAACTATCCTATCTACAAGAAAGCAGGAGAGAAGGCTCCCAACAGAGCAGCTCTTGCCCACTGGGGTGCATGGGTGAATGCCTTTGGTCACGATGAGTATCAGAGACCTCTCTTCGTCGCCGCTTCCGCAGACCTCTCCGGTTCCACAAACCTTAGCGGTTTTGCTGAAGGGTATGGTGATTTCAAGGGATACGGATGGTATGAGAGAGTAGGTGATGACGACGGTGTTCTCCTTCCTCAGGAGATCACGGAGTTCACCAACATGGGAATCCTGGCAGGAATGGCTTCGGTCAACCTCTCAGAGAATCCTGAAGAAGAGTTTGACGGATTCTTCGGAGCCACCTCGACCTACGGTTCCTTCTCCTACCTGAAGTACGGTCCGATGAGGCTGTTCAGTCAGCTTGCACAGGACTGCGGTACGAAGACCGGCAAGATCATCTGGATCGCAGGTCACTCTGGACCTGAGACTGCAGATGACTCGAGAACTCACTTCGGAATCTTCTCTCCGGCGGTAACTCAGCTTTTCCCGAAGGGCCACGTGATCAACCTTCACCCCTGGGAGTATAATGAAGTGCCTGTCCTCATCGGAGAAGCAATGAAGACTGACGTACCGATCATCGCTCTTCACCTCACACGCCCGGCAGTAGAGATTCCAAACAGGGAGAAACTTGGAATGGCGTCTCACTTCGAGGCGGCGAAGGGTGCCTATATCGTACGTGACTGGGTTGAAGGAAAGGAGAAGCAGGGCGTTGTGATTGTTCAAGGAACAAGTGCCATGGATTCTATTGTCAAACTGCTTTCTGTTCTTGACGAAAAGGGACTGAATATCAAGATCGTATGTGCTACAAGTGCCGAGCTCTTCGATATGCAGAGCGAAGAGTACAAGAAATCGATCCTGAGTGAAAGCGACAGAGTCAACTCGATGGTTGTTACCACCGCAGGACGTGCAACGATGCACAGCTGGCTTTTCAATACAGCAGCAGAAGAGTACACAGTCTCTCCCGACTGGGATAATAACTGGAGAAGCGGCGGTACTCTCGATGAGGTTCTGGATGAGTCCCACCTTACTCCCGAGTGGATTCTGAAGGGAATTGAGGCTTTTGCTGCAGACAAGGCGCTTCGATACGAGAAGATGTCAGATGCTCTGAAATAGAGCATCTGGGACGAGGATGAATTATGATTGAATCATTACACGCATACATGCGGGTGGGGATAATCCATTTCATGGCTTTCCCCTCCGCCATGAGCGGGTCTGGTCCCATTGAAGAGACAGTGAGAGCTATCGCTCTTGATGATTACTTCGATGCTGTGGAACTGACCTGGATACAGGATGATAAGACGCGGGCACAGGTGAAGACGATGCTCGAGGTTTCCGGAATGGATGCCGCCTTCGGAGGACAGCCGATTCTTCTGAGTCAGAAGATGAATATAAACTCGCTCGATAAATCTGAGCGGCAGAGGGCGGTAGCTGCCATGAAGGCAGGTATCGATGAGGCCGTTGAAATCGGTGCGAAAGGATTCGCCTTCCTGAGCGGACACTATGAGGAGAAGACGAAAGAAGATTCGTATCAGGCTCTCATAGCATCCACGAAGGAACTGTGTGCCTACGCGAAAGAGAAAGGTGATATCAAGGTTGTTCATGAAGTCTTCGACTACGATATCGACAAGAAGAGTCTTGTTGGACCTGTTTCCCTTGCGAAGCGGTATGCTGAGGAGATCACGGCTGAGTTCAACAACTTCGGCCTGATGGTCGATCTGAGCCATATGCCGCTGCTGCATGAATCTCCGAAGGAATCAATTCTGCCGATCAAGGATTTTATCGTGCATGCTCATATGGGGAACTGCGTGATGAAAGACCCGTCGCTTCCGGGATACGGGGACCAGCATCCCCGTTTCGGATTCCCCGGAGGGGAGAATCATATTCCCGAACTGGTGGAATATCTTCAGGTACTGAAAGATATCGGGTATCTCAACAAAGAGAATCCTCCGATTCTCTCCTTTGAGGTGAAGCCCGTGGGTGATGAAGACCCCTACCTGACTATAGCGAACTCCAAACGAGTGCTTAACAGGGCCTGGTCCCTGGTGAAATAACCTGTCTGAGCTATCTCTTCAGGGAGATAGCTCTCATCTCTTTTCTAGATGTGTCCAGTGGATTTTGATATGTAGCTTCTGAGCGTGAGCTGGATAGTCTCCTGAAGGTGAGCTCTCATCATCTGGGCTGCAAGGTCTGCATCTTCGGCAAGAATAGCCTCGATTATCCTGATGTGCCCGTCTCTTGAGTTATGCTCGATCTTTACCCAGTTCTCCGTAAGATTTGCTGTCAGCAACATGTAGTTGTTGATCTTTTCAGCGAATTCCTTGATGAGGAAGTTGTCAGTATGCTCTACTATTGTAAGGTGGAGCTTTCTTCCAAGTTTGAGAGCTTCTTCCATATCAGATTCGATATCGACCTTTTTCAGATCTTCCATGATCTTCTGGAATATGGCTTTCCGTGCAGGAGTCAGGTTGTAGCAAAGGAGTTGAGTGGCATACCCTTCCACAGCTGAACGTGCCTGATAGATTGATACCAGCTCTTCAAAGGTCAGTGTCTTTACCTTGTATCCTTTCCCTGTTTCTGAAACGAGCAGACCCTCTCCCGAGAGCTTCATGAGAATCTCTCTGACAGGAGTACGACTCAAGCCGTAGGTATCACAGATATCCCTCTCGATAACCCACTGTCCGGGAGCCATGTCTTTAGAGGCTATTCGTTTTTTAATGTCATCGTATACATTCTGTTTATTCATGCTTATTTATACATACCTCATCAGGATGGAATTATCAATGGAAATATGCTATCTGCTCGGAGGAATGATGCAACAGGATCATGACTATTGCTATCAGTGGTGAGCGGATGATCCTGACTGGCTGGGTCAGACCCAGATATCTCCAGCTGTTTCAAGGACTCCCTGATGTTCCTCAAGAAGGACAGCTGCCATAGCTTCGACGGCATCTCCTGCCCCGAGCTCTCCGAGAAGATGTTCTGCGCTCTTTGCCTTGACAGAAACAGAGGAAAGGGGAAGAGAGAGGAGCGATGCAAGTCGCTGCCTCATCTCAGTTATATAAGGAGCAAGACGGACATTCTGAAGTATGACGGTGATGTCGACATTGATGATGCGGTAGTCAGGTATAAGCTGAAGAGTTTTCTCAAGGAGGAGAGTGCTGTCCATGTTCCGGTAGGCTTCATCGCTGGGAGGGAAATGTGTTCCGATATCACCTAGGGCTGCAGCACCGAGAATGGCATCGATGAGTGCGTGGATAGCGACATCTCCGTCTGAATGTGCCTCAGCGCCCTTCTCACAGGGGATCTTCACCCCGGCGATGACAAGCGGTCTCTCAGGGATGAGCCTGTGGATATCCCAACCGCTTCCGATTCTCATACCATCTTCCTCGCAAGCTCGAAATCTGCGCGTGTGGTGATCTTGATATTATTCTCATCTCCCTCACAGATCGCTACCTGATTCCCGTGATCCCTGAAAATCTCACTGTCATCGACGTAGATCTTTGATGAACCGGTTGCCTCTCTATGGCAGGTGAGGATATCGGGAAAGCGGAATATCTGGGGAGTTTGGACGGTCGTGAGTCCCTTTCTTTCGATTCCTTCGGTTATGAATCCTCCCTCATCGACACGTTTGACTGCATCATGAATGGTGATTCCTGGAACCGCTCCTCCAACCACGGAGGCGGTTGCCAGTGTTCTGATGATGACATCGATGGAAACCAGCGGACGGGCTCCGTCATGGATTGCAACGAGAGAGTTTTCTGACTCCTGCTGTGAGAGTAATTCCAGAGCATTGCGTACGGATGACTGTCTGTCAGTCCCTCCGGGGACAAGATCAACAGGGATAGGCAGTGCATATATCAGGTTATCGAGAGCGAGCTCACACTCATCCTTCAATCCTTCGGGGTAGGTGACGATAATACGTCTCAACGTAGGGATCTGCGTGAAGGGAAGGATGGAATGAAAGAGAATACTCCTGTTATCGAGGAGTTCGAACTCCTTCTTTCCCACAAGGGTTTCAGAAGAGTTTCTGAAACGTTCGCTTGAACCGGCTGCCGTTACAATGAGAGAGAAGGAGGGGAATTGCACTCAGGAGTCCTTTTTGGAGCTGCCTGCATCTTCGAGCTTACTGAAGATCAGACCTTCGAGTTCCTCTTTCGGGCGGTCGAGTGAGAGCGATGACTCGTCAATGAGAATTCTCAGGGCGTTATCATAGAGCTTTCTCTCCTGGACAGGAAGTTCCTTGATCTTGGAGCGATGGTACAGAATCTGGACGACCCGGGCGATCGATCCGATCGATCCTTCAGTGAGGAGGTCAACGTTCATCTGATAGCGGGCTTTCCAGTCTACCGGAACCTGCTCGGCTTTCTTGCTGATCGAGTTCAGGGCTTCCATTGCTTCCGAGGGGACAACGATAGGGCGGATACCGAGTTCTTCAGCTTTGGCGACGGGAATCATGACCGTCATGTCAGAGATGTCAAGGAAGATAACATAATAGAGGAGGGTGTTTCCGCTTAATGTTTTTTCTTCGACTTTTCTTATGACTCCGACTCCCTGGAGCGGATATACGATGTGGTCACCCACCTTGAACTGTGGCTCGATTCCTGTTTCACTCATGGTAGCATTATACCCGAAAAAGAGGCAAACAACAAGTATGGTCAAAACCTCTTCTTTCGTCTATATTGCCCGTATGGAAAAGAATTTGCGCTTCAGTGGGGTCCTTCTGCACCCTACCAGTTTTCCCGGAAGATCGGGTATCGGGGAATTCGGATACGAATGTGAACGGTTTATAGACATCCTGGGAGAAGCCGGGATCGGTCTCTGGCAGATACTGCCGCTCTCGCCTGTGGGCTTCGGGAATTCTCCCTATGCCGCCTCGTCTGCATTCGCAGGGGAGGAGCTTCTTATCTCGCTTGAGAAGCTGGTGGACAGCGGTCTCCTCACTGAGGAAGACCTTTTATCCCTCCCTGAGTTCTCCCTGTCTCACGTAGAGTTTGACAAGGTGAGATCGTATAAAAGTCCGCTGCTGAGACGCGCGGCAGAACGTTTTCTCTCCTCCTCTGATACACAGGAGTACACAGCCTTTCTAGAAAAGGAATCGTATTGGATCACCGATTATGCCCTGTTCAAGGCAGCCGGTGATCACTTCGGCGATTTCCAGTGGCATGAGACGTGGCCTGCAGGTCTCGCCCGAAGAGAGGCCTCTGAAATTGAAAAATGGAAAGAGAAGCTTGGAAAAGAGATAGAGATTATCCAGGTCCTTCAGTATTTCTTCCACTCCCAATGGGAGGATATCCACTCCTATGCTCACGAAAAAGGGGTCGCTATCGTAGGTGATATCCCTATCTTCGTTGCGCATGAGAGCGCGGATGTCTGGTGCCACAGAGAGTTTCTCAAACTCGATTCCAATGGAAAACGGAAGAAGGTAGCAGGGGTTCCTCCCGATGCGTTCAGCTCTACCGGGCAGCTCTGGGGCAATCCTGTCTATGACTGGGATGCCCTGAAAAAGGATGAGTACTCCTGGTGGCTTGAGAGGATACATCATCAGCTGAGAATGACTGATATGGTCAGAGTGGATCATTTCAGGGGATTTGAAGCCGCCTGGGAAGTTGATGCTTCAGAGACGACTGCCGAGAACGGTTCCTGGGTAAAGGCTCCCGGTGATGATTTCTTCTCTTTTCTCGCAAAGAAGATCGGGCATCTTCCGTTCATCGCCGAGGATCTCGGTGTTATCACCGAGGAGGTGGATCAGCTGAGAATAGACCACGGCTTTCCCGGCATGAAGATCCTGCAGTTTGCCTTCAGCTATACATCGGAAGGGAGTTTCGATGCCGAGCATTTCTATCTTCCTCATACCTATCCTGTACAGTGTGCAGCTTACACAGGCACCCATGACAACAACACGACCCGCGGATGGTATGATGCTCTGAATGAAGGGGACAAAAACCTCGTGAGACGCTATCTGAGCTGCGATGATTCATCAGTTGTCTGGTATGCGGTCAGATCCGTCATGGCCTCTTCCGCCAGGTATGCCATCATCCCATTCCAGGATGTTCTCGATAAGGGGGCAGAAACACGAATGAATGCACCGGGAACGGTGGGAGATCCCAACTGGATGTACCGTGTTCTCCCTCAGGAGCTGGGGCGGGATGTGAAAGAGAAGCTCGTCAATATGACTGAACCCTTCGGACGGACAGCCGGGATTGATGAACTGAAAGCCCTCAGCTCAGTCACTGAGGCCGAGTGATCGGAGCGGATGGATATTGAGATCGTTTTCATACCATCCGATCACCTTCTCGCTGTCTACGACATTCAGTGAGAAGCCGGTGTATAGCGGGAACGCTACCGAGTCTGCAAGCAGGAACCGGTGTGCGGCATCGAGATAGAAATCTCTCTCGCTTTCTCCTCCCGTAAATAATGCGCCTTCTATAAGAGCGTCATACTCATCGTTCCTGTAGTTTGCAATATTGTAGGAGCTCTTCCCGTAGAAGAGGGTGAGAAAGGCCATCGGGTCATGGAAGTCTGCGACCCAGGTGATATAGGAGAGGTCGTACGGATTTGCAGCAGGATATCGGGTATACAGGGAGAGTGGAACAGTATCGATGATGACGGTGATCCCCAGTGCTTCGCTGTAGGTTCGTGCAATGAGTTCAGCACTCTCTGCAAGGTTTGAGCCTCTGTGAATCGCAATAGTGAAGGGGGGGAGTTCCTCGGGGGCGTAGCCCGCTTCCTTGATCAGAGAAATCGCTTCCTCAATGCTCCCGGATTCCTCCGATCCTCCATGCCGTGAGAACGGAATGAGGGAGGAGCTGGGGAATACCTGTCCTCCTGTCTCTCTGATCGTATCCCATGGAGTGATCAGTGAGAGCGCCTTCCTCACAAGCGAGTGTGCGTACGGGCCGCTGCTGCCGCTGAAGTAATAGAAACCGGTGGAGTAGATAGGGTCGATATGCAGGTCCTTCATCGAACGGAGCGTGCCGACAGGGATGTATGCGTTGAACCACTGAGCATCCTCCGCCGTATAGGCCTCAATGGATTCCTCTTCATTCAGGCGCATGAAAGAGATGAATTCGCTCATGACCTCATCTGCGTCATGGTATTCTCTGTTCCTCTTCAGAATTGTCTGTTCAGGAGTATTCGAAAGGAGCGTAAATGCTCCTGATGAGACAATCCCTCTCTCTCCCTGCGGAGTATAGGCAGATGGATGTACGGCAGAGAATGGAATTGTCGCAAGGAGAGAAGGCAGATAGGGCGCAGGCGAGTCGAGGGTGATAATAAGGTCTGTGTCCGAGGTTGCGGTGAAGCCCAGCGCACCCTTCCCCGTGCCGTTCAGTCGGTAGGTTCGAGCTCCCTTCACCACATCGAACAGTGATACCAGTGAACTCTTCTGTGATCCTATTCCACTCTCCTCAAGCAGGTGAGTCCATGAGTCGACAAACGTCTGAGCTGTGATAGGGTCTCCATTACTGAAGACAACCCCTTTCTCAAGAGTGAAGGAGTAGGTGAGTCCGTCCTCGCCTATATTCATGGCTTCCACATAGGCCGGCACTGGATTCCCTGTTTCTTCATCGAAGCGGAACAGTCCTTCATAGAGTCCCTCAAGAACCATGAGGGAGATTTCGTCTGTCGCGCTGAAGGGGTCGAGGAGGAGATCGTCCTTGCTTTCAGGGTAGACTATGCTGAACGTGGTGTCGGGATCGGTGATTATCTGGGGCAGGACGGGCTCTTTCACTCCCCCGGCAAAAAGAGGCAGAACCAGAAGAGTGAGACCAAGAAGGGAAAGGACTCTCCTCATTTCGCCTCCTTCTGAAGCAGACCGGCAACATCCTTCGCCATGCCGTGATAATCCTCCGAGAGCAGAGATGCAATGTTATCCACCACGGCGTGGTAGACCGCGTCCTGAGTGTAGGTCGTTCCCGGAAGGACTTTCTGGAGGTATTCTATGAACTCGACGCTCAGGGCATCGCTTGCTATCTCAAGGTCATGGATCACTCCGCTCTCGATCTTCAGATCGAAGGCGATACCGCCCCAGTCGAATCTCTGAGAGATCGGGTGAGTGAATTTCGGTGAGGAGCCGTACAGCCACTGCCAGGAGCTGTAGGTCTTATAGGTCTCATAGAGACTCCTCTCCTGACTGAGACGGTCTATGGAGAGGTCCTCTACCTCGACCCGCTCTCCGTAGGTTTCGAAGAATTCCTCGATGATCGCTTCTGTGATACTCTCATGAGTTACTCCCGGTACAATATCGTGCAGGTTCGTGACACGGGAAGCTACTGATCGGATCCCTTTCGAGATCAGCTTGTCCTTGTCAGGAGTGAGGTAGCTGCTCACACCCGAAAGGTCAGCGTTGATCAGGAGAGTGCCGTGATGAAAGGCCTTCTGCTTGTTCTTCTTGAATGCGCTTCCGGAGAATTTCTTCCCGTCAACCAGGAGGTCGTTTCTTCCCGAAACCTCTCCCGTTATACCCAGTTTCTCGAGAGCTCCCAGGATGATGGAGAAATTTCTCCGGTCAGAATAGTGTGAAGCCGGAGACATGAAGGTGAAGTTGGTATTACCAAGGTCATGGTAGACTGCACCGCCGCCGCTCTGACGGCGTGAGAGAAAGATATCGTTATTCTTCATTTTCTCGAGATCGCATTCCATCCAGGGGTTCTGGAATCGTCCTATGACGATACAGGGATGATTTCTCCAGAGAAAGAGGAGGTGCTCATCTTCAGGGAAGTTCTTAAACAGCCAATCCTCTGTTGCCAGATTGAACCATGGATTATGATGTTCTGCAGTGTAGACACGAATCTTCTTCAATGTACGCCCCTTAATTCTGTGTCGTCCAATAATATCGTGTTTACACACCGATATCAACAGCATATACTTATCGCCAATGAACATTGTCCTTCTCGAAACAGTACATTCCTCAGGAATTATTCCTTCTGACGACAGGAGAGCTCAGCACATTATTCGGGTGCTCCGCCTCTCTGAGGGAGATACCTTCATCCTCGGTGAAGTGAACGGTCATCAGGGCACTGCGACCGTGAACAGGATCTCTGACGGAGCAGTCCACTATACCTATAAGAAAGAGAAGAACGCACTGCCTCTTCATCCGGTAACCCTACTTGTCGGTCAGGTCCGCCCCATCAGCATGAAGCGGATACTGAGGGAAGCGACGATGCTCGGAGTGAGGGAGGTGATCATCACACGCGCTGAGTTGGCAGAGAAGAGCTATGAGAGTGCGAAGATCTATACGGACAGAAAGTATGAGGAGTTCCTTCTCGATGGCGCCATGATCGCCGGGGATGTCTCTATCCCGAAGGTGCATATCGTGACGGATATGAAGAAGGTTCCATTTGAACAGTACGCTCATCGACTCCTCCTCGATAACGTGATAGACTCAACACCGTTGTCAGCATGTATCTTTGACGGGCCGGCTATCGTTGCCATCGGCCCCGAGCGGGGGTTTTCCGATGCGGAGAGGAAATTTCTCCTCTCGAAGTCGTTTACTCCCCACTCGATCGGAGATAGAATACTCAGAACTGAAACAGCCTGTCCGGTCGCGGTTTCGATCGTGCTCTCACGGATGGGTTTACTGTAGACGACAGAGTGGAAGGAGAGAGAAGAGATGGCCCATTGCATAGTAGAATCAGCAGAGAAGATACTCGACAAGGAATTTCCCGTACTTGATAAGGGATTCGTGAGACTCGTAGACTACCTCGGCAGTGATGAGAGAATCGTCCAGTCAGCAAGAGTCAGCTACGGAGACGGGACGAAGACCTACCGGGAAGACAAGGGATTGATCAACTATCTTCTGCGTAATGACCACACCAGCCCTTTCGAACAGGTCAACTTCACCTTTCACATCAAGATGCCCATCTTCGTTGCACGCCAGTGGATCCGACACCGGACCGGTCGTGTGAATGAGATCAGCGGACGGTATTCTGTCATGGCTGATGAGGCCTACCTGCCTGAACTCGTTCATCTGAATACCCAGAGCAGCGACAACAAACAGGGCCGGAACGAGGATCCCATGGATGAGGCGACTGCTCTGAAAATTCAGGAGATCCTGAAGAAAGATCAGGAAAGAGCCTTCTCAACCTATAAAGAACTCCTTGACAGCGACCTCGCCCGCGAAGTCGCCCGTATTAATCTTCCCCTGAGCCTCTATACCGAGTGGTACTGGCAGATGGACCTGCATAACCTTCTTCATTTCCTCGCGCTCCGTCTCGATGCCCATGCTCAGTGGGAGATCAGAACCTACGCGGAAACTATCTACTCCATCATCAGGGAAGTCGTACCCATCGCCGCAGAGGCGTTCGAGAATCACAAGCTGCATGGAGTGAGTCTGTCGGGAAGTGAGGTTGACGCGATTCGTCAGATGCTCGAGGGAAAAGAGAATCCCCTGAAAGGCAGGGCGGCTTCGATCCTGGAAGGGAAGCTCTCGAAATAACTCCTTCTACAGATTCTGTCTCCTTCCCCGTCGCTCCCTGATCGTCTTCTGATACGAAGCTTTCATTGCCTGTTCAAAGGCCTCATTGTTCTCATAGCTGCAGCCGAATACCGGCTGCCAGAGAAGAGGGTCTTCCATGCACAGGTAGAAGAAGGGAGTGCTCTCCCCGGTCTTCCACGAAGTCGGGAAGGATGAGTAGGCATGAGCGAACATCTCTTTCTTAATCTCAAACGGATAGGTATATTTCCCGGCGAATAGGGTGAGCGGCATCTGAAGAACCTTTGACGGTGGTCCTTCAGTTCTCATCTTCTTCATGACAGGTCGTGTGAACGCAAGCGTCCCGAAAGAGATCATCATGACCTGCGATGGTCTGAAAAGGGTGGTAAGACGTTCAATTACTCCTTTATATTCTTCTTTCCAGCCATCAATATGAATCATGGGGTGGAAATGGAATCCCACGGGATACCCCGCATCTCTCGCTCGGCAGGCTGCCGACAGCCTGGCTTCAAGGGAGGCTGTTCCATGTTCTTCATGGTCGATCACCGTCTGAGGATTCAGCGAAAAGGTGATCACGACATTCTCCGGCAGGCGGTGGGTGGCAAGCCAGTCGGTCCGTGCCGACTTTGTCTTGAGCTCGATGACAATCTGAGGATGAGCGAGAGCAAAGGAGGTCAGGGCGTCAAGGAGACCGTGCTCGTTCCCCCACATGAGGGAATCGCTCGACTGCCCCGTTCCGATATGCCAGGTCCCTTCAGGAAGCTGAAGGGTCTTCAATCTTTCAGAAAGGTCTTGTGTGAAGAGGATCTCACCTCCTGTGTAGAAGGACTGGATCGAGCAGTAGGAGCAGCCGAACCCGCACTGTCTCACCACGTCCAGAGTAAGCAGGTTGCAGCAGCGTGTCAGTTCACCTTCCGGAGGACACGGGCAGCTCCCCAGGAGGGTGACAGCCCCCTCTTCCAGGATATGCTTCTCTCCCGAGCGTGTATGAACCGGAGAAGTTTTCTGGGAATAAAGTGTCCCCCGCCTTCTTCTTTCTTCCATCTTCTCATTGAGTGCATGGCAGAACGCCCTCGCATACTGCTTTCCCTTCAGAGGAGAGGAGGGCAGGTAATCCCAGAGATCTTCTATCGTTTCTTCCTGCCATAGCTCGAGATCGACCGCATGCTCCACGATCTGTTTCCGCTGCTGAAAGGAGAACCTCTGATGAGAGAACTCTGCAATGAGAAAATCGCGGGAGCGCCTGGAGAGTCGTTCCATGAGGGGAAATTCCTGTTCCGGAGGGAGGGTATCCATGACGTCAGTGTATAGAAATAACGCTCGTATTGCAATTTGAGGAGAGGAAAGGTAGGATATTTCCAGATGGAACTCTCACCGAAGGAACAGGCGAAGAATCTCCCCCACGCACCCGGCGTCTATATTATGAAAGACGCGGGAGAGAAGGTGGTCTACGTAGGGAAAGCAAAGGACCTGAGAAACCGTGTGACGAGCTATTTTCTTTCGGGAAAGGATATCAAGACGAGCTTTCTTGTGACCAAGATCGTATCGATCGACTATATCCTGACGGGGAACGAGTACGAGGCGCTCGTACTCGAGAACAACCTGATCAAGAAGTACCGCCCTCACTATAATATCGACCTGAAGGACGGAAAGAGCTACCCCTTGATACGCATTACGAACGAGGACTTCCCCAAGGTCTTCAAGACACGGCGTGTCATTCAGGACGGCTCACGCTACTTCGGCCCCTATCCCGATGTGAAAAACCTGACAGGGTACCTTGATCTCATAGAGAAACTCTTCCCCCTGAGAAAATGCGGGACACCCCTGAGAAAACGGGTAACCCCCTGTCTCTATTACCATATCGGACGGTGCTGCGGTCCCTGTGCGGGGAAAGTGAGTAAGGAGACCTATGCTGAATATATCAGAAAGGTGATAGATTTCCTTGAAGGCTCTGATGACGAACTGATACGGACGACGAAGGCGGAGATGCTGGAGGCTTCCAAGAACCTGAACTTCGAAAAGGCAGCCCAGCAGAGAGATCTCCTGCAGGCACTCGAGTCAGTCTCGCGAGTTCAGCAGGTACAGGATTTCTCGTTCGAGAGCCGTGATTACCTCGCCGTCGAGATGAGAATGCACCTTGCCACAGTCTCCATCCTTCAGATCAGGGATGGCGCTCTGATGGGTAAGGCGCTCTACCGTGCGGAGACGCTCGGGGATGAGACCGAGACGCTGATACATTTCCTTACGCAGTATTATTCAGAGGGAGGGAATCTTCCCCAGATGATCTTTGTCTCCCATGATGTCGACAGTGACCTGATCCGATCGTTCGTCAATAAGGAGCTTCATTTCGACATTCAAGTGCACGTTCCTACCGAAGGCAAGCATTACCGGGTGCTCAGGATGAGCAGTGAGAATGCCTCGCGCGATGTTGAGAAGAGACTGAAGAGCAGGGAGAATCCGGAAGCCCTTGAGGAGCTGATGCAGGTCCTTGACCTCGAAGAGATCCCGAAGGTGATCGAAGGGTTCGATATCGCACAGCTGAGCGGGAAGTACACCGTTGCCTCTCTGATCAGTTTTCTTGATGGACATCCCGACAAGAAGAACTACCGTCGGTTCAATATCAGATCTCTGGAGGGGAAGATAGACGACTACGGGGCCATAAGAGAGGCTGTCACGAGACGTTATTCCCGCCTGATGAGGGAGAAGAAGAAACTGCCGAATCTCATCATGATAGATGGGGGGCAGGGGCAGGTGAATACGGCGAAAGAGGCTCTTGTCGCCCTCGGACTCGATACCCTGCCGGTTGTCGGTCTTGCCAAGGAAAGAGAGGAGATCTACTTTCCTGATGAACGGTCTGCTCTTTCTCTTCCTCTCGATTCTCCGGGACTCAGGGTGCTGATAGCCATACGTGACGAGACTCACCGTTTCGCCACTTCTCTTAACCAGTCCCAGCGCTCAAAAGAGGCATCCTTCTCTCTCCTGGAATCAATTCCGGGTATCGGAGGAGCACGTTCGAAGCGTCTTATGAGTACGTTCGGTACACTTGAGGATATTCTTTCTTCTTCAGCTGAGGATATAGCACGGGAGGCGCAGGTGCCACTGGATGTTGCGCAGCGTCTGCTCAGAACACTGCATCTGTAGCGATATCGAGAAAGGCCGCCATCTCTGTCTTCGCTCCCTTATGAAGGTATATGGTTGAGATAAGGAGCTCGAGAAGCGTCTGCTCCAGTTCGTTCGGGTTTTCTCTGATGGAGATATCATATTCACTGAGCAGAACAATAATCTTCTTGCATTCAGCGAGTGAGTAGCGCTTGGCCGCCTGCCGGTAGATCTCGTGATCTTTCTTCCGGGTGATAGGAGTCTTCTTTCCATTCACTCTGGCATTCTTTGCACTCTCTTCCCACGATGCGCCGTCTTCCCTGTTTTCCTGAATAGAGGTGAGACGCCTGAATATCCACAGGAGGATCGATACGATCGCGATGCCTCCGCCCGATTCCTCCGCAAGGAGAGCGTTGAGCGTTTTCATGGTATGCTGGTAGGTATGAGTGGCTATTGACTCGAAGAGAGAGAAGACACTCTCGCTCCGTGTATGCTGAATATACGATTCTATGTCGGCTTCGGTGATATGAGATTTTCCCTCGCGGGAGAGGAACTGCCCGAGGGTCATGATCGTGGATCTGAGGATTGCCGTATCGTTCGCGACAAGGTCAAGCAGGAGGGTGACAGCCTCTTCGTCTATCGAGAGATTGAGGGAGGAGCAGGCCTGCCGTACCCACTGCGGTTTTCTGGAGTCGAACATCTCATAGAAGATCTTCTTTGCGTCCTTCTCTATGACGGTATCAAGCTTTCTCGGGAGGCGGAATTCCTGTGAGATCAGAACAAGTGTTGATGCTGAGGAAGGATTCTTGCAGTATTCCACGATTGAGTTGACCAGATGCTGTGGAGCGTTTTCAAGCTGGCTGAGGATGACAAGGGCATGATCACTGAACAGGGAGTTGTTCTGGAGAGCTTCGAACATTTCACCGTTCAGTGTTTCAAACTGATAAAAGCGGTGAACGTCGGGGGCGCTTCCGTTTTTCTGTGTGATCGCGGCTCTGATCTCTTTGAGAAATGCACTCTTGTCACCGGACTCGGGTCCGGTAAGTGCATAGACCGGGTAGATATTATTCATAGTCCCGAATGATAAGCTGGAGGCGTCCGAGGACGGTGACATCACGTGAGAAGATCGACCCGTACTTTGAATTCTCCGGACGGAGTTCGACGGCATGGGATGTGAGGAAATAGCGTTTCATGGTTACTCCCTTCTCTTCACCGACCCTGGCAACGACGATCTCGCCGTTGTTTGCCTGGGAGCCGCTCTTGATGATGGCAAGATCTCCGTCCATGATTCCAGCATCCATCATACTGTCACCCTCAACATGGAGAGCAAAAAACTCGCCGTGTGTCGAGAGCATCTTTGATGGGATGTGGAGGTCATACTCCTTATTCTCTTCTGAGAGAATAGGAGCCCCTGCCGCAGTTGAACCGAGGACGGGGATAGAGATAGTCTCTACCGAGGAAGATGTTGAGTAGCCGACGATGCCGGTAGACCGGGAGATGCCGCTCGCTGAGTGTGTTGCTCCCTTTCTTTCAAGTGCCTTCAGGTGGTCATGAGCCGCCTTGACGGTAATCCCGAATCTGCCTGCGATGTCACGCACAGAAGGGGAGTACGAGTGATCCTCTATATACTCCTTGATGAAATTGAGAACTTCCTTCTGTCGCTCTGTCAACTCTCTCACGTCTCCCTCCTATTCCTCGAATCTGTTAAGAAACAGCTGCTCGATTGCATCGGCAGCCTCCGCTTCATCGGGGCCGTCAGTGGAGATGGTTATCTTCGATTTGTAGGCTGCCCCAAGGGTGATGATACCCATGATGGACTTCCCGTTGATCTTCATCTTGTCTTTCTCCATGAACAGCTGAGATGAAAATGAGTTCGCAACCTTCACGATAAGGGCTGCCGGACGGGCATGTATACCCGCTCTGTTCAATACTTCGACTTCTCTTTCTACCATGATCAGAAAGTCTCCTCGTTGTTGTAATACAGATTTCTGGCCGATTCACTTTCAAGCCATTTCAGGACACTCTGATCAAATTCCTTTGCAGAGTAGTATCCGAGTTTTTTCAGTCTTTCGTTACGAGCCGCAGTCTCGATGATGATCGGGACGTTTCTTCCCGGCTTGACCGGGAGGACGAGCTTTGGAATTTCGATGCCGAGAAGGTTCTCGGTTATCTCTTCTCCGACTCTCTCATAGGATTTGGAGGAATCCCACTCCTCAAGGTGGGCAAGGAGCTGCACCTGTTTCTTGTCACGGATCGAGCCGACACCGAAGAGGTTCGCGAGGTTCAGGATTCCGAGGCCTCTGATCTCCATGTGGTGGGCAAGGGAGGGATTCTCCCCGCTTCCGATAAGGAAGGTGTCGCTGATATTTCTCAGTTTCACTGTATCATCCGAGATGAGACGGTGTCCGCGGTCAATGAGTTCAAGGGCGGTTTCGCTCTTTCCAACTCCGCTGTCACCGGTGATCAGAACTCCGATACCGTAGACTTCCACAAGAACTCCGTGGATCGTGATGGTCTCTGCAAAGACCTCATCAAGCATCTGGATGAGACCTCGTGAGAAATCTGCAGAGTCGAGAGAGGTCTGAAGGACGGAGCAGCCTGACCGTTCCACGATCTCAAGGATCTGTGCTGAAGGGGTGAACCCGTCACAGAAGATGCAGGTGGGGATGGGGTAGCTGAACAGTTTTTCCACGGTCTTGAGATTGTTGTTCTTCTCGAGCATCTCGATATAGTGGATCTCTCCACGTCCGAACAGCTGGATACTCTCGTGAGAGAATTCCTCGAAATAGCCACTGAGGGGAAGCCCGGGACGGCTGATCTTGCTTGTCACAAGGGTGCGCGAAAGTCCGCTCCTACCTGCGATGCAGGAGAGTTGGAGATGATTATGTTCTTTCAGATCCATGTCGAGAAGATCAAGAATTGAAAATCCTGCCATAGCCGCTCCTCCTTTCCGTATGACTATATCATACGGGAACAACTCCATGTTTGTTAAGTGGTTTTTTCAGGAGTTGGGGAAATTTCTTTCTCTGTTCATTCTTGGTGACACGCTGAAGTCAGTCTATCCGGGCGAACAGGATAACGTGATTATGTCCGTATACTTTCGCACATCGGGGACAGGTTGTATAGAAGGCGAGATATCTCTTCGCACTCTTTCCTCTCTCCCTGACGGCGCTTTCGAGCTCCTTCATCCACGTTCCCATCCTGCTGAAGGGGCCGTCGAAGGCCTTGGCATACCAGATCCCTTCTACCTTTTCCGTCCGATAACCCGGACCTCCTTCGTAACGAGCATATAGTGGTGAGCCTTCCATTTCGAGATATCCTCGGAGAGCATCAGATATCGTTCAGTTGATTCCGCCCCTGCCTCCTGGATCGCTTTCTGTGAGGCACTCATCATCTTTCCCATATTGAGGGGCATGTAGAAGAAGCTTTTCGTCACAACGACGATGAAGGTGAGTTCCGCAAAGGAGAACTCCTTATCATCCCACGGAGCGGGGTCAAAGAGGGGACAGCAGCCGGTTGGGCTGTTGGAAAGGTCTATAACCGGTAGATGTGTTTCCATGTTTCACCTCCTGTTTTTCTATCAAAGTATAACACAGGTAAGGGGACAAGGAACGATTCTGATCATCAGGGTACAAAGAAGCCCCGGGAGTTCCGGGGCTTGAATCACCGATTATTTATCAATGTTCCTGAATTTTTCCTTTCTCCTTTCGAGCGAGAGCATCGAGTTTGTCGACCAGGAGTTCAATCCCTTCGTACAACTCGTAACACTCGGTGTTCACCATCTTGACCGGTCCCCAGGAAAAGTGAACCTTGGCTTCGAGGTGGTACCCCTGGCCGACGTGTTCCTTATTCACGGTGATTGTCAGATCATGAATGTATTTTTCGGCGAAGGACAGCTTCTGAAGCTTCTTGTCGAAAAATTCCCTGGTTGTGTCGCTCACATTGTAGTGGACGCCTTTGATTTCTAAATTCATAGGTCCTCCTTGATACAAATTATATAGTAAGGATACTTCCGCGGGGTGGAAAAGTCAAATAAAAGGGGGCTCTTTATCGCTCGTAGGAGGAGTCAATCTGCAGCTCTTTTCGGTATTTGTTTACTGTTCTTCGAGCTATGGAGATGCCTCTGTCCTGCAGAATATTGGCTATTTTCTGGTCACTGAGAGCTTTACCTGAAGTGTTCTCCCGGATGATCACATCGATCATTTCCTTCACTGCACGTTTCGATACTTCACCGCTGGAGGAGGCTGAACTCTGAAGTGAGGAGCTGAACAGCTCTTTCATGGGGAAAATTCCGAAATCGGTATCGATATATTTCCCGTTCACTGCCCTGCTGATGGTGGTTTCATGCACTCCGACCTCTCCTGCAATGTCCCGGTAGGTGAGCGGTTTCAGTTTCGCGGGACCCTCAAGGAAAAAGCTGTGCTGCTTCTCCAGCAGAATGATCCCGATCTTCCGTATCGTATCATACCGCATCTGTACACTGGACTGGAGCTGTGCCGCTTTTCTGAGGGCTTCTTTGATGTAGGTTCCCGTCTCCTTCTTCTGGTCGGGACCGACTTCTTCCGCGAGAGCGGTGAACTCCTCGTCGATGATCAGCTCAGGGAGAGTTCCCGTGTTCATATGCAGTTTCAGTGTATTGTCTATTCTCTTCACGCTCAGCTCAGGCACGATGTACTGGATCTCTCCCGAGTCAAAGGCGCTCGCGGGGTAGGGCGTGAGTGTCCTCAGGTAATCATAGAGCATCTGTATCTGCTCTTCATCGCTGTGAAGTGTTTTTGCGATCTGTCTGAACTTCCCTGATTTCAGGTTTTCCAGGTGGTGAAGGACCATCTCTGTGAAGATGGAGAGGTCTTCACCCTTCAGTCCGTCATGCTTTGCCTGCAGGACCAGGGATTCACGTACGTCACTGACGGCGATTCCCGAAGGATCGAGAGCCTGGACGACTTCGAGGGCTTCGTGCAGTTTCTTCCGTCTAGCTGACGGGACCAGTTCGTCCACCTGATTTCTGTGAAATCCGTTATGGTCGAGATTACTGATGATAAGCTTCGCCAGCTCGCACTTCTCTTCATCGATAGAGAGACAGCCGAGCTGCTCAAGGAGATGATCCTGCAGGGATTCAGGAGAGGTGAGAGCTCCTTCGAGGAACATCTTGTTATTGTCACTTGCTGCCTGGTCGAACGTTCCCGAGGTGCGGATACCCATCGACTTGTCAGAGCCGTAGCTGCTCTTGTCACTCAGATCCTCTGCCACGCTTCCCTTTGATGAGATCGAGGAGAGACGTTCGATCGAGAGATTTCTTTCAGGGGGGATGACAAGGGCAGGATTCTGCTCTATCTCTCCCTTGATTCTCTCGTGCAGTTCGATATTGTTCATTGCCAGGACCTCAAGGGTCTGGATCAGCTGAGGGGAAAGGACAAGCTGCTGTTTGAGAGACTGATTGAGTGAAAGTGAGTTGTTCACAGAACCTCTCCCCGGGAGAACTCCTCACCGAAGTAATGATTGATTGCTTCAGTGTTTCTCAGGAGGTCTTCCTTCGTGCCTGAGGCGAGGAGCTCTCCTTTGTGAATGATATAGGAGGTGTTCGTGATACTGAGTGTGTCCCGTACATTATGGTCAGTGATCAGCACTCCGATACCCTTCTTCGAGAGCGAGGTGACAAGGGTTTTTATCTCATAGATCGCCTTCGGGTCTATTCCTGCAAAGGGTTCATCCAGGAGGAGGAAGGTCGGGTTGCCTGCAAGGGCGCGTGCGATTTCCGTCCTGCGGCGCTCGCCTCCGCTCAGGGTATACCCCTTCTGGTTCGCCACTCCCGTGATCCCGAACTCTTCAAGGAGGGAGTCCACCAGGTCTCTTTTCTCTGATCTGCTCAGGTCTTTTCTCGTATCTGCTACCAGTGCGATATTATTCTTCACACTCAGCTTTCTGAAAATGGAAGGCTCTTGAGGAAGATAGCTTATCCCTCTGCGTGAGCGCTTATGCATCGGAAGCTTGTGAACATCCTCTCCGTAGAAAAAGATGGTTCCTTTATCGGGACGTATGAAACCGACGATCATATAGAAGATCGTGGTCTTTCCGGCTCCGTTGGGACCGAGAAGGCCTACAACCTCCCCGGGATTCATCTGGAAGGAGACGCCGTTCACGACACACTTCTTCCCGTAATTCTTCGTCAGACCTGATATCTGAAGAGACTCAGCCATCTATGGCCCCCTGGATGTCACCGGACATCTCTATCTCATTGGTCTCCGTGTGGATGATCGTCACTGCAGCCTCGTAGAGGTTCTCCTTATAGGTGACCTCGGCATTGCCTGCAATCGTAATAAGTCCCGCATCACTGTCTATGGTGATCGTGTTTCCCTTCGCCCTCATGACACCCTCATCGGTATTCCGTGCGATAACGGCAGAGACATGGAGGGTCATAAGCCCTGTGGAATTGTTGTAATTCATGTACCCGGCACTCGCAACAAGCTCGTGGGGAATGTCTTCAACCTCAACCCATCCGTCTGAAAGGAGGGTGGTCGTCTCCCTGTCGAAAGAGATCTCATTGGTGCTGATAGTGATTCCGTTCTTCTGATCCTCTATCCTCACCTGGCCGGTGCCGGTCAGGTAGCGGGACTCCGGCCCGATCAGCTCAATCCTCTGGGCTTTAAGGGCTATATCACCAACCTCGACGGAAGCTCCCTGAGTCAGGACAATCGTTTCCCGTCCTTCCACCATGACAGCGCGGGTATACCCGCCTCGGAAGCTGATTGCTTCGTCTGCCGCCTGCAGTGAGGCGAGGGTGAGAATGAACAGGATGAGGGCCGACAGCCGGAATGTGTTATTCACCATAGGTTATATGTCCTTCTTCCAAAACATCGAATTCGAAGAGTTTCGTCTTAAGATCTCCGGAGAATCCAATCCCGGACAGTATATCACCTTTTTCGTTTGTAAGTACGGTCTGCTTGCCAGAATCGCTTGAAAGAAGACGTTTTTCGCTCTCATACAGGAGCTCATCCCCCTTCAGAAAGAATTCCCCTTCATTCACCGAGACTGTATATCCGCTGGAAAGATGGACTGTGTCAGTATCTGTATCGATCTTCAGCTCACCGCAGGTCCCTTCAAAGAGATGTGAACCGTCGCTCTCTTTCTGATCGAAAGAGGCATTCACGAAGAACGCAAGATGTTCTTCCTCGGTGATCTCAATGAGATCAGCCCGAACATACATCATGTCGTTACCACTCTGGGCTATCTGGTAGGAACCGTGTGTCAGCCGGATATCGGGAAAGCTCTCTTCAGCTGAACTCAACCCTGTCTCCTCCTCCTGGAATGTACATCCGGAGAAGAGGAGAACGAGAGATAGGATGAGCAGAAAAGAGAGCCGTCTGATCATGTAAGTATCCGGGTGATGGAAGGCTTGTACTGTGCCCCCTTCGTCTTTGAGAAGATTCTGCTTATCACGAAACCGAGGGCGATTCCTGCGATACCTGTGAAGATATGGACGATCTCGCCCGATCCTGCGAACAGGGCTTTTCCTATATAGTACCCGATAGGGAAAAGGATGAGCGGGACCATCAGGGTGATGAATCCTGCAAAGAGGGTCTTTGCCGGCGGGAGGAAGAGTTCCACCATGTCACCTGTCTTGATCTCTCCGTCAGTAGTGTCCTTCGCGATGAATGTCTTGCCTTTTGTTGAACAGAGTGCACCTGCCGAACAGCTTTTGCAGGCTGAGGACGAGCAGGTCACTGAGATATGATTTTTATCCTGTATTGATACCACCTGGGCTACTTCATACATTATTCTGTACCTCCCTGGATACGATGTTTGATTGTTTCTATTGAGACGCATGTCCCTTTTTCATCTAATTCAACCACCACGCCCTGGAGCTCGAGAGCTCCC
The DNA here is from genome assembly GCA_963676605.2 of Sphaerochaetaceae bacterium. Classification (GTDB taxonomy): domain Bacteria; phylum Spirochaetota; class Spirochaetia; order Sphaerochaetales; family Sphaerochaetaceae; genus SABI01. The sequence goes on along the minus strand of CAXXSP010000047.1, from coordinate 49,333 downwards.
GATCCGTTTACTGAACGTGAGGGGATCTGATCTATGAACCGTTTGATTTCAGGCTCTACGGCAAAACCTCCGACACCCTCTGCCGCACCGCACATACCGTTGTCGGTAATAAAGGCAGTTCCCTTCGGGAGAATCCTGGCATCACTGGTGAGCACCTTCGAGTGAGTCCCTATCACCGCAGCGACTTTCCCGTCAAGATGGAATGCCATGGTAGACTCCTCCGCTGTAGTGGAGGCATGGAACTGCAGGATGAGTGCATCACTCTCTTGGGAGAGTTTCGATACGAGAGAGTTGATATGGATGAACGGATTGGTGACTGAGATTCTGTTGAAGCCGGCTGTACCGAGGAGATTGATGAATCCTACGCTCAACTCGCCGACTTTCAGCACCTTGAATCCCCGTCCGGGATTCCCGGCAGGAAAGTTCGCCGGCCGGATAAGACGGGAGAGCTTCGAAATCGACTCGACCATATCTTTTTTGTAGTAGGTCTTCTCCCCGGTAGTGATCAGATCGACTCCCGTGCGAAGAAGCTGCACCGCATGAGCGTTTCCGATCCCGAAGCCGTTGGAGAGCCCCTCACCGTTTGCAACGGTGAAATCAATCTTTTCAGTTGTTTTAAGGTCTGAGAGACCTTTTTTTATTGCTGTCATTCCCGGTTTCCCGACAGTTTCACCAAGGAAGAGTATTCGAGTATTCATACTTGTACTGTAGAGTTCTTTTCAACCTTTTTCAAGAATCCCGGCATGATATCTGCTAGAGAGCGTGGGGAGAGAGGAAAAAAGAAGAACGCTCCGGAAAAGATTTCCCAGAGCGTTCCCATACAACACGATTGTCAATCACTTATAGGGCTTTCAGTGCAGCCTCGTAGTCAGGGTGATTTGAAAGTTCACTTACATACTCTACGTATTCTACCTTGTTATTTTCATCGAGGATGAATATGGAACGGGCAATCAGGCCGAGAGTAGGCACGTATGCGCCGAAGGCCATGGCAAAACTGCGATCTTTGAAATCACTGACTGTGATAACTTTATCAATACCATGGGCTCCGCACCATCTTTCCTGTGCTGTGGGGAGATCCATAGATACCGTAATGATGGTCACATCAGGATACTTCGCTGCTTCCTGATTAAATCTGCGTACCTCAGCATCACATACTGATGTATCAAGTGATGGCACTGCCACAATCAGTTTTCTACCCTTCACTTCGCTGAGGTTGAACGGAGAAAAATCGTTTTTAAGTGCCGTGAAGTTGGAAGCGGTATCTCCCACATGAATTTCTGTTCCTTCAAGTTCTACAGGGGTTCCACCGGTTGTTATTTTCATATACTACCATCCTTATCTGATTTTGATTAAAAGTTACAGCCGTTTTCATCTATCGGCAAGTGGTTTATTGACATTATCTTCAAGTTCACATAATATCGTTCTATCGCCCAGATGGCGGAATTGGTAGACGCGCTAGGTTCAGGTCCTAGTGTCCGATAAGGACGTGCAAGTTCGAGTCTTGTTCTGGGCAATAATTTTTAACATTCTCCCCATACATACATAGAATACTAGCCTACAGTGCACAGCAAATGTGCACTGTGGTACCTGTTTATTTAACAAGTTTCGGAAATAACTGGGATATAGTTGTCAACAGCAGGAGAAAGAACTTGATTCTTACTTTCCAGGCAATGAGCCTTTCCTGCCTTCCTCGACTCGTGTATCTCGGTTCTCGCGAGAATAGAAAAAATTGACACAGTTCACTCTGCCATACTATGATGGCGTTCATGAAACTGATCTACAAGCTGTCGATCATGATACTGACGACAGTCTTCATCACTGCCCTGATTCTCTCGGTCTACTCGTTCAGTGTCCAGCGCTCCCTTATCAACAGCCAGCTTATCAAGAAAGGCCAGGTCCTTGCACGGCTGTTGTCCGATTCGGTGGTGAACCATCTGATCAGCTACGACTTCTATGCCATCAAGCTCCTGATCGATCCCATGACAAAGGATGGAGATATTGAATCAGTAGCCCTCATCGGTCATGACGGGTACATCAAGATGCACTCCGATCTGAACCTGATCGGGCAGGCATGGCCTGATCCGGTGGACAGTGAGATTCTGTCAGACACCGGAGTCTACATCCAGGAGAGCTATCAGGATCAACAGAAGCGCTACCGATTCTTGAGCCCGGTGGAAATTGATCATAACCGGATCGGTATCGTTCAGATCACCCTCTCTGATACCGCTTCTCTTCTTCTTATCGAATCCTTCGGCCTCAGGATGCTGCTTCTTACTGCTGCGGTACTGTTCTTTGCTGTCATCATCGGCTATGTGATGAGCCGTCAGATATCGAATCCTTTGATTGAGCTCTCCACCGAGATCAATCGTTTCATGATGAAGCGCTCGCAGACACCCGACGATCCTCGGCAGAGCAATGAGATCATCGCCCTGAAGAGGAACTTCACCAGCATGATGGAGGAACTGCAGCATTCGATAGAATTCCGAGTCAAGACCGAGAAGATGGCCGTTCTGGGTAACCTTTCCTCCGTGCTTGCCCACGAGGTGAAGAATCCCCTTGAACCGATCAAAGGCTCGGCGGAGATGCTGAAGATCAAATATCCGGATAATTCCGACATTATCAGGTATGCCGAGATCATCCAGTCGGAGGTTTCCGACCTGATTATTTTTCTCGACAGTTTCCTTGACGTGTCAAGGATGAATGACCTCACTATGGGATCTGTGGATGTAAACAGGGCTCTGGGAGACATTCTGGCTCTGATGGAGTATCCTGTTCAGAAGGAACATATCGAGACAGAGGTTCTTCTGAGTCAGGACCTGCCGATGGTGAGAGGTAACGGCAGCATGCTCAAGCAGGTGTTTCTGAATCTGGTGATCAATGCCATTCAGGCGAAGGACGGAGAGTATGGATATCTGGAGATCGAGACCCGATATGAAACGGGTATGGTGCAGGTGAGGATCAAGGATTACGGTTCAGGTATCGAGCAGGGAGAGCTGGAACATATCTTCCTTCCCTTTTTCACGACCAAGAAGGAGGGAACCGGTATCGGATTGTCCACCTCGCGGCACATCATCGAGCTCCACAAGGGTTCTATCTCCGTCGCTAGCGCAGCCGGTGCATGGAGTGAGTTCCTGATACGAATTCCCGCACAAAAGGATGAAAGTGATGACTAAGAGGATACTGATAGTTGATGATAAGAAGAATATCCGCATGGTGCTCAATGACCTGCTCATCAGCGAGGGCTATGATACCCTCCTAGCGGACTCAGGAGAGACTGCTCTCGTCCTGTTCGATGAACACCAGGTGGATCTCATCCTCACCGACCTGATCATGAAACAGCTCAGCGGAGTCGATTTCATTCAGAAGATCAGGGAGAAGGATACCACCGTTCCCATCATCATTCTCACAGCCTTCGGGTCTATCTCCTCTGCCGTTGAGGCCATTAAATCGGGAGCCGATGATTATCTGACCAAGCCGCTGAACTACGATCTGCTGAGAATGCGTATCAGCAAGCTGTTTGAAGACCGGATGAGGGATCATGAGCTGTCCACCCTGAAGGCGACTCTGAAGGGGAAGTGGGGTATCGATGATATCATCGGGCGCTCCCCTGTGATGGAACGAATGTTCGATCTGATCAGTGCCGTGGCACCGACTGATTCCCCGGTACTGATTCAAGGGGAGTGCGGCACAGGAAAGGAACTGATAGCAAAGAGTATTCACTCGAAGTCCCAGCGTTCGAAGGAACCCTTCGTCATCGTGGACTGTTCCGCGATACCGGAAACTCTGATCGAAAGTGTGCTGTTCGGGTATGAAAAAGGTTCATTCACCGGCGCCGATACTCAGAGGATCGGGCGTATTGAGGAGTCTCAGGGAGGAACCCTGTTCCTAGATGAGGTCGGCGAACTGCCGCTGTCAAGTCAGTCAAAGTTTCTCCGGGTCATACAGGAGCACCAGTTCGTCAGAGTAGGAGGTTCTTCCCAGATCAAGGTCGATTTTCGTGTTCTGGCTGCGACCAACAAGAATCTCAAAGAGGAAGTGGAGGCGGGACGGTTCCGCTCCGACCTCTTTTACCGTCTGAACGTGATTCGTATCGATTCCCCGTCACTCCGTGAGAGAACGGATGACATCCCGCTTCTGTGTGAGTTTTTCATGCAGCAGATCTGCAGAGAGAACTCTCTGCCCTACCGGGAGATACGACGGGACGAACTCTCAAAGATGATGGCCTACCCGTGGCCAGGAAACGTGCGTGAGCTCAGGAACTTCATCCAACGCCTGTGTATCCTAGACTCACTTCCCCAGGAAATCGAGGTATCTTCACTTCAGCAGACCTCTCTCCCTGTAAGTACAAAACTCTCCGACCGGGAGAAGGAGATGGTCCAGCAAGCCCTCGAGCTCAACAACTGGAACATATCCCGAGCCGCACAGCATCTGGGGATCGGGAGGAAGGCTCTCTATAACAGGATAGCGAAGTACCATATAGCTGTTCCAGAAAGAACACTCTAAGGCTCAGAAGTGTTCCTTATGGAACACTTTCTCTGAAATTTTCCTGTCATTATCTTCTCTTCACCTGAAAAACACTCTTGGCATGCTCCCTGCATAGGACGGGAAGAATACCTATAAAAGGAGTGTTACGCACATGAAAAAGGTACTAGTAGTTCTTGTACTGGGAATCGCACTGGCAGGTTCCCTGTTCGCTGAAGGTCAGAGTGAGAAACCGTATCCCTCAAAGACCATTGAGATCATTGTTCCTTCCGGAGCCGGCGGTTCCACTGACGGTATGGCACGTATCTTCGCTCAGGTTGCGAAGAAGCATCTTGACGGAGTCAACTTCGCTATCGTGAACAAGCCGGGTTCCGGCGGACAGCAGGGCTTCGAAGCCATTGCAGCAGCCAAGCCCGACGGCTACACCCTCGGCACCGTATTCACGGTTCAGTTGCCTTCTCACGTCGTCTCAGGTCGTGCGCGCTATACGCTTGATGACTTCCACTATCTGAGCATGATCACCGATGATACTTCGATCATCGTCGTTCCCAAAGGTTCTCCGGTCAGTACACTTGACGAACTCGTCGAGTATGCAAAGAACAACACCATGACTGCTTCAGTCAACGGTATCGGCAGTGATGACCACCTCGCTCTGATGCTTTTCCAGAATGCTGCCGGTGTTGAGTTCCAGGTTATCCCCGCAAGCGGTTCCACTGAGCAGAAGGCGAATATCCTGGGCGGACACGTTGATGTTGCGTTCATGAACTTCTCTCAGATGCAGACCCAGCATGTGGCCGGTGATGCCACGATTCTTGCGATCCTGGGACCGAAGAGACAGAAGGCTCTTCCAGATATCCCTACCAGCGTGGAACTGGGCTACAACGTCAAGATGAGCGGGACACGTGGTTTCGTCATCCAGAAGGATGTGCCGGAGGATATCAAGCAGGTCCTCGAGAAACTGATGGAAGACGTTGTCAACGATCCTGAGTTCTCCCAGACCCTCATCGACTCACAGCAGTCTTTCTCCTACATGCCCGGACCCGAGTACGAACAGTTCCTCGATGAGCTTCAAGCCGACATGGAAGTGATTTTCGCAAAGGAACCCTGGTAATAGAGTATGGTACACAAGAAACCTGGCGAACTTGCCCTGGCTGCGTTCTTCGTCTTTCTCGGCATCGTGATCTACACGAGCGCGGCAAGCTTTCCTGAACGGGCTCAGACCAGCACCGCACTGTATGTCCGCTTCGTCGGCATGGGGATGGCTGTTCTGGCTGCAATCGATTTTGTTATCTCCCTGCGCAAAAGTTCTGTGAGGATTGAGTTGTTCACCAACAAGTCCTACTTCTTCGGCCTTGTCGGTCTCATGACCGTATACATGGTGCTGCTGCTCTTGAATGTCGGGTTTATGATTTCTACTATTCCGTTCCTGGTGGCAACGTCGTTGCTGCTGGGATACCGGAAGTGGAAAGTGATGGCAGTATCGTTTGTAACGATACTGCTGTCCACCTATGTGGTCTTCTTCAGACTGCTTCAGGTACCGATGCCCTAAAGCCTAAAGGAGATACACATATGGAAATGGCATTTGAATATCTGTCAATACTGTTCACTATACCGAATCTTATCGCGATCTTCATGGGAACGTTCCTTGGTACGATGATGGGGGCCATGCCCGGTCTGACCGGCACACTGGCTGTCGCCATCCTGATTCCCACAACGTTCACGATGGATCCGGTGATGGGCCTTGCCATGATGGGCGGCTCATACAGCGGTTCGATGTACGGTGGGTCGATCGCGGCGATCCTGATGGCGACCCCTGGTACTCCTGCCGCTCTGGCTACGAGTTTCGAGGGGTACCCGCTCACTCGTAAGGGACGAGCCGGGATTGCACTTAAGGTGTCAGCTGTCGCGAGTTTCTGGGGCGGTACCGTTTCGGCAGCTGTCCTTCTGGTCTTCGCTCCGATCCTTGCCTACTTCGCTTTGAACTTCGGACCTCCTGAGTACTTTCTTCTGGCCGTCATGGGTCTAGCCAGTATCGTCATGTTCGCCAAGGGGAATATGATCAAGGGTCTTCTCTCCGGATTCATTGGACTGGCGATCAGCCTCATCGGTACTGACCCGATTTCGGGCTCACTGCGCTACACCTTCGGGTTTCTCGAACTGTACGAAGGTCTCGATTTCATGGCGCCTCTCATCGGGATGTTCAGTATCGCCCAGATGCTGCTTCTGGCTGGTGAGAAGACGATCGTCAAGACGAACGGGAAGGAGAAGGCAGTGATCAAGAAGGAGAAGATGCCCAAGGGTCTGGGTAAACCGATGGCGTTGGGCTCTCTCATGGGTACAGGTATCGGTATTCTTCCCGGTGCAGGTGCGACGATCTCAGCCTTCCTGGCCTACCAGGCACAGCGGCAGATGTCGAAGAAGAAGCATGAGTTCGGCAACGGTTCCCTGGAGGGAATAGCCGCAGCCGAAAGCAGTAACAACGGTGTGACCGGTGGGTCTCTGATTCCGCTTCTCACCCTCGGTATCCCCGGTAATACAACCTCTGCCGCCCTTATGGGAGGTCTGATCATCAAGGGGCTGATACCGGGACCGGAACTTTTCACACGATTCGCAGGAGTCACCTATCCGTTTATTCTGTCCTTGTTTGTGGCGAACGTTGTGTTCCTGCTTCTCGGCCTCTACTTCGCTCCTCAGCTTGCGAAGGTATCACTGATCCCGACCTCCCTGTTGATTCCCGTCGTCTGCATGTTCAGTGTGATCGGCACTTATGCGATCCAGAACAGTCTGTTTGACGTGGGAGTGATGATCGTATTCGCGATGCTTGGCTACTTCCTGAACAAGTATGGATACTCGTTGGGCGCTCTCGTGCTCGGTCTGATCCTCGGTCCGATCGCAGAGAAGGGGTTTGCACAGGGTATCCTCCTTGGCGGCGGGTCTCCGGCGATCTTCTTCACACGCCCCACAAGCGTCGTGCTGATCATTCTCACGGTGATCCTGCTTGTCTCGAGCTGGTTGACCGCACCGAAGGTTGATCTGGAAAACGGTTCGGCCATCTGACCAGCGAGGGGGTTGTACGGTACAACCCCTTCACAGTGTTTTTACGGGAGTATCTGTATGAGTATGTGGAATGTGTTTTCGCTGATCGGAGGATTGGCGATTTTTCTGTTCGGCATGATGGAGATGAACAAGAATCTCACGATGATCGCCGGCAGTAAGATGAAATCTATCATGGCGAAACTGACCGATGGTCCAGTGCGGGGGTATCTGACCGGACTCGGTATCACGATTGTCAATCAGTCATCCTCGGCAACGACGGTCCTGGAAGCCGCTCTGGTGGGAGCAGGTTTGATGACATTCCATCAGAGCCTTGCGGTGACCCTCGGCGCCGAACTCGGCTCCACCTTCCTTCCTCAGCTGATAGCGTTCCCCTCCATCACAAAATTCTCCACCCTCATTGTGTTCGTGGGGTTTATCTACCGCCTGGTGGCGAAGACCAAAAGAAGCCGGTACATAGCCATGACGATCTTCATGTTCGGTCTTCTGTTTCTCGGAATGGACATGATGTCCTCCTCTCTCCGTCCGTTGCGTGAGTTCGAGCCGTTCATACGTCTCATGGCAACGATCAATTCTCCGGTCCTGGGGGTTCTTATCGGTCTCGTGTTCACGATGATTATCCAATCTTCTGGGGCGACAACGAGTATCACGATAGCGATGGCCATCGCGGGAGCCATCACGGTGGAACAGGCAGTGCCGATCAATCTCGGTGCAGCGGTGGGGACCTGTATCACAGCGATTCTTGGAAGTCTCACGCTGAACTGGGAAGCGAAACGCTCTTCCTATATCCACGTGATGTTCCAGATCATCGGTGTCGTATGGGTGTTCATCCTTATGATGATCCCTTATAACGGAGAGAGACTCTATATCTGGATGATCAAATGGGTGACACTGAAGGTCTTCGGTACTGACAGTGTAGCACGTCAGATCGCCATGGGCTTCACCTTCATGCCGATCATCAACCATATCATCGTGTTTCCCAATCTGCGTCTGATTGTGAAACTGTTCAACAGACTATTTCCTGAACGTGAAGCGCCAAAGCCCTTTGGAGCGCTGTATCTCGAAGAAGCTTTGATCGGGCAGTCTGTCGACCTTTCCTTCATGATGGCTAGAAAGGAGATCATCAGGGTCTCGGAGTTCATCGCCGAGATGATCAGAGAACTCAAGGGTAGTTTCAAGAGCAGGGATGATGAGGTGATACACCGGGTGAGTGAACTCGATTCCAAGGTGGACATACTTCACTCACAGATCATTCCTTTCCTTGCCACTCTCAGTCAGGAAGAGCTTGACAGCAAACAGTCCCAGCTCAGCATGAACTACCTGTACATACAGAATGAACTGGAGTCGATCGGGGATATCATAGACAAGAACATCATGAAACTGGTCCAGAAGAAGATCAATCAGAATGTGATCTTCAGTGAGGAGGGATTTCACGAGATCCAGCATCTGGTCTACAAGATACACCGCAACTTTGATTTCTTGCAGAAGGCGATGCAGGATGATGAGATCAAGTATGTGAAAACGATTCTTGAACTTCATAAGAACAAGGAAGAGGAGAAGTACAAGCAGCTTCACATCGAGAGGCTGTTCGATGGCAAGGCTGCCTCGATCGCCACCTCTTCGATTCACCTTGACCTGATCAGCTACTTTGCCAGGATCAATAAACATATCGCCTACATTGCCTCTAGAATTCAAAGAATTATGTGATACCATGGGAACTTCCGGAATCCACTTACAGGGAGGTGTACATTGCGTTCTGGTTCAATAAGAGTGTTTCTGCTTCTCGCTATTTTCATCGCCTCGGTTCTACCGCTGTCTGGTGCAACCCGTTCGACCTACAGTTTCGGCTATTCATCCTCCCAGAGCGGTGAGATGCTGATCAGGCGGATGAAACCGATGATGAACGTTCTCTCGGAAGCCCTTGATGCCGATATCGAGTTCATCCACAAGCAGACATTCAGCGAGATGCAGAAGGCCTTCATCAACCAGGAGATCGATTTCGGTATCCTCAATGCCTACTCCTACCTCAGGATCCTTCCGTATGGCAAAGTCATACCCATCGGAGCGAGAGTCATAGAGCACTCACGGGACTATCAGTCCTATTTCTTTGCACGCAAGGACAGCGGTATCAACAGTATCAGAGATCTGAGCGGGAAGGTAGTTGCTCTCGGGGACCCCTATTCGACAAGCAGTTATCTGATTCCCCACTACATCTTCAGAACCCAGGGGCTCGATGTCGAACGCGATTTCGGTGAGCTTATTATCATCAGTAAGCAGGACTCCCTCATTCTCTCCGTACTCAACCGGACTGCCGACGCGGGGGTGAGCGCCTCGTTCATCTATAATGAACAGCCTGCTGTGCTGAGGGAGCACCTCGAGGTGTTCCATGTAAGCTCTCCCTTTCCCCTCGGACCGTTCATTGTCAACAGCAACGTCAACCAGGCGACTATCGACACCCTTACCGAGACGCTTCTCTCCATGGATGAGACCCCTGAAGGGCGGGCAGCCCTTGCCAGCGCCGGCTTCGAAGGCTTCGAGAGCTTTGAAGCAGACGCCTACCTGCCTCTGCTCGAGATCAAGGACCAGCTTAACCTCAACTGAGAGAGAAGTCCGGGGCCTATATGCTTAGGTGTATCAGGTGAATTGAATCTGTCTTCTGTATGTCACCTCATCACCAGATACACGATGGGAGCTATGATGAAGATCTGTCCCCTAACAAGATGCCTGATGATTCTATTGACTTGTATTCTCTTCTGAAATATTATCATAATTACAGGTATTAAAGTTAGAGCCTGCGAAAAGACGTGGTTATACATATACTGTTTGAGCAGTAGAGTGTGAACTATACGGGTACAAATTAGCGTTCTGCTCACTCCTTCTTCTCCAATTATTGTACAGGCGCAGGTGTCCTGCGGATGAATGATTTCAGAAATGATAAAGGTTCTGAAACAGATAATAATTTTTTCCATGGAGGAGTGTATGAAACGATCATTAGTTTTTCTATGTATTCTGGTTGTATGTGTATCTCAAGTTGCTCTTTTTGCCGCAACAGACGTCTCACTTGGAGCAGGTGGGAATATTACCATTCCTTTGCAGGAAAATATTGATCTGAAGCCCGGATACGGTGGATCAGTGTACTTGGGAGTTAACGATTATATATCCGGTTATTTTGATTTGATCTTCATTAAACCGGAGATGCAAGGAATATCCCTCCCGAGCGAGGTTGAACTGAAAAGTAAGGTCATGCTCATTTCCGGAGCACTCTCATATCCGTTTATGACCTCGGAAACAAACACCTTTAAAATCGGCGCCGGATACTCATACATCTCAGAGGAGATGACGGTAGAATACATGGGGGAAACTGAGACATTGGCTGAAGTGGAAACCGGTGGACTATGCCTCGTTGCAGATTATGTATCGGATAGCATGACAAGCAGTCTCAGATACATTATTCCGGATGAAAGTGATAATGCTCAGGGCTTGTTGATCCTCTCTGTATATTTTAATATTTTTTAAGTCAGTTGAACTACTTCCTGTTAAAAAATATAGACTCAGCAGAACAGAAGTTAAGGATAACTTCTGCTCTGCTTAATCGGAAAGGTGGGAATTACCCTAGCATCCGTCCTTAAACATCATCCGGCTTGCGGTTCTGTACCGGATGGTTTCAAAATTACGTACACCAACTGGCGCAATCTCTCATAATAATTACTGAAGGATCCTGCAATAAGGAATTGAAAAAGGATTTAGTCTCCGTTAAACAACTATGAAGCAATATGAACTCTGGAAATTTTATTGATATTTGAGTCCGTGTTCTCAGAGAGCAATTCAAGTTCGTACCTGCTCTGTATATTCATCCAGAATTCCGCAGATTTCCCAAAAAACTTCGAAAATCGTAATGCGGTATCAGCCGTTATCTTTCGCTTACCCTTGATAATCGCTGCTATTCTTGGAGGATCTGCGAAAATACCTTTTGCCACTGCATAGGGGGTGATTCCCATGGGATCCAGAAACTCCTCTTTGAGAACTTCTCCCGGAGTTGATAATTCAATCAGTGCTTCTTTCATACTTCCCTCCTGTCAGTGAAAATCGGTATTCTCCCCATCAAAGGCATTTCCATCTGTGGATCTACAGTCAGAATTCAGAAAACGCACTATCTTCAGACAGGTGACAATCTGTCCTGCAAGAACGGTACGTCTTGGGTTTAAGCTTTCCTGAGGATAGAAGTCGGCTGTCGGTCAGACAGTCAGAAACTGATCGGTCGAAAGGAGAACAAGGGTACAGGCGAAAACAACCCGTATGCCATGTGCTCTGAACTGCTCGGCAGCTTCATCGGACTCTGTCCCGGGGTTCATGATAACACGTGCCGGTTTCAGGGCGATAATACTTTCGATCTCTTCCGAGAGGATTCTTGGATTCACGTAAAGAGTGACTGTATCAACCTTTCCGGTGATCTCAGAAATGTTCCTGAATGCCTTGTGGCCGAGGATTTCGTCATCTCTCAGAGAGACGGGAAGCGGTGTATGACCATGCTTCGTCAGAAGCTCTACTGCTTTATAGGAATATCTTTCAGGTTTTGCACTTGCGCCCAGCACTACTACACGTTCTTTCATCGTATCTCTTCTCCTGAAAATCAAATAGTTCTTTCTTCCTGTTCCCGACAGGCAGGCTTCTTATCTTGCTCATGCAGACCGGGATTTTCATGATCTGATTTTCTCTTCAAAACTAATACATAATTGACGCATCGGCAATACTGCATTTCTGAGACAGCCAGGATGACTCAGCCATAAACTTTTAGGTACAGGGAGGCGGGAGGATTCTGCTCCAGCTGAAGTCATAAAGAGAAAACCTTCGGGATATAATCATACCGTGTGGAGTTATCTATCATAATGATGTAGAGTATCACGAAATGAGTACAACACAATTATCAGGTGCAAAGCCTGCTGCTGAAAATAGACGTGACGGGAGGGCTGCTCTCGGTCAGGACCCTATCGGATCTCTTCTTGTAAAGCTGTCTGTTCCAGGCATCGTCGCGATGGCTGTGAACGGTCTCTATAATCTTGTCGATACGATCTTCATCGGGCGGGGTGTCGGGACCGAAGCCATCGGGGGGCTGGCGCTGGCTTTTCCGGCGCAGATGATCGTCATGGCTTTCGGTATGTCGATAGGGCAGGGAGCTGCCTCGATCGTCTCGAGAGCCCTCGGGGCAGGTAATGATTCACAGGCCAGACGTGCCGCAGGTAATGCATTCGCTCTTGCTCTGGTGCTCGGTCTGCTGACGCTGGTACTGGGCACGCTCTTTCTCGAACCTCTGCTCAATCTTCTCGGAGCAGAAGGCTCCATGCGAATCCATGCCGCAAGCTATCTCCGGGTCATCCTGATCGGCTCACCGTTTATAGCAATGGCGATGGTCTCGAACAATCTTCTCAGGGCGGAAGGGAAAGCGAGTGTCTCCATGACAGTCATGCTTATCGGGGCGATAACCAATATCATCCTCGATCCTGTCTATATCTTCGTGTTCCATATGGGCGTGGGAGGAGCCGCATGGGCGACAGTGACGGGTCAGTTCCTCTCCTTCCTCTATGCTTCCCGGTTCTTCCTCCTCAAACGCTCCCTTATCCAGATCGCACCGAAACACTGGATCCCGAAAGCTCAGGTGCTGCGAGAGATCACCCTGCTCGGCATTCCGGCGTTCATCCGCCAGTCCGGTCAGAGTCTTGTCTTCATCCTGGTAAACAATCTGCTGGGAATCTACGGCAGTGCACTCTATATTGCAGCCTACGGGGTCATAAACCGTCTCATCATGTTCCTGTTCATGCCGCTGTTCGGGCTGATCCAGGGGTTCCAGCCGATCGCCGGGTTCAACTACGGAGCACAGTCGTACAACCGTGTGCTGAAGACAGTGAACATCACACTGGTGGCTGCGACTCTGTATACAACCACCGGGTTCGTGTTCCTGATGCTTTTCCCCCGGTTCATCGCAGGTATATTCAGCAGCGATGCAGCCCTGCTTGATACAGTCACGATAGTGATACGCTATGTGGTCATCTTCTTTCCTCTTGTCGGTATGCAGATCGTGGGTGGTACCTACTTCCTGGTTATAGGAAAGGCGGTCCCCTCGCTGATCCTGAACCTCTCCCGGCAGTTCCTGCTGCTCCTTCCTCTTCTCCTTATTCTGCCGCCGATCCTCGGTCTCCAGGGGCTGCTGCTGACTTTCCCCATTGCAGATGCCCTCTCTGCAGTAATCACGGGGCTCTGGTTTTTCCTGGAGCTCAGACACCTCAGGAAGAAAGCGAAAGAAGTGTAAGGGATCAGACTCTCTGAGATAATCCTTTCCGGTGAGGCTTTGCTCATACGGGAAGGAGAATTTCTTTCTCTCTTCCTACCCGATTCTTACGGAATCGGAAGAAATTGTACCTTTATCAGAAGATATTGAACTTTTTCCCGTTCCCGCCGGGATGATTCACGAAAGCGTAAGATATTCTACCAAAGTCGATAAAATACCTCATGTACTTCTGAAATACCGGATAATACGATACGACCATCAGGGCGGCATCGCCGCCACACAGCTGAAGTTATTTTTTATTCCAAAAAGGAGGAGTACATGAAAAAAATTCTATGTGTACTGATGGTACTGATGGTTCTGGGAACAGGCGCTCTTTTTGCCGCAGGGCAGCAGGAGTCAGGGCTGACGAAGGTTGGTATTGTGAATCTTCCCCCCGAAGAGTCGGGATACCGGCAGGCGAATGTTGAAGCCATGAATTCGGTGTTCTCCGAGGAGAACGGGTATGATGCAAAGCAGACAAATACCCAGGACAACAGTGAACAGATCGCCGCGGCGAAGGGTTATATCAGAGAGGGCGTAGACTATCTTCTGATCTCTGCCGCGAATGCTTCAGGATGGGATGATACTCTGAAGTCAGCAAAAGACGCAGGTATCAAGGTCATTCTCTTTGACCGTGCGATTGATACAGCCGAATCGAATTACCAGGCAGCTCTTCTCTCTGACATGGCCTATGAAGGCGACAAGGCAGTTGAATGGGTGCTTGATCTCGGTCTCAGTAAGATCAACCTGATCCTGATCCGCGGTCAGATGGGTTCGGCAGCTGAGATCGGCAGAAGTGCCGCAGTACTTAAGGCAGAGAAGGAAGGAAAGCTCACTATCGTTGCTGACGGAACCGGTGGTGACAGCTGGAGTCTTGAGGAGGCGAGAAAGGTCGTTGAGGCCGCTATTGCCGCAGGTAAGGATTTCAATGTCATCTATGCTGAGAATGACGGTATGGCCCAGGGAGCTGTTCAGGCGCTCGAGGCCGCGGGTATCAGCCACGGTAAGGGCGGCAAGGTAAAGATCATCGGATTCGACTTCAACCGTTTCGCCCTGAGAAACGTACAGGCCGGCTACTGGGATGCCGACATGCAGTGCAATCCTCGTCAGGCAGCTGAGATTTCCCGCTGGATCAAGAGCGGAGATATCCCCAGCGGTATCATTTACCAGGAAGAGCTCCTGTTCACGACCGATACGATCACCGATGAAGACATCGATAACTGGGGGATCAATGCAGACCCCGGCAAGGGTGTGATCACACGGTAGGGATGTAAGGAACGTCACTCTCAGGAGTGAATGATCAGTGCGGTGTGCACCAGAGAATCTGCATGCCGCACCTTTTTCTTCGATGGTAGAGCACCGGTACAAGGAGATCTTCTTTTGTCATCAGAAATCATTCTCGAAATGAAGGGTATCAGCAAATCCTTTCCAGGGGTGAAAGCCCTGGATGGTGTTGATTTCAACCTTCGCAGCGGTGAGGTCCATGCCCTCATGGGCGAAAACGGGGCGGGGAAGTCCACCCTGATCAAAGTCATCACCGGAGTATATGAAAAGGATTCGGGCAGAAGTGTGCTGAGCGGGAAGGAGATTCATTTCAGGTCCCCGCAGGAAGCACAGAACAGCGGTATAGGAACCGTCTACCAGGAGATTACGCTCTGTCCTAATCTCACGGTAGCCGAGAATCTGTTCATCGGCCGCGGCAGAAGGGCGTTCGTTCAGTGGAAACAGATGAATGATAACGCTGAAAAGCTGCTCGCATCTCTCGGGATTCCGGCAAGTCCCCTCCAGGAACTCTCGGCCTGTTCCCTTGCTGTGCAGCAGATGATCGCGATAGCCCGTGCGATCGATATGGACTGCAGGATCCTTATTCTGGATGAGCCTACCTCTTCCCTCGACGAGGACGAGGTCAATAAGCTCTTCTCCCTTATGCGCGAGCTGAAAGGACGGGGAGTGGGCATCATCTTTATCACTCATTTTCTCGAGCAGGTGTATGAGATCAGTGACAGGATCACCGTACTTCGTAACGGGAAACGCGTCGGTGAGTATGAGACAGCCGCGCTTCCCCAGATCGAACTCATCTCGAAGATGCTGGGCAGTGAGCTCGATGATATCACAAAGATACAGAAACATGAGCCGGCAGTATCTGAAGCCCATGTTCCGGTATTTGAAGGAGAGGCTCTCTCAAGCACCGCCGGGGTGCACCCCTTCGATTTCACGATACGGAAGGGGGAGGTGAACGGCTTCGCCGGCCTTCTCGGCTCGGGACGGTCTGAGAGTGTCCGTGCCATCTTCGCCGCCGACAGGGTCAGCGGTGGACAGACACGGATGAACGGCAGGAAGGTGAAGATCCACACCCCTCTTCAGGCCATGAAGCAGGGAATCGGGTACCTTCCGGAGGACCGTAAGGAGGATGGAATCATCGCCGATCTCTCGGTGCGTGACAACATCATTCTGGCATTACAGGTTCTCAACGGCTTCTTCAAGCCCTTCTCACGGAAACAGGCGGAGGCTTTTGCCGACGAGTATATAGAGAAACTGAATATCAAGACACCGGGCTCATCGACGCCGATCAGATCCCTCTCGGGGGGAAATCAGCAGAAGGTTATCCTAGCCCGCTGGCTCCTCACCCATCCCGAGTACCTGATCCTTGATGAGCCGACACGTGGAATCGACGTCGGAACGAAGGTGGAGATCCAGAAGCTTGTGATCTCCCTTGCAGGCGAGGGTATGAGCCTGACGTTCATCTCCTCCGAGATCGAGGAGATGCTGCGGACCTGCACCCGCCTTATCGTCATGAAGGATCGTCAGATCGTCGGGGAACTGCACGGAACGGATGTGACGGAACATGAGGTTATGAATATGATAGCCCAGGGAGGAATGTGAGCATGCGTACGGTAAAGACAAACCTGTCCCATCTGTTTCTGCCCTTGTCGGTGATGGTGTTGCTCATCGTCATCAACCTGATCAAGGGAGCCGATTACTTCAGTGTCACGATGGTGAACGGAGCCCTGTACGGGAATATCCCGAACATCCTGTTCGGCGCCTCGGAGCTGGTGATCCTCTCGATAGGGATGACGCTGGTGACGGCCTCCTCTCAGGGACAGGACATCAGTATCGGCGTGATCGCCACCATAACCTCCGCGGTATTCGTCCAGTATGTGCTGCATGCGGGGGAAGTGACACTTCTTACCATTCTTGCAGGCTTTCTCCTCTCCTGCCTTGCAGGCCTGGTTCTCGGAGCCTTCAACGGCACCCTGGTCTCGGTCTTCAAGGTTCAGCCGATGGTAGCCTCCCTCATTCTTTTTACCGGAGGACGGTCCGTCGCCTTTATGATTGACGGAAAGCTCTCTCCCATTCTTGCAAACGATATCTCGAATAAGATCGGTACCGTCATACCCGGAATTCCCGTGCAGACTCCGATCATTCTGACGTTCCTCTTCATTGTCCTCACCGCAGTGGTGTTCAAGACTACGAATCTCAGACTTTATGTGGAGTCTGTCGGTATCAACCCGAACGCGGCGCGGCTGAACGGCATCAATCCGAAGAAGATCATATTCCTCACCTTCCTGATTCTTGGTCTCTGCTGTTCTGTGGCAGGGTTCATCGCTGTCAACAAGGCGGGACGCCATGACAGCGTCAATCTGCTCAAACTGATCATGATGGACGCGATTCTCGCCGTGGCGATCGGAGGGAACTCACTGATCGGAGGAAAGTTCAGTATCACCGGTTCCGTCATAGGGGCGTACACGATAGAGATGCTGAACAGAACCCTCCTTCGTCTCGAAATAGAACCTGCCATGATCAAGGTATTCAAGGCACTCTTCATCGTCCTCCTCATGGTGGTCGCTTCCCCGGTGGTCAGAGCCTTCGCAGGGAAAGCTCTGGAGAGGATACGCTCGGGAAAACGGAGAGATGAGCTGACCGGGGGACCTGCAGCTCCCCAAAGGACGGGTGAGTAGGATGGAACACGTGAATACACTCAAGGTGAAAGCACGGCTTTCAAACTCGAATCTTCTGTTTCTCATAGCTGCCATCATCTTCGTACTGATGTACCTGTTCGCTATCATCACCTTTCCCGGCAGCTTCATGCAGTTTCAGACCTTCTTCGATCTGTTTAACCTGAATGCCCCGCTCATCATCATGACACTGGGATTGAGTATCGTCATGATCGGTGGAGGTATCGACATCTCCATCGGGGCCGTCTGCGGCCTGGTGACGATGGCCTGTGCGGTCTTTCTTGAATCGGGAACGGGCAGTGTCGCCGGTGCGGTTTTCGTCGCCCTCGGGATCGGACTCGCCTTCGGTATCCTTCAGGGCTACCTTATTGCCTACCTCGAGATTCAGCCGTTCATTATCACACTCTCAGGACTGTTCCTTGCACAGGGACTGCTGACGACACTCCATAAGGATCCGATCAACGTGACGATGCCGGCTTTCGTGAAGCTCAGGGATTTCGATATCGTTATCTCCTGGCTCGGCACGAAAAACCGTCTGGGCGTGTTCATTCCCTGCGAGATAAAACCGGGAGTCATCGTCGTGATACTCCTTCTTGCCCTGCTCGCTTCATTGATGAAGTGGTCGAGATTCGGACGCAACGTATACGCCGTCGGAGGAAACAGTCACAGCGCCTTGATGCTCGGCATCAACATAAAGAGAACAGTCTTCCTTACCTACGTGATCTGTGGTCTGACCGCAGGCACTGCAGGCTTCGTCTATATCATGACGACAGGAGCCGGCAATGTCGGTAATGCCTCGGGAGCCGAGATGAAGGCGATTGCCTCGGCGATCATAGGCGGCACGCTCCTCAACGGCGGGGTGGGAAACCTGCTCGGGGCACCGATAGGGACGCTGACGCTTCTGGTCATCAACGAACTGATCCGCGCGGCAGGAGTCCAGTCCAACTTCCAGGCGATCGTGAGCGGTCTCCTGCTCTACTTCTTCATCGTCCTGCAGAGCATCATCATGTCGGTTCGAGACAGGAGATCATTCTCTTTCGCACTGCCTCCCTGGCTGCAGATCAAGGGTTTGAAGAAGAGTGAACCTCTAGGATGACGCACCTTTTTTCAGCGCAGACAGGGGATTCCTGACCTGAATTCCCTCGGGGAGATACCGGTATGTTTCTTGAAGATGAAACTGAAGTAATGGGGATCCCCGAAGCCCACCTCATACGCGATATCAGCACTCCTGAGATCGGTATTCGTCAGCAACTCTTTCGACCTGCTGATTCGCACCTGCGTGAGGTATTCGATGAAGGTCTCCCCGGTTTCCTGAGAGAAGACCGTACTGAAATGGTTCGGGCTGACATGCACGACAGAGGCTACTGAGTGCAGGGATATGTCCTGATCAGAGAAGTGGGTGTCGATGTGCTGCTTCGCCTTCTGAATCATCGAGAAGTATTTTCCGGCGGCTTTTGAATCTCTGAAGGCGATGAAGGCTTCCAGAATCGAACGTACCCCGTCACAGAAGGTCTCCTTCGAGCCTGCTATCTCGGATAGTTGCGTCTTGTGTGAAAGGGAAGGAATGACAGTGTGAATATCACCTCCGAGCTCCCCGATGATTTTCGAGATATCAACCATAAGGTCACACAGGAGGTAATACCCGATCAGGGTTGCCTGGAACGGCTGATCACCGATTGTTTCGATATACTGAGTGATGATCTCATCTATCGATGAGAGTTTCACATACTTCAACCGCTCAGATATCGGGCTGCCGTCGAGTTTCAGGAAATCTATTTCAGGGAAGGTGTTCAAATCGTGTGAGCTCAGGATCAGCTTCTGAGAAGTCTTCATAAGGAATTTCACCGCTTTCTCTGCATCTGCGTAGGATTGCCTCAGATCCCCGATACGGTCGACCGGCGAGCCTATCCCGATCGCCACCATGCACCCGGTGTTTCTCTCCACTTCATACTTCACCGCCTGAGAGAAGGTATAGGCGGTCTCTTCGAGCGGTTCGGCTCCGACCTGTTTCAGCAGGAGGATGATCGTGTCCCTGCTCTGGCAGAAGCAGATCACCTCTTCCTGATTATCGGTCAGGCTGCTGATCCTGAGCCTGGCAGTGATCAGCTCCGAGTAGTCCTTCTCGGAGGCCGAGAGTCTGATGATCGCGACAAGATAGCCGAGGGCGATGAGATCGATTCCCATATCACCTCCCTTTTCGAGGGCATCCTCGGTCTTGACGATTCCGGTTACAAGATCGCAGAGCCATCGGTCACGAAGTAGATCCGAGCTGGAGCGTGCCTGCTGTTTCAGGTTCTCGATACTGAGAAGGCTGGTTTTCTCCTTCTCGATCATTTTCACCAGCTTATCCAGTGCCGAGAGCATGTCGGAGGCGGAGACGGGTTTGAGAAGGTACTCGTCAACACCTATTGATATCGCCTTCTGAGCGTACTGGAACTCGTCGTGACCTGAGATGATGAGGATTTTTATCCAGGGAAGGATTTTCTTGATGATCCGCGAGAGGGTGAGGCCGTCGACGAAGGGCATCCTGATATCAGTGACGAGGATATCGGGTTTCACATCTTTCATGATGGAGAGGGCCATCTCTCCGTCCGAGGCTTCACCGGCAAGGACGAAGGGGCCGGATCCCGATTGTATGCTGTTTCTCAGTCCCTCACGCACGACTATCTCATCTTCTACGATAAATACTTTATACATCACACCCAACCTCAGGGACACTGAAACGGACGGTGGTTCCGCTTCTGTATCTGCTGGATATCTCCAGCTTTGTGTCGGCATCATAATAGAGCTGAAGCCGCTTATTCACGTTATACAGGCCATAGACACTGCTCAGCTCGGCAGGGTCTGCAGAGGAGCTGATCTGCTTCATGATATTGGAAAGGTGCTCCTCCGTCATTCCTATGCCGTTATCTTCTACGGAGAAACAGAGACGCCCGTTATCCCTCCAGCCTTTCACCGAGAGAAATCCTCTTCCCCGTTTATTCTTTATTCCATGGTACAGTGCATTCTCGACGAGGGGCTGCAGCACCAGCTTCAGAATCCGGCAGTTCTCCATACCCTCCTCGTATTCGATATGGTAATCAAGGATATCCCGGTACCTGATCTTCTGAATCGTGAGATAGCTCCTCACGTGTTCGAACTCCTCTACGATCGTCAGGAAGTCCTTGCCCCTGTTCAGAGATATCCTGAAGAAACTGGAGAAGGCACGAGTGATGTCGATGACCTGGTCATTCTTCTTCTCCTCGGCTAGCCAGACGATCGTGTCAAAGGTGTTGTAGAGGAAGTGGGGTGTGATCTGGGCCTGGAGAGCTTTCATCTCCGATTTCTGCAGGTTCTGCTGCTCCCGGACATTCTCTTCGATCAGTGCCTGTATCTTCACGGCCATGAGGTTCAGGTTGTCGGTCAGGCCGTCAAGCTCGCTCACCTGCGGCAGCCTGACCCTGACATTGAAGTCTCCTTCGGCAATACGGGTTGAGAGGTTTTCAAGTCTCTTGATGGGCTGATTGATACTCGCGGTCACCGAACGCTGGGTGAAGATAGCAAAGATGATGACGAGGAAGACGGTGAAGATCTGAATGATGGTGAGGGTCAGTGCGACTCGCTGATTCCTCTCATTGGTGATTGTCGCTGACTCGATTACCCGGACGATGAAATCCTGGAGGATATCCGAGATGAGAGCCGACACTCCGCGGATCTCATCAAGGCTCTCCTCATTTTCGCTTACCAGCGAGTGGTTCGCCATCTGAAAGCCAAGTCTGTCCACATTCCGCTTCAGAGTCTCGACCGCACGGCCTGCGACCTCAAGCATCTGCCGGCTCTCCCTCTCATCGGTCGTCCTCATGATATCGTCAAGGCTCTCATTGATCCCGTCGATAATCTCGTACTGGCGGCCTTCTTCGAACTTCTTGTTTCCTGCCACGATATCCCATATCTCGTTGGAGACATCCATCTTGACCGTCTGGTTCAGACTGTTCGTCTTGCTGACGTTCGTGATGATCTGGTCATACCGTGACCATCTGGACAACGAACGAGACGATCGTAATGAGGGGAGGGGTTATCATCAGGAGGATGATGATGACGTAGGAGATCTTGATTCTCTCCTTGATGCTCGTGCTTTTGAATACCGAGAAAATTCTCTCAATGACGGACCTGCGACTCTTCATATCAGTACCCGCGGGGCTCTATGAGAGAAAGGTCGTCGGTTTCCCTAAACACCTCTTCCTTTACGTACTGAAGCTTCGGAATCTTACCCCCGGCAGCGAGACGTTCAGAGAGCTTGATGATGTCGGGACCGGTCTTCGGATTGCATTCGATGACGCAGTTCACCTTCCCTTCCCTCAAGGCATCGATGGCCGCCTGCTGCGCATCGATGGTGACGATGACGATATCTTTTCCGGGTCGGATTCCCTTCTCTTCCATCGCTTCAATAGCTCCCAGAGTCATCCCATCGTTATGGGAGAATATGACGTCTATATCATCATAGGTATCAAGAAAATCTACGGCCAGCTCATATCCCTTCGAACGGAGGAAGTCGCCCGATTCGCTGTAGATGATCTTGAACTGGGGGTATTCATCCAGGACTTCCCGAAAGCCTTCGGCCCTTCCTGTGGCTACCGAGGAACCCTCGGTCCCGAACAGTTCGACAACAGTGATGGGATCGCCGGACTCAGAGAAACTCTCGATTCTGTCTTTGAATTTATCCAGGAGGAATAAACCTGCGTTCCTCCCTTCCTTCAGGCTGTCGGTACCTATAAACCCAGCATATAACGAAGGGTCTTCGACCTCTATCTTCCTATCGGTGACGAGGACCGGAATCCCCGCGTCACGGGCCTCCTGCAGGACGTTATCCCATCCGCCGGTCACGATGGGAACGAAGGCGATCACATCGACCTGGTAGGCGATGAAGGAGCGGAGCGCTTTTATCTGATTCTCCTGTTTCTGTTCGGCATTCGCATACACCAGCTGTACTCCCCTGGCAGCAGCTGCTTCCTGGATTGACCGGGTATTGCAGGTTCTCCAGGCGCTTTCCGCCCCTATCTGAGAGAATCCTACGATGATTCCTTCATCTTCTTCGTGTGAGGAGGTATCTTTCTGAGCACGGCATCCGATGAAAAAGCTTAGGATGATGATAGTAAAAACAAGAAGGATATGCCTGCCGATCCGCTGTGTATCCTGAATCATCGACCAGACCTTTTCGCTTGAGTGTTAATTCAGTATACATTCACCAGATATGATGTTACAAGAAAAAAACATGTCCAGAACTGCCTGGGGCAGGATGAGAGGGGGGAAGAATCACGTAGAGGAGAGTCTCACGACTGAGATGTGCAGATTTTGTATCCTTCAGGAAATAAAGATATGATACTGTAGATCATGACGAGAGGAGATCTCAATGGATATAACGGAAAGACTGAATGAGCTGGCAGATTATATAGAGCAGCACCTCATAGACGAGATCGATTACCGTGAGCTGGCTCATCTGATGGGGTGCTCTGAATATCATCTGTCGAGAATGTTTCCCTTTATCACGGGACAGGGGCTGGCGCACTATATCAGGAGACGGAGGATGAGCCAGGCAGCTCTGGATCTCCATAAAGATTCTGATCTTCTTCAGATAGCCATCCGGTACGGGTATTCTTCTGTCGATTCGCTGAGCCGGGCGTTCAGGGAGATTCACGGTACTTCCCCGGCAGCTGTTCTGAAGGAAGGGGCGGTGGTACGCTCTTTTCCGAAACTCTCTTTCTCTGTCACCATCAAAGGAGCTGAAGCCATGCAGTACAGAATTGTCTCAAAGGAAGCTTTCAGGATCATCGGGATATCGAAAACTGTTCCGATTGTGTTCTCAGGACCTAACGAGGAGATCGATGCCATGTGGAGAACACTGACTCCAGAGCTGATTTCCTCCCTGAAAGCTCTTTCAGATACGGAACCGTCAGGATTCATCAGTGCCTCAGTCAATTTTTCAGAAGGAAGGATGGAGGAGAAAGGTACTCTCGACCATTATATCGGCGTCGCGAGTACGCATCTTCCGGATCCTAATCATCTGTCGGTACTGGAGGTGAAAGAGGGTACCTGGGCTATCTTTGAGGCGGTGGGGAATTTTCCCGAGAATCTACAGAATATCTGGGGACGCATTTACTCCGAGTGGTTTCCCGTTTCAGCATATGAATTGAGGGAAGGTCCGGAAATCCTCTGGAATGAAGGTCCTGATACGACGAAACCTGACTTTCGCAGTGAGATCTGGATTCCCGTGATCGCTAAAAGGTCGTGAGTTCACTTCATATTCTTCCGATCTCTATTGAATCCGGTTCTCAGTTTGATTAGGATTTGAAGAAAACAGATTCAAGCCAGGGAGAGAGAAGAGATGAAAGCCGCCGTCTACAGAGAATTTGGAAAGCCGTTGAATATTGAAGTCGTCCCGGATCCAGTTCCGACAGACAGTGGTGTTGTTATCAGAGTGATGGCGACTGGGCTGTGCAGAAGCGACTGGCACGGCTGGATGGGGCATGACCCCGATATCTCCTTACCCCATGTTCCCGGGCATGAGCTTGCAGGAATTGTGGAAGAAACGGGGAAGAACGTGACTCTCTGGAAGAAGGGAGACCGTGTCACCATGCCCTTCGTATGCGGCTGCGGTCACTGTCCGCAGTGTGCTTCCGGCAATCATCAGGTCTGTGATAACCAGTTTCAGCCCGGCTTCACCCACTGGGGATCCTTTGCGGAACTTGTGGCTGTGGACTATGCCGATATAAATCTTGTCAGGATTCCCGAAGAGATAGATTATGTGACAGCGGCAAGCCTCGGCTGCCGATTTGTCACCTCCTTCCGGGCTGTTGTGGAGCAGGGGAAGGTCTCTGCCGGTCAATGGGTTGCGGTTCATGGCTGCGGTGGAGTGGGTCTTTCCGCCATCATGATAGCGAACGCACTCGGAGCTCACGTCGTTGTTGTGGATATCGCAGAGGACAAGCTTGCCTTCGCGAAATCTATCGGAGCTGAACACTGCGTGAATGCCTCCACATCTCAAGACGTGGCTCAGGAAATCAGGGAGATCACGGGCGGAGGAGCTCATGTCTCCCTCGATGGGCTGGGTTCCCCGATTACTTCCTATACCTCCGTTTCCTGTTTAAGAAAACGGGGAAAGCATATTCAGGTCGGTCTTATGCTGGGCGATCACAAAGACTCACCGGTTCCGCTGGACAAGGTCGTTGCTCATGAGCTTGAGATTCTCGGGAGTCACGGAATTCAGGCGTATAAGTATCCTGATCTTCTTTCCATGATAGCCGCGGGAAAACTCGATCCCTCAAAGCTTATCAGAAAGAGGATCTCTCTTGAGCAGTCACTCACCGAGCTCACCTCCATGGATCAGTTCAAGGAGATCGGTATTACGGTGATCGACCGGTTTTAACCTGACTCGTGAACCGGATACAAAACAACCGGCTCTCTTCATTCAGAAGAAAGCCGGTCATTGCGGGTTGAGTGACACGTGAAGGGGTAGGAAAGACCTGTACCGGTTTCCTTATCCCCGTTCTCGTTTATGCGGATTCCTGTTCACTCTCAGCTTCAGAAGCTTCCCGTGCGTTCTTCAGTGCACCTGTCCACCAGGCGAGCTGGTCGAGCATCTGTTCCACCAGTCCTTCAAGATAGCCCAGGTCTTCAATCCTGCTTTCGCCGTTCATGATCGGAAAGAAATCGCTTCCCTGAATCAGCACTGCCTGTCTGACAGGTGCCATCTGAAGCTCTACGCAGATGTCTCTCAGATGCTGTACAGCCCGTGCACCTCCGGCGGAGCCGTAGGAGAAGTACGCCGCAGCCTTGCGGTTCCATTCTGGATAGGCATAATCAAGTGCATTCTTCAGTGCCCCGGTAATGCTGTTGTTATATTCTGCAGTGATGAAGATGTATCCATCGAATTCGGCGACTTTCTTCTGCCATTTCTGTGCGACCTCGTTGGTTGAAGGGACATAGGCGTTTGATGCAATTTCATCGAAGAAGGGCAGGGGATAGTCTTTCAGGTCAAGTATTTCAAAGGAGAGATCATCCCTCTTTGAAGCTATCGATTCAAGATATTCAGCAGCCTGACCGCCTACTCTTGCTGCTCTGACACTGCTTATGATAATCGCTATTTTTGGTGTACCCATCGGTGACTCCTTATAAAACATAATGTAATTATGTTTAAAGTATGTATCTTCTCTTCAAAAGGCAACCAATTTAGTAGAGATTTGTAATCACATAGGAATATTGACTGACCAGGGGCGCTGAATCCTCACTTTGCTGTCACTCATCCCACCTGCTCGAAGATCATGAAACAGGTGACCAGAATCATGGCAGAGCCTGATACTCTTGAAAACATACGGGCTGCTTGAGGTCTGCTCCTGAGAATTTTCTGGGAACTGTATCCGACCGTATAATATACGGCCGTACAGTTGAGGATATGGACGGCACCGAGGAGTGTAATCTGTGTCAGTGCCGACCAGGTAGAGGTCGAATCTATGAACTGGGGGAGAAGAGCGAGAAGAAGCAGGACTACCTTGGGATTGAGTCCGCTGACCCCGATCCCCTTGAACACCCACCGTGAAGAGGAGAGGACGATCTCTTTCGCCTCCTGGGCAGCAGGGGCTGAGGGATGGAGGATCATACCGAGGCCGACCCACAGGAGGTAGACCGAACCGAGGGCGATGAGGGAATGCATGATGGCCGGATGGTGTGCGATGATTGTTCCGAAGCCGGCTGCGACGGTGACCGTGATCAGTATATGACCGAGAAGAAGACCTGACACTCCCTGAAAGGAGCGTCCTCTGCTGCCTGCCTGTATCGCATATGCCCAATCGAGGCCGGGGGTCAGAACAAGAAGAAGAGAGACAGTCCAGAAAGCAAATAATGTAGACATGATGCACTCCTGTACACGTGGTGTGATCTGTATTGTACGTGTAAGTACGAAAAATGTGCTTTCAATTTCTTTATATTTTTCGTATGATATTAGAAGGAATTGCTATATGGATGAGATTGATAAGAAGATTATTTCAATACTGCAGGAAGATGGGAGACTATCTGTCACTGAGGTGGCTGAGAGGGTCGGACTGAGCCTCTCCCCCTGCCACCGGAGAATAAGACAGCTCGAGAGTGCAGGGATCATCAGCGGGTATAAGGCTCAGATAGAGCCCTCACGTATCGGTCTGGGCTTTTCTTCCATTGTCTTCGTAAGTCTCAGAATGACAGCGAGTGATGCGGTTGAGGCTTTTGAGCATGCGGTACTCGATATCCCCCAGATCATTCTCGCACAGCGTCTGTTCGGTGACCCCGACTATTTCATTCAGGTCGTAACGAAGGACCTGAAGGCATTTCAGAAGCTCTATGATGAGAGTCTGACGAAACTTCCCTATGTTCAACGCCTGAGTTCAACTCTCGTGATGAAGACTGTCGTTCGGGACAGGCCTTTTTCATTGGTGATCTCGAAGTAATCAGAGACCGGAAGAAATATCCTCAGAAAGCTGATGAACTCATGTTCCCGAAAGGTTTCATGGCCGTGCTTTTCTTCAGTAGAGTATTACTCCAGGCTTGAGAAAGTCTCTCAGAGTTCTGTCAGCAGAAGGCTGACGGCACACTCGAGCAGCGCGAGTGCCAGAATGATGTTGATAACCCTGAAATGCTTCAGGTAGATCTTCTGGAAGGCACGTCCCATCGCAGCCCACGTGGTGGATGCGATCGTCCCTGTAGTGGCTATGCCGATTTCCACGAGGAAGAGGGCGAGGAAAGAACTGTAATAGGGAACCACATATCCTGAGAGCGCGGTGATTCCGAACAGGTAGATCTTCACGTTCACGAACTGTAGCAGAAAGCCGGTCCAGAAGGAGGGCTTCGATGTGTTCTCTTCGAAGTCGGGACGACTCCTGAGGATATGCCATGCGAGCCATAGGATGTAGGCGACTCCCACATACCTCATGACAGAGAATACCGGATTCATATAGCGGTTGAGTCCCCATACCATCGATGCACACATGATCTGGACTGCATAATAGCCGGCGAATATCCCGAGAAGGAGATTTCTCCCGTCACGCCAGGAGAACCGTATCATCGTATTCATCGCCAGGAGATTTCCCGGTCCCGGGGTAAAGCAGTTGATGAGGACATACACGAGAAAACTGAAGGCAGCCTGGAAATTCATTTGTTCATCGTATCGGGTTATGAAGAGGGTGTATAGAGAGATTTCAGCTCTTCTTCCTGTAGCTTATGATAGCCCAGAGATTAAAAACGGTCATGAGCATGCTCAGTGGTATCAGCTGATCATAGACATCCCGGATCGTACTCCCTTTCAGGTAGACTCCCCTGAGCACCTCGATCATGTAGCGCAAGGGACTTCCATAGCTGATGATCTTCGCCCATTCGGGCATGCTGGCGATCGGAGTGAACAGTCCGCTCAAAAAGTCGAAGATCATGACAAAGAAGAACATCATGAACATTGCCTGCTGGTAGGTGTGCGCATAGTTCGAGATGATCAGTCCGAATCCGGACACGGTGAAGACGAACAGAAGAGCAGTAAAGTAGAGGGCTCCCAGACTTCCGGTGGGTCTCAGTCCCCAGAAGAGATAGGCAAGGACCATCATGAAGGTGAACACGAAGAACCCGATCAGCCAGTAGGGGATCAGTTTCGAGAGGATCAGTGTGATCTTTTTCACCGGGGTGACATTCATGCTCTCGATAGTCCCTGCTTCCTTTTCACCTACGATGTTGAGGGCAGGGAGGAAGCCTGTCATGAGAAGGAGTCCAATGACCATCAGGGCAGGAACCATGAAATCGGGGTAGGCGAGGTTCGGATTATACCGGTACTGCTGTTCCATGGTGACCGGAGATGTCATTCCCTGTGGGAGCGGCTGCTTCTCACTCAGGAGTTCGAGGGTGAAATCCTGTATCACGGAGGTGAGGTAGGCACTCCCCAGATTCCCTTTGGTGCCGTTCACTGTATCGGCTGAGATCAGCACTTCCGGCTGATTACCCTGCACCAGAGCCCGTTTGAACCCCTGGGGGATCTCGAGGATCGTATCTGCTGTTCCCAGTTCGACCATCCGCAGGGCATCTGCATCGTTATAACAGTAGCCGGAGATGATGAAATAGCCTGAGGAGGCCACCTTGCCGATCAGACGCTCGGAGAGTCTGCTCTCATCGTGGTCGACTACAGCTACGTTGATATTCCTGATATCGAAGTTCGCGGCGAAGGGAAGGACGAGGAGTACGATGATGGGGAACATGATGATCATTCTCGGAAGGAACGGGTTTCGTCTGATCTGAATGAATTCTTTCTGTACAAGATATTTCAGCATGGCTACTCCAACCTCGGTTTGAATTTTTTCAAGCTTACGACAAGGATGATGAGGGCAGTGAGGGCGAGAATGCCGAGCTCAAGACCTATCGAGTTCAGGCCGAGTCCCTTTATCATGATCTTTCTCATGGCGATGACATACCAGTGAGTCGGTATGATACGGGAGATGAACTGCAGCACCAGCGGCATCGATTCCACCGGGAACATCATGCCCGAAAGAAGCATGACCGGCAGCATCATCCCCATCCCCGAGACAAGCAGGGCTACCAGCTGTGAGTTTGCGATGGTCGAGATCATGACTCCCATAAGGAGTCCTGTGAAGATGTAGAGCAGTGAGACGAGGATGAGAGCGAGCCAGCTCCCTCTCACAGGAACACCGAGGACGAACATGGCCATGAGGAGGCTTGTCACCAGGTTCAGGCATGAAAGGACGAAGTAGGGGATCGTCTTCGCAAGAATGATCGCAAGCGGTTTCATAGGGGATGCAAGGAGTATTTCCATGGTGCCCGACTCTTTTTCACGGGCTATGGAGATCGAGGTCATCATCGCGCAGATGAGCAGGAGGATCATTCCGAGAACGCCGGGGACGAAGTTGTAGGCTCCCTTCATGGCGGGATTGTACAGGAACCGCGTTTCTGTACCGATCGTCCAGGGATTGCTGCCTGTGGGATACTGCTGGCGGGTCCAGCTTCCTATGATGGCACCGGCATACTGTGTCAGCGTCTTGGCCGTATTCGGGTCACTGCCGTCGGTGATGATGGCGATCTGTGCAGTGCCGGAGTGGATTCTCTCTGATTCAAAACTGCCGGAGAAGGCGAGGACCAGTCCTGCCTCTCCCTGACGGAATACCCGGTCGATATCCTCTTCTCCTTTCAGATAGCCGCCGAAGGTAAAGTAGACGCTCTGTCTGAGGGTTTCGACAATCTCTTCAGTTGACTCATCCCTTGAGGGATCTATGACCATGAAGGTTGTTCCTTTCACTTCGGTGGTCATGGCGAAGCCGATAAGGATCAGCATGATAACGGGAGTGACGAGGAGGATGATAAGGGTCCAGCGGTCCCTGAGAATATGGTGAAATTCCTTCCTCACGAAGGCCTTCAGTGAGTTCATCAGTCTTCTCCCCTCTGTGCTTTCCTGGCTACCATCCGGAACACTTCATCCATGGTACTCCCCTGATACTGCTCTTTCAGCTTCTGGGGGGCATCCAGTGCCTCTATGCGGCCGTCCACCATGATGGACACCCTGTCGCAGTACTCTGCTTCATCCATATAGTGGGTTGTCACGAAGACGGTTATACCTCTTTCTGCGGCCTGATAGATCATTTCCCAGAATCGGCGACGCGCCGCAGGGTCGACTCCCCCGGTGGGTTCGTCGAGAAAGATGATCTTCGGGGTGTGAAAGATGGAGACGGAGAAGGCGAGTTTCTGTTTCCAGCCGAGAGGAAGGCGGGAGACCAAGGAGTCCTTCTCTTCCGTCAGGTTCAGTTCTTCCAGAAGCTGAACCTGTTTCTCCTGAACGACCTTCCGGTTCATCCCGTAGATCCCTCCGAACAGCCTGATATTCTCTGCTACCGTCATATCACCGTAGAGGGCGAACTTCTGACTCATATACCCGATATTCGCCTTGATCTTTTCACTCTCCTTCCTGATATCGTAGCCGGCCACGAGGCCGCTCCCTCCGGTGGGTTTGAGGAGTCCGGTGAGCATCCGCATCGCAGTCGTCTTTCCGGCGCCGTTCGCTCCGAGGAAACCGAAGATTTCGCCCGTACCGACTTCGAAAGAGATATGATCCACTGCCGTAAACGAGCCGAACTTCTTCGTCAGATCCGTTGCCGTGATCGCACTCATATGAGATCCCCTTCGGTGGAGAGGGAAAGGAACCTGTCTTCGATCGTAGGTGTAATAGGCTGAACGGTAACCTCTTCTATCCCGTGCTGCACAATCCAGGAGTGTATCTGGCGAGCATCTGTGCTTTCCGGTTTTGTACTGAAATGAATCGAGCTCCCGAACGAAAAGCAGGTGAGTACGTCAGGGTGCCGTTTCAGCAGAGGGAGAAGCGTGTTCAGTTTTTCTGCACTGACAGACCAGAGATCGCCGGTATAATTCTTCGAGAGCTCCTGCGGAGAGCCGGTTTCGAGGATGTTTCCCTCGGAAATGAGAGCTATCCTGTCACAGAGAGCCGCTTCATCCATGTACGGGGTCGAGACGATGATCGATATTCCTTCGGTATTGAATCTGTCCAGCATCGTCCAGAACTCCTTGCGGGAGACGGGGTCTACACCTGTCGTCGGTTCATCCAGAAAGAGGATCGACGGACGGTGCACGAGAGCACAGCAGAGGGCGAGCTTCTGTTTCATTCCGCCCGAGAGAGCCCCGGCACGCCGGGTGCTGAAGGGTTCCAGCTGTACCCAGATCTCTTTGATCAACTCGTAATTCTTTTCTATCGTGGTGTTGAATACCGTCGCGAAGAACTCGAGGTTCTCCCTCACTGTCAGATCCTGATACAGAGAGAACCTGCCGGGCATGTAGCCGATCAGTTTCCTGATCTGCCAGAAATCTCTGACAACGTCGAATCCTTCGACCGTCGCGGTCCCTGCATCGGGAAGAAGCAGTGTGGTGAGAATACGGAACAGGGAGGTTTTCCCGCTTCCGTCTGCTCCGATCAGGCCGAATATCTCCCCACGGGCGACATCGATATCGATCCCCCTGAGAGCATGAGTCCTGCCGTAATACTTCTCTATCCCATGTGCTGTGACAGCCGCCTGACTCATGTTCATTGTGCCTCTACGATTGAACCGTACATACCGAGTTTCAGATATCCGTCATTGAGAAGGGAAACCTTGACAGCATAGACCAGGGCTGCTCGTTCATCCCGTGTCTGTACCGTTTTCGGAGTGAATTCCGCCTTTTCGGAGATCCATGATACCCTGCCGTCATAGTAACGCTGTCCGTCCACGCCGTAGTCGACCATTACCTTCACACTGTCCCCTAATGTGATGGTAGTGAGCTGTGAAGCGCTTATGTATGCCCGGAGGAAGACGTTCTCAAGGTCTGCGACCTTGAACAGGGCCTTCCCGGGCGCCGCGAGTTCTCCGGCTTCGGCGTAGGAGGTAAGGAGCGTCCCGGCTATCGGACTCGTGATCGTACATTTTGCGATCCTGTCGTCCAGCTGGCTGATCTGATAGGAGAGCGATTCACTTTCGAGCTCGAGGCTCTCTGTACTCTGTTCGAGGGTCTGTCTCAGGGCAGCGAGCTGCGAGGTGAGCGTGTTCACCCGTGAGTCTATGTCGTCCTTCTGTTTCTGAGAGGCGGCATCCGCAGCAAGAAGCCTCGTGATCCTTGTCTGATCTGCCCGTGCAGAGACGAGCTGCGCCTCAAGGGGGGCTGTCTGGACTGAGATATCGGGTATCTGACTCTCCACGCGTTTTCTGGCTGCAACCAGCTGTTCTCGCTGGAGGACCAGCTGCAGGTCATCGATTGTGCCGATGACCTGGCCTTGTGCGACTTCTGTTCCTTCCACGGCATCGAATGAAAGGATCCTGCCTGTTCCCTCTGCACTGACGATCACTTCTGCAGATTCGATGCTCCCCTCGGCGATTGTGATATCTTCGCTCTGTGAGCATGAAAGGAATGTCAGTACGATAATTGCTGTGAGTATGAGTTTCTTTATCACTGGTTTTCTCCATTTCCTGTTATGAGACTGAGTTCGCCCTGAGCACGCAGAAGCTGAACTTCGTGCTGAGCTTTCACCATCTCAGCGAGTGTGAGTTCATTCAATTCCTGTATGAGATCTGACACTGAAAGCGAACCGCTTGCTATCTTCTCTTCATCGGCTTCCTTCATCGTTTGTTTCATTGCGATGATCTGCTCATCAAGCTCGATCGTCTGCTCGAGCCGGTCTATCTCATTCAGTGCCGCGTGAAGTCTGATGTCCTCCTGAAGTATGAACTGTTCGATCTGCGTCTCCACCTGCTTCTTCGATGCCTCGATCTTACTCTTTTCTGAAGCATAGGTATAATAGGAATCGAGCGAGAGGAAACCTCGGATACCGACGAGCCACCAGGCGGCAGGGTCGGGGTCGAGCATATTCAGGCCGGGTTCGCTGTACCCGCCCTGTGCGAACAGGCTGATCTTCGGAAAGAGGGAGGAGTTCAGCATGCTCTGCTGAGCGTCCAGCGCTTCGATCTGCGATCGGTATACCGAGAACTCTTTGCGGAGATGTGAGATCTCTTCAATCATCTCTGTCTGCATCTGCGGTTTTATGAGCGTGGTTCTTTCCGACAGAGAGAGTCCCGTCAAACGGGAGAGGGTATAGAGTGCGTCCTTCCTTCTCGTTTCAAGTTCCAGAATCTGTGCAGAGACGTTCAGCTCTTCGACCTTGATCTCATTTATATCGGCCTGAGTGACCATACCGTTCTCTTTATAAGCCAGGAGCTTTTTCTCAGTATCGAACAGGTTCTGTTGCAGCACCCTGATCTGATTCAGCTGTCTGTCCAGAAGGAGCAGAGAAAAATAGGTCTCTCTCACCACCCGTCTCACTGCTTCAAGATTCACTTCGTTTTGGCTCCGAGAGAGAGCTGATGCGGCGGCAGCGACCTTTTTCCCGGCCTTGACGGCTCCGCCGTCAAAGACGATCTGATTCAACTCTCCGACGATCTGGAACTGATTCAGGGACCCGTCAAGCGTTATTCCCCCCGGCAGGGTGGCAGAAAGCGCTTCGGACTGCCTCGTCGCCTTTGCAGCGAGGGAGAGTTTCGGCAGGTACTGCAGAGCGGCAATTGTGGTATCAGCTTCACGGATCAGGTTGATCCATCGGCTCTGATCTGAGAGCGGGTGGGTGGACAGAGCACTGGTCTCACACTCTTCGAGGGTGACGCTCTCACTGTAAAGAGGGAAGGCAAGGGCAGATAGGATAACTCCTATCATGCAAAGTATCCAGGATGTTTGTCTTCTCATATGAATCCTCATGGCTGCAGTGAGAGAAGGAAGATACGGCTGTTCTCTTCTCCCCTCCGCTTAAGCTGTTCTTCCGTATCTGTGGATTTCTGTTCAATGATCGTTTTCAGTACGGGATTGAACAGGAAGGTTCCGACATTGAGAGATACCATCGTCAAGAGGATTTCAGTCAGTGTTGTCTCTCGTATCCGTCCCGCCCGGATCTCACGCTCAAGTTCCTTCTCCACAGAGGGGGAGATCTCCGCCAGAGATTCCTTCACCATTCCCTTGATAATGCTCAGCCTTTCAGGTTTTGATCCTATCTCATTGAGAAGGAAGAGCGGTACCCGGGCGTTTTTGGAGAGCATCCGGAAATGACTCTCGCAGAGCATCCTGAGCTTCTCGTTAAAGGGAAGCTCTGTTTCCATCGGTTTCTTCAGAGAGGTGATGAAGATCATCGCCTTCTTTTCAAATATCGAGAGGAAAAGTTTCTCCTTGCTTCGGAAATAGTAGTTGATGAGGGACTGGTTGCATCCTGCTTCCTTTGCAATGTCGGTCGTTGAGGTGCCGGCAAAACCTCGTTCAAGGAAAAGCCGCTCTGCGGTCCTGAGTATCTGATGTTCCATCGGATATCTCCTTCTTCAAGAATCTATTTAATAACCTTATTAAATGATTCTATCAATTCTGTCAAGGGATATGACGTATTGAGAAGGAGAATCGCCATAGAGGACGGTATATGGATGGGTTAGATATGTTTCATGCTATTCAGATACTCAGAAAAAATGAGCTGGGAAAGGATGTAGAGGAAGAGCATGAGAGGGAGGAGAAAGGCACCGAGAAATTGGAGAAGCAGGCCGAGCAGAGGGGCCATGATAGCCGCCCCGGAATACCCCGCACCCATCTGAAGCCCGATGATTTTCTGGGAGTTGCCAGATCCGAACCGGATGGGTGTCTCGTGAAGCATTGCGGGGAAGATCGGGGCGAAGCCTAAGCCGATCAGCACCAGAGTCGGCCCGCTCAGGTAAAAAGGGAGCGGGAGACTCAGAAGTATTGCCCCAGCCAGAGAGAGAAGGATACCGAGCCTGATCATCTGTGTGTTGTTTAATCTGAACGAGAAGAACCCGGAAAGAAGGCGTCCTGCCGTGATTCCCCCGAAATACATTGAGACCCAGAAGGCAGCTCTCTCAACCGAGTATCCCCGTGAAGAGGTGAGGAAGGTAGAGCTCCATAACCCTAATCCTGTTTCACCGGCACAGTAGAGGAACATCACTGCTAACGCAGGGATGATTCCCCTGACACTCTTCAGAGGTGTGCCGGTCTCACCTCTTTCTTTCAGGTCATCAGGGATAGTACTCTGAGGTCTGTGCTTCCTCCAGAGTGGAAGGCTGAGGAGGAGGATGGCCGACAAGCCGAGCTGTATGCCCCCTATAGTGCGGTACCCTGCCTGCCAGGTGCTGTGTACCATCATGTTTCCCATGATCAGCGGTCCGATCATCGCACCGACACCCCAGAAGGAGTGCAGCCAGTTCATGTGATGGGCTTTGAAGTGGAGGGCGACGTAGTTGTTCAGCGCTGTATCGACAGCACCTGCGCCGAGCCCGAGAGGGAAGGCCAGGGGGATCATCCAGTAGAAGGAGGGGACGAAGGACATTCCGAGGATTGCACCGCCTGTCATCACGCAGCTGATGAAGGCGATTTTACCGGTTCCTATTTTTCCGATGATGAAGCCGCTGGTCAGACTGGAGACGATGGTCCCCCCGGTGACAATCATCGAGATCGTGCCGAACGAGCTGATGGGGGTTCCCCAGGATAGGTGGATAGCTGGTATCGCGACACCGAGGATAGCATCGGGAAGCCCGAGACTGATGAATGTGAGATAGATGATGCCTAAAAGGAGCAATGTGATCATGGTACTTCTTCCTATCGTTTTACGGTGTATGTGAGGGTCTGCATTGCCATATGGTTCAGTCCGGAGATGAAGCTTTCATGAATATCTTCTACGAACTCAATATCCGGGAGCTGTTCCCTTTGGTTCGATATCTGCAGCAGTGAGAGTATCTTCTGCGTGAGAGAAGCGGTGAAGAAGGTGCCGGCTATCACAATCCGCTGCGGGTTTATCACACAGTTGAGAGAGAGTATCATATGGGAGACAAGAGAGGCGAACGCATTTTCATCCTTCTGGACTTCGCTCTGATCGACTCCCCCGAGTTCCGGGAGATAGGAGAGCTCTCCGGCGAAGTCCGAGCTTCCGGTGATAAGCTGACCGTGGATGACGATTCCCGCTCCCATACCTCCTGCTTCAGGATAATACAGGTAAGCGAAGCTTTCATCGGATTCTTTCTGTCCGTCGAGGTGATGACCTAATGCCGTGATATTGACATCGTTCTCCGCGGTTACGGGAAGGCTGTAACGGGAAGAAAGATACTCCACGATATCGATGGCTGGGAAGGAGGGGATATCACACGTTTTGATAACACCCTTGTGTATGATGCCGGGAACTCCCAGTGCGATTATGCGGATATGGGGGTGTGAAATGAGCACCGAGTCAATTGCCTGAGTGAATTCCTCCAGACCGAGAGACTCAAACTCTCTCGTTTCATCTGACAGGCGAGCTCCGAGAGCATTGACTATCCTGAAGAAGAGAATCTGCCTGTCTCCCTCTTTTCTCAGGTAGATGAGCATGGCGTGAGCGAAATTCGGATTATAGGAAAACTGTTTTGAAGGTCTTCCTCCGGTAGATGGAGCCGGCACCGTCTCATAAACCTCACCGGTGGACAGGAGTGCGTTCATGATATTCTTGCAGGTTGCGGGGCTCAGCCCGCTCTCTCCTGCAAGGAAATTGTGAGTCACCGTACGATGCTCTTTCATGATCGACCGAATCAGGCCGGTATGCATCTTTCTCATCTGTGCTGTATTTTCAACCACTTTCACTACCTCTTAACGAAAGTAGTATGTCTACATCCGCTCGCTTCGTCAAGAGCATGAGATCGGCATCAAACCGATACACAGTCGGCGTTATTCTTCCGGGTTTTCGGAGAGATCTCCTGAGACAGGATGCTCTTTCCGATTATTCATCTGCAATCTGAGGATACCGGTCTTTCATTGACCGTGCGATGCGTACCAGAGAAAGCATGACGGGAACTTCAACGAGGACACCGACAACGGTCGCGAGGGTCGCCCCGGAAGAGAGTCCGAACAGGCTGATGGAGACGGCGACAGCAAGCTCGAAGAAGTTGGAAGCACCGATCATCCCCGAAGGGGCTGCTATCTGGTAGGGGACTTTCCAGAGTCTGGACCAGGTGAAGGCGATGAAGAAGATGAAGTATGTCTGGATGATCAGCGGGATGGCAATGAGAATGATTGCAGTCGGGTTCGCGAGGATTGTTTCTCCCTGAAAGGAGAAGATAATCACGAGGGTAAGCAGCAACCCTGCTTCCGTGATGCCGTTGAACCGGGAACAGAAAATTTCTTCGAACCACTTTTTCCCATGACGCTGTATCATGATACTTCTGGTGATGAATCCTGCTGTGAGAGGGATCACCACGAAAAGGACGACTGATATGATAAGGGTATCGAGAGGGATGCTGATGTCGTTCATCCCCAGAAGGAAGGCGACAATCGGCGTAAAGGCAATAAGAATGATCAGGTCGTTGATTGCCACCTGAATGACGGTATACCCCGGATCACCGTCAGAGAGGTAGCTCCATACGAATACCATGGCGGTACAGGGAGCGGCTCCGAGGAGCACTGCTCCTGCGATGTACTCGGTGGAAAGGGCCTCCGGGATGATGGGTCTGAACACGATTTTCAGGAAGAACCAGGCTATAAGGTACATCGTGAAGGGTTTGATCAGCCAGTTCACCACCAGGGTCACGATCAGTCCTTTCGGCTTCTTCCCTGCATTGACGATGCTCCTGAAGTCCACTTTCAGCATCATCGGAAAAATCATGAGCCAGATCAGGAGAGCCACCGGGATTGAGACCTGTGCGTATTCGAGTGTTCCGAGCACCTCGGGAACCGAGGGAAACAGGACGCCGACGGCGACCCCGAGCGCTATACACGCCGTCACCCAGACTGTCAGGTATTTCGCAAAGAATCCTATTCTTTTCTCAACCATTGCATACTCCTTTCCCTTACATATGGGCAATTTGGCAAAATTGCCAAATATTGTCAAGAAGTTCTTGACGGAAGGAGAATAATCTCTACCATGGATACTATGAGTTATAAGAAGGAAAAGAATCTTGCCGAAGCACGCTCGCGTATCATGAAAGCCCTTGCACACCCTACTCGGATGTTCATGGTAAGTCTTCTTGCCGAGAAGAGCCTCTCTGTGGGGGAGCTGACTGAGGCAGTGGAAGCTGACGTCTCCACCGTCTCGAAACATCTTTCTCTGCTCCGGCAGGCGGGAATTCTCCTAGATAGAAAGGAAGGGAATAAGGTGCTCTATTCACTCATCTGTCCGTGTATCATGGAGTTTATGCACTGCATTGACGATGTGATCTATCAGGAGGCGGAGAAGGGTCTTGCCTGTGTAATCTCCCGTCGTTAAACCTCACGCAGGCAAGAGAGAAGTCTCATCACAGAATGTGCCTTCCTCTTCTCTTGTGTGATATGATACGTATACCTCAAAGGAGACAGATATATGGCATTATTGGAAGTACACGGAACTGCATATCATTATGAGGATATCACAGCCTATGCGCGGCAGATGAATCTCGATATCTCGAAACTCCCTTTCTCGATGAAAATCCTGCTGGAAAACCTTCTGCGGCATCGTGATTCCCCTGCAGTGAACGACGAGGATATCGCAGCAGTCGCTGCATGGGATCCCTCTCAGAAGCCTTCCCGCGATATAGCTTTCCATCCTGCACGTGTTCTTATGCAGGACCTGACCGGGGCCCCTGCTGTCGCCGATCTTGCCGGTATGAGAGATGCTCTTGCCGCCTCAGGAAGGGACGTCACGAAGGTGAACCCGCAGATCCCGGTGGATCTGGTCGTGGATCACTCCGTGATGGTTGATCAGTGGGGCAGCTGCGATGCCTTTCATGCGAATGTCGATATAGAATTCAAGAGAAACGAAGAGAGATACCGCTTCTTCAAGTGGGCTTCTCAGACCTTCGATAATTTTACTGTCATTCCTCCTGAGACAGGAATCTGCCATCAGGTGAACCTCGAATACCTCGCGAAAACGGTACGCATCGAAGAGGGGCCTGATCACCTCTCTCTCTTTCCTGATACCTGTATAGGAACCGATAGCCATACAACGATGATCAACGGCCTTTCCGTGCTCGGCTGGGGAGTCGGGGGGATCGAGGCTGAAGCAGCTATGCTCGGCCAGCCGGTCACGATGATGATTCCCGAGGTGATCGGTTTCCGCCTGGAGGGGGAACTGAGTGAGTTCTGTACTGCAACAGACCTGGTTCTGAGAGTCGTGCACATGCTGAGGAAGAAGGGAGTGGTGGGGAAGTTCGTGGAATTCTACGGTCCTGCCCTGTCCTCACTTTCGGTGGCCGATAGGGCGACGATCGCGAATATGGCACCCGAGTACGGTGCCACCTGCGGGATATTTCCCATTGATGAGCAGCTGCTCGACTATCTGCAGCTTACTGGAAGGAGTGATGAACACATCGCGGCGGTACGGGCGTACGCCCTATCTCAGGGTCTCTGGAGAAACCTTGAATCAGAGCCTCTCTTCACCGATACCCTCTTCCTCGACCTTTCGACCGTGAGACCTTCTCTCGCCGGGCCTACCAGGCCGCAGGATCTTGTTGACCTCCCCTCCGTACCTGCAAACTTCCAGGAATCTCTTCTGGAGGTGTTCGGCATTGAAGAGACCGAAACGGACAGGAGTATCCCTGTCGAGGGAAAAGCCTATGACCTGCACCACGGGGATGTCGCTATTGCAGCGATCACGAGCTGTACGAACACCTCTAATCCAGTCGTCCTGTTGACAGCGGGACTTCTCGCCAGAAGGGCGGTCGAAGCCGGCCTGACGGTGAAACCCTGGGTGAAGACTTCCTTCGCTCCCGGTTCTCAGGTCGTCACCGCTTACCTGACAGGTGCTGGCCTGAGCAGCTATCTCGATGAGCTTGGATTCAATCTTGTCGGGTACGGGTGCACCACCTGTATCGGAAACTCGGGACCTCTTCCCGAAGAGATCAAAAGCGCGATACAGAAGGGAGACCTCGTGACGGCGAACGTGCTTTCGGGGAACAGGAACTTCGAAGGAAGGATCAGTCCTGATTCCAAAGCGAGCTATCTAGCATCTCCTCCCCTTGTCGTTGCCTATGCCCTTGCGGGTACTGTCCTGATCGACTTTGAACGAGAGCCTGTCGGCACAGATAAAGAAGGTAAAGCGATCTATTTACGTGATCTGTGGCCATCATCACAGGAGGTTTCCGAACTTCTGAACAGGTATGTGACTCCTGATCTGTTCACTGCAGTCTACCAGGGAGAGATGGCAGGACCCGTCCAGTGGAAAACCCTTCGGGCACAGGAGAATGCCATGTATGACTGGGAGAGTGAGAGCACTTATATCAAGTGTCCTCCCTTCTTTGCAGACTTCTCCACGGCACCTGAGGTGGAGCAGATAACAGGTGCCCGCTGTCTTGCTATCATGCCGGACTCGACCACGACTGATCATATCTCTCCGGCAGGAACGATCGCACTCGACTCACCTGCGGCTTCCTATCTCAGAGCCTCTGGAATCAGAGAAGAGGACTTCAACTCCTACGGAAGCCGTCGAGCAAACCACGAGGTGATGATGCGAGGCACCTTCGCGAATATCAGGATACGTAACAGCATGGCGAACGGCGAAGTCGGAGGGCTCACCACAGGCCCCGACGGGGCTCTTGTCTCGATCTATGATGCTGCCATGGCCTGGCAGGAGAAAGGTGTCCCGCTCATTGTCCTTGCAGGAAAGGAGTACGGGACTGGCTCTTCACGTGACTGGGCCGCCAAGGGGCCGCTTCTGCAGGGAGTGAAGGCTGTCATTGCTGAGAGCTATGAAAGGATCCACCGGTCCAACCTGGTTGGTATGGGAATCCTTCCTCTTCAGTTCCTTCCCGGAGAAAATGCGACATCGCTCTCTCTAAGCGGAAGCGAAACCTTCGATATCCTTTCTCTCGATACCCTGTCACCTGTGGGAAGAGTGAAGGTCCGCGTCCGATCCCGGGGAAGGGAGAGAGAGCTGAGTGTTACCTGCAGGATCGATACCGCTCTGGAACTTGCGTACTGGAAATCGGGTGGAATCCTGAACTATGTCCTGAAAGAGATGGCGAGGTAGAGATAACCCCTTCCATTGTACGGAAGGGGTTCAGAGAAACCATCTGATGGGATCACTACTTCACTGCGAGGAGTTCGGGGAACGTTCTCTGCAGCTCCTCAAGCTTCGGGATATCCCAATAGGCGATGTAACCCTGAGTGGGATTTCTCAGGAGGAAATCCTGATGGTATTCCTCTGCAGGATAGAAGGCCTCAAGGGGATTCAGTTCCGTGACGATCTCTCCCTCCCAGAGATCACTCCTTCCCAGCTCCTCGATATATCTCTCAGCTTCCATCTTCTGCGCTTCACCGGTGTAGAAGATCGCTGAACGGTACTGGGTGCCGTGATCGGGTCCCTGATAATTCAGTTGTGTGGGATCATGGGCAACGGTGAAAAACACTTCGAGCAGTGTCGAATAGCTGATCAGGTCAGGGTCGTAATAGATCCGTACCGATTCGGCATGGCTGGTCGTACCCATCGACACTGTATGATAATCTGCGCTTTCCTCATCTCCTCCCGCATATCCCGAGTCCACTGCGAGGACTCCTCTGAGCTGTTCGAAGACGGCTTCAACACCCCAGAAACAACCGCCTGCAAAGACAGCAAGTTCTGACTCGGAGATATCTGTTTCCATCAGAGGTCCTCTGATCGAGAGATTCCCGTTCAGTCTGACAGGCTCTTCAAAGAGGTAGCGGTAACTCCCGTACCCTTCAGTCTCCAAGTTCTCGAGGGGAATGAACCTGAGCGCTGCTGAATTGATGCAGTAGCGGAGACCGGTCGGCTGCGGGCCGTCAGCGAAGACATGGCCGAGGTGTGAATCTGCATAATAGCTCCTCACCTCCGTTCTGCTCATTCCGTAACTGGAATCTGTGACCTCTACGATATTTCCGCTCGAAATCGGCTGCGTGAAGCTTGGCCAGCCGGTTCCCGAATCGAACTTGTCGGTCGAACTGAACAGAGGCTCACCTGAAACGATATCGACATAGATCCCTTTCTCATGATTATCGAAGAGCTCATTGCGGAATGCAGGTTCCGTCCCGTTTAACTGCGTGATATCATACTGAGTTTCCGTCAGCTTCATTCTGAGAGCTTCATCGTCAGGTTTCTGATACATCTCTCCCATAAGAGAGGGAGGGGGAAGGGCCTTTCCCTCCATCCGTTCTTCCGCCATGGAAGAATCCTCTTCCGTCTTGCCTGCCGCGCTCAGCGGGAGGGTGATCAGTATCAGCAGTAGTGCCAGTACTGTCAGTGTCATATATCTCTTGTTCATCCTGTGCTCCTTGTATGTTCTTCACCCGAAGGTGAAGGTATAGAATCTGACATGCCCCTCCACCTGAATCGAAATCAGATGCTCTCCTGCCTCATCGAATGAAGCCAGGTGGTAGAGTCTGCTCGTATCAGGTTTCAGCACACCTTCCTGTACATCTTCTGTGTCCGCTCCTTTCCTTCCGTCGATCAGAATGGAAAGAGCACTCCCTGTTTCTTCCGGTTCGATAACCATGAAGATATCTCTTCCTTCGAAAGCGAGAGAGAGAGTCCCCGAGCCGTCGAGTTCTATAAAATCATTGCGGAAGGTCCAGCTTCCCGAGAGGGACCATGTTCCTGGTTCCTCGGGCTGCCGGTGGGTGTACTCACTCTCCTCATCCATCACCGAAGTGGAAAGGAATCCTTCCAAGCGGGTGTATCCGAGATAGATTTCGGGAGTCCTCGGAGAGTATTTGAGAAGATCCGCTTCACTCGATCTCCGAACAGAGATACTCCTGCCAGCTTCTCTCAGAAGCTGGCGGATCACGTCCTCTGCCTCTCCGTAGGAACCTTCTCCGAACTGGAAGTAGCGTACTCTTCCTTCCGCATCGATGAAGAAGTGAGCAGGCCAGTATCGGTTGTTGTACGCATGCCACTGGGAGAAATCATTATCGAGAACGACCGGCCAGGGCACTCCAAGATCCTCGACAGCCTTCTTCACATTGTTGATATTTCTCTCGAAGGGAAATTCGGGTGAGTGGACTCCGATTATGACAAACCCCTCTTCGCTGTATCTCTCATACCACTGTTGCAGGTGTGGTATGGTTCGCACGCAGTTGATGCAGCTGTAGGTCCAGAAATCGACGAGAACAACCTTCCCCCTGAGGGAATCCATATCAAGCGGCACCTCAGTATTGATCCAGGGCCCCTTCGCGATCAGGGAAGGGGCAGCGCCGAAATCTGAAAGCTGTGCACCCTGAGGTCTGTTCTCCCAGGTGAATGGGGATTCTGTAGAGGATTCCTGATCGGAACTTTTTCCCCGCCATTCATCGAGAGCTTTCCTCACCGGCTCACTGCTCTCGAAGGCGGTCAGTCCGGCTCCGTACTGCGGAAAGAGATCAAGGACGGCAGTCTGGAAGCGCCGGTCAGCCCCGACGGCGATCATGAGAGCTGCCGCGATCATGATGATACCGAACACCCGCTGTATACCTGCCGTACGGGAAGTGAGACGCGGGAACCGTGAAAGTAACTTTCTTCCTCCGACCATCAGTGCGAACATCGGTATCGAGGTTCCGAGTGAGTACGAAGCAATGATCAGGACAGCTC
This sequence comes from Sphaerochaetaceae bacterium, assembly GCA_963676605.2. Taxonomy (GTDB): domain Bacteria; phylum Spirochaetota; class Spirochaetia; order Sphaerochaetales; family Sphaerochaetaceae; genus SABI01. Next base: position 5,439 of record CAXXSP010000047.1, on the reverse strand, counting down.
CGCCATCGATCTGTTGAGAGACTGCGAGGGTTATCACAGAGGCCATGATCGGTCCTACGCAGGGGGTCCACACAAGGCCGAGACTCATCCCTGTCAGGATTCCTCCGGCGAAGCCGTTCCTGTTCTGCGTTTTCCCTGTTTTTACCACCCTCGAGAGGATACCTTCCAGGAAGGTGTGTAACCGGGGAACCGCGAGGGTCAGGCCGAAGGTGATGATAATGATGACGGCCACCACTCTCAGGGCATCGGCCGGAATGGATAGGGTCTGCACGAGTGCGGAGAGGAGCAGGGTGAACGCGCTGAAGCTGGCGATGAAGCCTGTCACGACACCGAGGGGCTTGCGTTTCCCGCCTACGCTCCCGGAGAGGACGATGGGCAGCACCGGAAGGATACAGGGAGAGAGGATCGTTACGATACCGGCAAGAAAGGCGAAGAGTGCAAGCAGTGTCATTATTACATCTCCTCTCTCACAATGGATTCGAGCAGCTGTTCTGTCGCTCCTCCGTTCCATGAGGTCAGAGCCTTTCCGGTCTCATCTATCTGTACGAAGGTGTGCTGGTAGGTAACTCCGTAGGTCGCCTGAAGCTCATCAGAATTGTCGTAATCGACAATCACAAGGTTCACCCCCGTAAGGCGGTCACTGTTTTCAATGAAGTCCTCCCGTGCTGCTCTGCAGTCAGGACACCAGCTTGCATTGAAAAAGAGGACCGTAGGTTTCTCACCTGCGAGCATCATTGCCTGCTCTGCATTCTGATACTCTATAAACGGGGTTCCCTCACGTTCCATTGCCGGAGTTTCGCTCACCATCATCATGGTGTTTTCACCCGCCTGCGGTTCTTCACTCTTTCCGCCTGCGGCGAGGGGAAACAGGGAGAACAGAATCATAACTGAAATTATTGTTAACACTTTCATAACGTGCCTCCTGATCAGAAGGTAGTGAATGAATGTCACGAAAGTGTCACAGAAGATAGAAGAAAGATTAAACAGTGATAGGAAGGATGATAGTGAAGACAGCTCCCCGGCTCTTCGTGTTTGTCCCCGTAAGCGTACCCCCGTGAAGCTCGATCGCCTCTTTGGCTATCGCAAGGCCGAGTCCTGTGCCGTGTGAACCTCGTGTGCGGCTGGTGTCGGACCGGTAGAACCGCTCGAATATGTGAGGCAGGGCTTCGGCGGGAATTCCTTCTCCCGTATCGGTTATGGTGATATGGTAATCATCCCCTGCCGGAGTGAGAGCCACATGTATCTCTCCTCTCTCCGGGGTATACTCTATGGCGTTCCCGATGATATTGGTGAGAGCCCGCTCAATCAGAGAGATATCCCCGCAGTAGAGCTGCTGTGAGTCATCAGGCGTATAGACCACCCTGATCTTCTTTCTGTCGGACTGGGATTGCATCTTCAGGATCACGTCCTGTACCAGTTCAGCCAGTGAGAACGTAATCCGTTCAGGCTCACCGCGCCTTGCTTCTATCTTCGCAAGATCCAGGAGCTCCTCAACAAGGCGCTGGAATCCCTCAACGTTTTTCAGGGTGATTTCCAGGAATTCTTTTCTTTCAGCATCCGGAATATCTCTGCTGGAGAAAAGCAGTGTTTCCAGGTGGCCGCGGATGCTGGTGAGAGGACTTCTCAGGTCATGGGAGATATTGGCGATGAGCTCGCTCCTTGATCTGTCAGCCTCCTGAAGGCGGCTGATACCCTCTTCGATTGAGTCAGCCATCTCGTTGAAGGCATCGGCGAGATCCGTCACCTCGTCGCTGCCGGATACCTCTATTCTGTGATCGAACGTTCCGTCCTTGAAGGATTTCACTCCCTGAGTGAGCTTTCTCAACCTTCGCGTAAGGAGGGAGAACAGGAGCAGTCCTGCCGTCAGCGTCGCGAGGAGGGCAATAAAGAAGGTAATAAGACCACTTCGGATATAGTAATCCCACTGGGCGAGGGCGAGCGAATGATCGTACGACTGTCCTCTCAGGATGACGTAAACCCAGATCGTTTCACCCTTCACGTTCAAGGGGGCGGCAGAGAAGGGTTTTCTGCTCTCCTTCGTTCTCGGGTCATCCCCGAGTACACTCTTGAATCCATCGCTTGCGTGGAATTCCTGCAGGGGTATGATATCGATAGTCTCCCGGAGGACCGGGTCATCGCCTCCTGCAAAATAACTGAGAATCTTTCCTTCACTGTCCGTAAGGTAGATCTCCACCATCGGATTCAGAACCATCATGTAATGGATCGCTTCCCCTATCTCCTCCTGGGGGAACTCCTCGGTGATGATTGACTCCAGTTCCCCTGCGATACTCGCTGCATACTCCCGGTTGAGCAACTGCTCGACTTCATCAAAGAGATGATTCGATGCATTGAAGGCGATGATGAGGCTCGCACCTCCGAGAATGAGAACGAGCAGAAGGAACAGAACCGAAAGTCTGGCATAGAAGGAGCGGAATATCATACGGCAGGGGTCTCCTCAAAGCGGTAGCCTATACCCCATACGGTGGTGAGGAACCGTGGGTGGGCTGGATCCTCTTCGATCTTATTTCTCAGTCTGTTGATATGGGTATTCACGGTATGTTCATACCCTTCGAAACTGTATCCCCAGATGATGTTCAGGAGCTCGGACCTGCTGTACGCCCTCCCGGGATTTCTCGCGAAGAGACTGAGCAGTTCAAATTCCTTAACGGTCAGTTCCAGGTCCTCTCCCTTCAGATTGATTCTGTGTCGGTCGAAGTCAATCAGGAAATCTCCGACACGAACGATCTCATGCTTCGTCTTCTCTTCACGTGATACCTTCGAGCGTCTCAGAAGGGCGTTCACCCTCGCTGTGAGTTCCCGTACACTGAACGGTTTACTCATATAATCATCTGCGCCGAGTTCGAGGGAGAGCACCAGATCAATCTCCTGGGAACGTGCAGTAAGCATGAGAATGGGGGTATGGGTATCAGCTTCCCGTATTTTCCGGCAGATGCTGATACCGTCCAGAGACGGAAGCATGATGTCCAGGATGATAAGGTCGTAGTCCCCCGAAACAGCCTGATTCAACCCTTCAAGACCGTCATGAACTTTCTGCGACAGCAGACCGCTCGACTCCAGGTTCATGGAAACGACACTGGCGATCTCCTTGTCGTCTTCGATAATGAGAACACGCTGCTGTGTTTCATATTCATTCATGACTACTACCTTGGTAGTAAATATACTTAACTACTCTTCAGAAGGCAACAGCTTTCGCCCGTTGTCCATTCTCAACGGGAATCCTGTATCTTTTCCAGAAGATTATCCTGCCTTGTAATTTTATATACATCATGCATACTATGAATAGACAGAGATTTAATGCATATATTTCTGTCTTCAGGGCGAATGGGGGCTGATCAGAAGTCTGATAACGATGGGTATTGAATATAGGGTAGAGCTGTGAATGATCGTTTTTTTGAAAAAAACTCGCGGTCAGTGTTTTCCGTGAAGCATCTGATTCTTCCTTTTCTTGTACTCGTTCTTATCTTCGCAGCCATTGGCATCAGTATCGTATCGGTTTTTGCACGGGTTGAGACGGTACGGGACAGGGAAGAATACATCGCCTATAAACAACTCCTTATGAATTCGTTTCAGACTCAGAGTGATCATGTGTACGATGATATCACCGGAGACCTCCTCCTCCTGAGAGACCTGTTCGCAGGGACAGGTGAGTCTGAGGGTGCATTCGACCGGGAATCACTGATTCGGACATTGACAGAACAGATGATTGAGTCACAACAAAGCTATGACCAGATCAGATTCCTTGATGCTGAAGGCATTGAGACCTTCAGGATGAACAACGAAGAAGGGAAAGGACGCATAGTTACTTCTCAGGACCTGCAGGACAAGAGTGACAGGTATTATTTCACCGAGAGTCTCCGCCTGGACCTCGGGGAAGTATATATTTCCCCGTTGGATCTGAATGTGGAGAATGGGGAGATTGAAGTGCCACACAAGCCTATGATCCGCTTCGCCACCGCGGTAAGAGATGAGGCAGGGAACTTGAAAGGCGTAGTTGTCCTCAACTACCGTGCTTCTGATATGCTCGACACCTTAAGAAACTCCTTCACTGTCGAGTCGACCGATGAGAATATCAGCCTTCTTGACAGCAACGGGTTCTACCTGATGAATAAGAAGGATCCGTCCGGAGAGTTCTCCTTCATGTTTCCGGAGGAAACCTCAGTATCTTTGGCAGAGGAGGATGAGAAGCTCTGGAGTATAGTCTCCTCAGGCGAAGGCACGACCGTGGACGACGAAGAGCTCTATATCTACCGTCACATGGTTCCTTCCTCCCCGAACTTAGAGATAGTCAGAAGAGAAGGAGATCAGGACGCGGGTTGGGTTATGCTTTCGAGTATTCCTTACCGGTATTTCGAAAAAACGATCTTTCCCGACAATCCTGCTCAGAAAATCATCTTCTTGGTAGTCGCTTTTCTCGATGTGGCAGTTGCCGCAGGACTCGTATTCTTCTGGAATCGGAGGAAACGTGACCTAACTGCGATCACTGAGAGAAACAGAAACCTCGAACTTGTGCAGCGTATCGCCCATCTCGGTTTCTATACTCTGGATATAACGCAGAATGTTCTTCACTGGAGTGATGAAGTATTCCAGATGTTCGGGGTTGATCCCGATGCGTTCTCCGGGAATTATGAGGCGTTTCTTGCCTGTGTGCATCCTGAGGATACAGAGAAGATTGATAAGGCTTTTATGGACGCTCTTTGAGAGAAGAGGAGCAACTACCAGATCCGTCACCGGGTGATACGCCCTGATGGAAGTGTCATCCATGTCAATGAGGCCATCAATCTTACATTTGACAAGAACGGCAGTCCTGTCAGTGCCTTCGGTACCGCTCATGATATCACGGACATTGTCTCCTACGAAACGAGACTCGTTCATCAGAATGCGCTGCTTGAGGAAGCTCAGAAGATCGCTCATATCGGATTCTGGAAAATGGAGGCTGAAACCGGTGAGCTCGAATGGTCTGATGAGGTGTTCAGGATTCTCGGTGCTGCTCCCGGGGATTTCGAACCTTCCTATGAGGACTTCCTTAAATTCGTGTATCCCGAGGACAGGGATATGCTTGCTCACCTGTTCTCAGAGTCTGTGAAGACCGGCTCTGAATATAGATGCAGGCATCGGATCCATCGGGTTGACGGTTCGGTTCTCTGGGTGAATGAGATCGCTCACCATGAATTCGGCCAGGACGGCAGGGTGGTGCGTTCCATCGGTACCATCCACGATATCAATCAGATCGTTGAAAAAGAGCAGGATCTGGAGCGGGTCAGGGATCAGCTGGAGTCCGTTATCAGTAAGGCACCGGATATCATCTACCGAAGTACCTGTGACGAAGAACGGCATCTTGAATATATTAATGACGCGGTACGACAGATAAGCGGATATGTCCCGGGCGATTTCCTGTGGGAAAAAGGCCGCAGTCTGAAC
>CAXXSP010000046.1:0-4698 GCA_963676605.2 Sphaerochaetaceae bacterium | reverse complement strand
TGACACGGACCAAGATGGGCAGATATATCTTTGCTGTGGGCAGTAACAAGGAAGCTGCACGTCTCAGTGGTGTCCGATGTACAGAAATGGGAGATGATGGCTTACGTCGTCAGCGGTTTCCCTCGCAGGTGTCGGTGGTATCGCATTCGCTGCTGTATATACGACTGTCATGCCGAATCAGGGACAGGGGTTCGAACTTGTACGCTATTGCAGGAGCCGTCATCGGAGGCCACCAGCCTTTCAGGTGGAGCGGGAAGTGTTTCTCGGGACGATCATCGGTGTGTATATCATGAGTGTTCTGAGAGCCGGTCTTCCATCAATGGACCTGCAGAGTCAGTATCAGACATTCTTCACCGGTGTCGTCGTACTCGGTGCCGTTCTTCTTGATATCTACAGGACAAAGAGAGCGACAGAAGTGCGTGTTCTTGCTCCCTCCGCCAAGTTCAAGGCTGAAGTCATGGAGAAAATCCTCAGGAACTCAAGGCTTCAGGTGCCGCTGATGCTGAGGCTAAAATCAGTGAACTGAAACGTGAACTGAAGGCTAACTATGCTTCTATGGTCCAAGCAGGAAAAAGAGGAAAGAAAGGCACTGAAGAAACAGGAAAAGGAATTCAGCGCGCAGTGACTGACCGTCATGCAGCTGAATAGTATTATATCAGGTTAACCCGGGCAGTAAGCCCGAAAAATACATGGAGGTATATATGAAGAAAACCGTAGTAGTCCTTATGGCACTGGTTATTCTCGTCTCTCTCACACCGTTGTTTGCTCAGGGTGCAGAAAGAAAGCGGCAAGCCGTACATCGCTGTTGTCCTCTAAGGGAGAGCAGCACGATTTCTGGCAGCAGGTTAAAAAGGGAGCGAATGCTGCAGCCGAAGAGTATGTTGTGGACATCACATTTGAAGGACCTCCTTCAGAAAGTGACGTTCAGATTCAGGTAGAGATGCTGAATAACGCGATGGCAAAGAATCCTGTTGCTATTGCACTCGCAGCACTCAACACGAGCAGTGTTCTTGACCAGCTTCAGCAGACCAAGAGCGCAGGTATTCCGGTAATCGGTTTCGACTCCGGTGTTCCAGAAGCTCCTGCAGGTTCAATCTGGGCGGAATGCCTCGACTGACAACTATGCAGGCAGCAGGTGTTGCAGCAGAGAAGATGTTTCGAAGTGATCAAGGCAGACATTGAAAAAGCTTCTGCTTCCAACCCTGTGACTATCGTCGTCCTCAACCAGGATGCCTCAGGTGAATCTCTCCTGAGCCGTGGAAAAGGCTTCAGAGACACCATGGTAGACCTTATCGCTAATAACACTTCACTGTCCAAGAGCGATATCAAAAGTTACCGGTAATACAGCGTACATCGCTTCTGACAGTCCTACAAGCGGAAGAAAGGTCATGATCGACATGGTCGTTCCTGCCTCTGCAGCGATGACTGATGCAACCAACGCTTCTCAGGCTGTTCTGAACAAGGCAGCAAGTGACAATATCCTTGGTATCTTCTGTTCGAACGAAGCTACTGTCAAGGGTCTTCTTGCAGCAACTAACGATGGCGCAGCTTTCAAGAGCAACCCCGCCTATGAATGAGATCGTCGTCATCGGATACGACTGCCGGTGCTGCTCAGAAGAACGCAGTCCGCAACCACAGTACTTCCTTGGTTCAATCACCCAGGATCCCTACATGATCGGTTACAAGGCTGTTGAACTGGCTTACAAAGCCTACAAAGGTGAAAGCGTCTCTGATGTTGACACCGGTGCAAAGTTCTACACCTACCAGAACATGGACGATGAAGACATCTCAGGTCTTCTTTACGATTGATTGTAAAGTATGTATACTTTCGGGGTCCTGTACAGGGGCCCCGAGTTGTATATGAAGGAATCCGAAAACCCGTATGAAACAGACACGACATTCGCCCCGTTACCATCAAAGAGGTAGCCAGTAAGGCAAACGTCTCGATAGCTACCGTCTCTCGTGTCCTCAACGGCCATTGCAGCGGTAACAGAAGAGACGAAGAACAACGTCCTCAGGGTGATGAATGAACTCAGTTATAATCGTAATGAAGTTGCGCGTTCGCTCAAGATGCGTTTCACCAATACGATCGGGATAATCGCACCGAAACTGAGCAATGTCTATTTCATGGAAGTCATCGAAACGAATGGATGCGCTTTTAACCTCTCTGGGGTACACAATGATCATTTCGTGTTCCAATGACAGTGTAGAAGAGGAACAGAGACGGATTCGGGTACTGCTCGACCGTAACGTCGATGCACTTGTTGTTATCCCTGCAGGATTTCAGGGACACCATTTCACCGACAAGGTGATATCCCGCGTTCCCATAGTCATGGTCGACCGATATATTGAAGGGGTCAAGGGCTGATGTTGTCCTTGTTGATAATAGAAGCGGGGTAAGAGAGATGGTGAAGGCCCTCTACAAAGAAGGGTTTCGCAGAATCGGCTATGTGGGAGGAGACCTCGATATTCTCACTGCCAATGAGCGGTATGCGGGGTATCTTGCAGACACTCAAGGGAACTCCGGACTTGACCATGAGGATGAGTTCACCTATATCGAAGGAAAGATGGCTATCAAAGATGGAAACATTGCGATGGAGCGTTTCCTGAGTCAGGATGATCATCCGAAGGCATATCTGGGTTGCAAACGATCTGCTTCACCTCGGAGTGACCTCCTACATGATCGAACATATACCTGAATCCAAGAATGGGTGAGTATGTGATTGCCAGCTTCGACTATCTCAGTTATTCCCCACTTCTTTCTTTCTGCCATTACGCAATGCGACAGCCGCAGGAAGTCATCGGCAGGGAAGTGGTCCGGATTCTCATGAGGCGACTCAAGTCGAAAGAAGTCTCTGCTTACGAGAAAGTTATCATAGAACCGGAGCTCAAGGTTCTCAGGCACCACCACCACCTCAATTGAAACTGCCCGGCCACTGGTCTGATCTGCTGGGAATATTATCGCCTGTCCATAAAGATGTTTTTACCTTTTATAGAAAGGGGAATCGCATTGATGATCCTGATATCGGGCCCCATAAGGCCCAGATCAAGCACGGCCATTGCGACGGAGAACATTACCCGGTTTATCTACCCGCAGGTCAGCTGCCCGTGAGGCGGCAGAGCCTGTAGCGATCCCCAGATCCCCGGTATTGAATGCACAGGGGACCATGTTCGTAGCGTTCCTTGTTCTCGCAGGTTCCCAGACCGCAGAGCCCGCAGCTGGTCAGACGCATCGGCTTGATCCGTGTCCCGATGAGGACAAGAGCATCACTCTCTTCCAGGTTGGCCGCATCACGGAGAAAGAACGAGGCGGCCCTTTTCTCTTCGACCATCTTTCTCATATGCTGTGCGATCTGAACCCTCCCCTCATATATCAACACGCATTATCGAAAGATTGTCCTTTTCCCTTTCGCCTTCGGCGCGGTACGTGCCGCAATCATCATGGCCCCTGCTGCCCGGTCGGCCAGTTCCTGCTCTAAGCGTTTTCTTCTGTATGTATCATGGCTTTCATGCACCCGATTATATCATATCCGCAGGGGTTCATATACCGGCTCAGAAAAGAGAATTGCACATATGAGAAGATGGGTCTACACTGAACAGATACGGAGGTTCCCATGAAAAGACACCATCCGATGAGACCTGTTATCATTCTGCTGAGTATAGTGGGTATCCTGGTGCTCCTGTTTTTTGCAGCACTTTTTTATGGTCAGAGATATCTGACCACTTTCGTAAACGAAGAATTTGACGAGCTCTCTTTCACGTCGATGGACATATCACTGTTCGAGGGAAAGGTTCTGATTGAGAATCTGCAGTTCACGAGATGAACAGGTTGCCGTTCATGCTGGTTCCGTGGCTCTTCTGGTCGAACCTGCAGAAGTCTTCGATATGGTTGACAGGTGCGAAGGAACTGTCAGCAATCACCGTAGATGCCGAAGATGTGACGGTGGACACAGGAGGGCCTGAACCTTCATCTCGCTCTCCTTGATGTAGCAGCATCGGGCAGGTTGCTGCTCGAAAACCCTGAAGGCAGCACGATCACTCATGTGATACTGCAGGTCCGGGAAGGGTTGAAAGGCACCGGTGAGGATCTGCTCGAGGTCCCTGGCGGAAGAGTTGCGGGCTGAAGTGTATGGAGAGTACCGGGACTTTGGTTCTCTGGACCTCTGTTCAGGCTTTCCTGGAAGCTACACAGGAATTCTATCTGAACGCTGAAAAGCCTAAGATCCTCCTCTCTGAAACAGTTCGTGAAGAATTGTCTGTCAAGGTTCCGCTTTCGTCATGGCTGACAGATGAAGAGTCTTTTGTGGGAGAGAGTCTCTCACTTTCTCTCAGATTCACAGAAGATACGGTTGAAGTACAGGACGTCTCACTCGCCTTTTCTATACTGGAAGCTGAGGGAAGTGCTGTTCTCTCTCCTGCCCGGCCTATGCAGATGCGCATAGACCTGGCAGTATCGAGCCTGTCGGATGCAATACGAAAGGAACTGAACACCATTCTCATGATGTTCCTTCAGCATATCCCTGAAGGTGCTTTTCAGTTCACCCTTGATACCCGTGATCCTCTGAGTCCGGCCTCTGATACGGTTTTCTCCTATGTGAGCTCCTCATCGAAGCAGACAGCCACCTTGCCGCATTTACCTGAAGCCATGAGAGAGTAGGCTTTATCAGCATCATCAAGACTGAAGCGGTGAGTGACGAG
>CAXXSP010000045.1:0-55402 GCA_963676605.2 Sphaerochaetaceae bacterium | reverse complement strand
CCGGCAGATTCTCTCATGACCTGAGCAGATGGGATGTCAATCGTGTTGAGAACTGGCATTTCTTCGCCGGAGAGAATTTCCCGATAGAAAAATATCCTCTGTTCAGAATAATGTAGGAAGGAAGAAGAAAAAGAGCGGGAGAGAAATCGCATTGAAATCTCTCCCGATTGTTTTAATCCAAGGTACCGAGGTACTCGCCGTACTCTTCAGCGCTCATCAGCGCATCGACCTGGTCTGTACTGAACTCCCTGAGGATGTAGATATAGGCTCCGTAGCAGTCCTCGTTTATCGCTTCAGGGGTATCTTCGAGATCCCCGTTCACTTCATCGATGACGCCGTCAACCGGATTATAGATGGCTCTTGCCGCCTTCACGCTCTCAACGGTAGCCACTTCACTTCCGGCTTCTACCGCCTCCCCTGTTTCCGGGAGTTCCACGAAAACGATCTCTCCGAGCGTATCCTGGGCATAATCTGTGATACCTACGACAGCGCGCTCACCGTCGAGCTTCACCCACTCATGCTCCTTCGAATACTTCAGTCCTGGCTGAATGGTACTCATACTCCACCTCTCTTATGTTGTACTCTATTCCTGAACATACTCTGCGAGTAGTTCTGCGTCAAGAGAAGGATAGAGGACGAACTGATCAAGAAGGTTCTGCACTCTCTCTCTGGCTTCAGCTATCACAGCTTCAGGGATCTCGTATTTCGCTCTGCTCGGCTGACCGGCCTTCGCCCCCTTGGTGATCGTTCCCGGCTTGGTATTGCTGAGAACGAGGTAGATGATCGAAGCGATCTCCTTCATCTGTTCATCGCCCATACCGAGGGTTGTAACGGCAGGAGTACCGATTCTGAGTCCGCTGGTGTACCAGGGGCCGTTCTCGTCGAACGGAAGCGAGTTTCTGTTCAATGTGACACCGCACTCTCTCAGCACGCTCTCTCCCTGTCTTCCGTTGATCCCGAAGGGACCGTACATCAAGGAGCATCAGGTGGTTGTCGGTCCCGCCTGTAGCGATCGTGATACCCAGATCCTGACAGTGACCTGCGAGGGACTTCGCGTTCTCTACGATCTTCGCCGCATAGGTCTTAAAGGAATCATCAAGAGCCTCGGTGAATGCAACCGCCTTGGCAGCCATCACGTGGGGGGGAGGAGGGTCCGCCGATGACGAAGAGGACAGCCCTTGTCGAGTGGATTCAGCGAACTCTTCCTTACAGAGAACCATACCGCCTCTGGGACCTCTGAGTGTCTTGTGGGTCGTGGTGGTGACAACGTCAGCCCACTGGACCGGGTTATACTCACCTGTCATCGCCTTACCTGCAACGAGGCCGGCGAAGTGAGCCATATCTACCATGAAGACTGCTCCGACCTTGTCTGCAATCTCCTTCATTCTCTTGAAGTTGATAAGACGGGGATAGGCACTGTAGCCGGCGAGAAGGATGAGGGGTTTCACTTCCTCCGCTGTCTTCTCGATCTCATCGTAATCAAGGAGTCCCGTCTCTTTGCTGACTGTGTAGGTATAGGCATCGAACATCTGAGCAGAGACATTCTGACGGTATCCATGGGTCAGATGTCCGCCTGAATAGTAATCAAGGCCAAGAAGACGCTGGTTGCCGATCTTCTCACGAATCACGTTCCAGTCTTCTCTCGAGAGAGCGCTCGGGTTCGTCACGCCCATCTCTTCAAGGGTGGGGACCTGAACCTTGTGGTTCAGGATCGCCCAGTAGGCGATCAGGTTTGCATCCGCTCCGCTGTGGGGCTGAACGTAGGCATGCTCTGCACCGAAGAGTTCGCAGGCTTGTTCGTTGGCATGTTTCTCGATTCTGTCGACATTGTCACAGCCGGCATAGAATCTATGATAGGCGAAGCCTTCTGAGTACTTGTCGGTAAGAAGATTTCCCATCGCCACCTGGGAGGCGATCGAGGAGAAGTTCTCACTGGCAATGAGTTTCAGGTGACTTCTCTGGTCTTCCAGCTCTTTCACGATGGAGGATGCTACAAGGGGGGAAGTCGATGCGACCAGGTCAAGCGAAGCGAGGTACGATACCAGTGCGGTATCGACGTTATCAGCTGTCGTTTTCGCCAGATACTGTTTCAGAACGGAAGGGGTTTTCATCTTTGAGACTCCTGATTTGAGAGGTTGTCCCCATTGTGCCGAGAGAGGGAGGTGATGTCAAGAAAGAGGGAGTTCTCTCTTCCCTGTTTTAGGGCGAAAACCTCGCCTCCTTTCTGTTTGCTTTCCGTCTTGTAGGTGATTGTATTTTCCGAGTATAATCCACCACAAGAGGAGTATAGGTTATGGTTGATTGGATTTCTCAATTCCCTCCTGTCGTTCAGGCTCTGATGGGAACGATGTTCACCTGGTTTGTCACTGCGCTGGGGGCCCTCTACGGTGTTCTTCTTCAAGAAAATGTATAGGAAACCGCTAGACCTCATGATGGGCTTCGCCGCCGGAGTCATGATCGCGGCAAGCTTCTGGTCACTCCTCGCTCCCTCCATCAGCATGGCTGAGGAACTCGGCGGTATCCCATGGGTCCCTGCCGTCACCGGATTCCTGCTCGGCGGGCTGTTCCTCTTTCTCGTCGATAAGCTCCTTCCTCACCTCCACCCCGGATTCTCAACGAATGAGGCGGAAGGGATCAAGACCTCCTGGCAGAGGAGCATCCTCCTGGTCCTCGCTATCACGATTCATAACGTTCCCGAGGGACTGGCGGTAGGTGTCGCTTTCGGTGCCGCGGCAGCGGGCTACCCTGCAGCGACCGTGGCAGGAGCCGTTGCCCTCGCTATCGGTATCGGACTTCAGAACTTCCCTGAGGGAGCCTCAGTCGCCGTACCTCTGAGAAAGGAGAACCTGAGCCGCAGAAAGGCATTCTGGTATGGGCAGATCTCCGGTATGGTCGAACCGATTTCAGGAGTGCTCGGTGCCGTTGCCGTCATCTATGCACGGCCGATTCTTCCCTATGCACTTGCTTTCGCAGCCGGAGCGATGATCTACGTGGTCGTGGAGGAACTGGTTCCCGAGTCCCATGCAAGCGCCCACTCGCACTATGCGACCTGGGGGGCTATGATCGGCTTCGCTGTCATGATGCTGCTGGATGTTTCTCTCGGGTGAGCACAGCCGGTCGGTTCAAGAGCGTACAACAGGTCATATACGTGTTATACACGCAATGAGAGTTGACAAAGGCCCTTCCATTGCCTACAATTCACAAGTCTTTTCACAATCAAAGTATACACTATTGGAGGATATGTGGCTAAAGAAGAAGCAATTGAAGTAGAAGGTCTCGTCAAGGAAGCCCTTCCGAACACGATGTTCCGTGTGGAACTGAACAATGGACACGTCATACTCGCACACCTGTCGGGCAAGATGCGCAAGCACTATATCAGAATCGTCCCCGGCGATACAGTCAGAGTAGCTCTCTCCCCCTACGATCTCACTCGGGGTCGCATCATCTACAGAGAACGCTAGAAACTATCCTCGCTGAAGAATAACGATAGTCGCACCGCTTCCACCCTGTTCAGGCGGTGCATCTCCGTACCAACGTACAAATCTTGAAGATTTCAACTCTCTCCTCACTACCTGTTTCAATACACCCCGGCCTCCCTCGCTGTGGAGACCACGTCCGTGAATGACTGAGACTTTCTTATACCCTGAACTGACAGAGATGGCAAGGAAATCGCGCAGGCGCGTGAGAGACTCCTCCCGGGTGAAGCCATGAAGATCCAGAGAGTCATCATCCTCTTTCCTCTTCAGGGCTCCCAGAGAGGCTTTTCCGGTCCTATAGCCGTTCCCTGCGTTCTGTGAATCGGGATAGCTGTCCCTCTGAGACGAAGAAAAACGGCTTTTTTCAGCCGCTTTTCTTCCCTGGGGACTCTGTTCCCACTGATCGAGTATATCCTTGAAATCCATCTACACCTCGCGGATGTCGAGGACCTCCTGGACATGAGGTTTGATGATCTCAACAGCCTTCTCAGGTGAGATACCCTGCATCTTGATGGTACATACTGCATTGGAACTGTCGGTTCCCATGAAGGTCCCGAAAGCTATGATATCGACACCGTTGGTGGCAAGGACATTGCTGATCTCTGCGATGGCTCCCGGCTTGTCTTCCACGAGGAAACTCATTCTGATTCCATAATGACGTGCACCGAATAGTTCAAGGAGAACCTTGAAGAGGTCTGTCTTGCTGACGATACCGACGAGGTATCCATCTTCGACGACAGGAAGCGCGGAGAGATCCTGATCAACCATGAGGCGCGCGGCTTCTTCTACCGTTGTATCCTTGGTGATGGAGATGACATCATGGGTCATCAGCTTCTTCACTGTCAGCTGACTAAGCAGGTAGGCCATCTCGTGGATACTGAGGGTACTTACAGGAGAGGGGGATGCATAGAGGATGTCTTTCTCTGAAATGATACCGATGAGACGGTGCTCCTTATCGAGAACAGGAAGGCGATGCACCTTCTCGCGTTTCATGATCGCATTCGCTTCAGCGACACTCATATCAGGAGTAACTGTTACAGGGTTTCGCGTCATCCGCCGTTCAATAATCATCATCCACCTCCAGTTTCTTAGCTCGTATCAGATACACCTTATTGTAAACCACTGAAACAAAGATTTCTACCAGAAACATGAAAATAGCTTTATCCATGCACACACGGATGGAGAAAGCGTATTCACGAGGTACTGAAGAGTGTCAATGCCGCGTATCAGCCGCACTCATAGAGCGGGTTCAGAGCCCCTTTTTCCCACTCCATCAATTCGAAGGTACACTCTTTCATCGAATGAACCATCTCCGGCTTTCTATGAAAGCGTACGTTCCCGTCCATGAATTCAATGACCAGAGGAACTCTCACGGTGCTGAGATCAGAGCAGAGTCCCTTCTTCTCACCCGGCGTGTACAGCTTCTGTTCTCCTGCGCGATCAGTGACACGGATGGAATGAGTGACCGTGCTCAGACCGGCTAGAGCTCCGCTGCTGTCGAATTTTAGAGAATTCACATCTCCGACGATGCCCAGAGGATCATTGTCATATGCCGCTATCGTGCCGATAGGCGTATGAATGTCACAGGGTTCGGCCGGCTCTGCCGATTTCACAGCCCCGTTCTCATAGAAGGAGAGCCCAACCCGTACGGGAATGGTGCCGGCAGGAGTCAGAGCTTCAATACGTTCTCCCGGCCACAGAGTGAGACTCCGTATCCTCTGGCTCCTGTAGAAGGTGAGACTGATGACCTTCGCGTTCACAGGTCCCGAAGGCAAAGCCAGCGAGAACTCCTCGCAGAGAGCATATTCATCCTTCTCCCCCCAGTAGCCGCTGAGTTTTCCATTGAGAGGAAATATTTTCTTCAGGGATTCATCATCGTAGAAAAGTACCATCTCCGCTGAAACGGTACCGTAGGGAGTTTCAATGTATGCTTCATCCTGAACCGGCGTCTTCCTCAGAATTCCGTTTTCATAAAAACAGGCAGGTTTCAACACCTTCCGGCCATGATCCTCAATAGAGTACTGAGGAATAATCCGACCGACCGGAGTGTCGATTTCAAAGCGTTCGGTGAAGATCAAAGAGGCAGGATGTCCTGAAGGGTGGGTTTCAAGATTTTCATAGCCCTGGATCTCTCCGTATCTGATTTTCAGTCTCTTCATACCTGATCTCTCCTTATTCCGATTCAGAAGTGACGAAGGTCTTCCTCAACACAAAAAATTCCGGAGGTAACTCATCGGGTGCTGAGGATGCACTTCAACAATGGATAAGCATATCTCATGCCATGAACGGAGAAAAATATTTATAGACTTATATTATAAAGAATTATCAGAATGCGCGGCAAGGTCGAAGAGACCTGCATACACGCGGATATATTACATATACGTACATTCCACGGGGCTATCTTACCTAACCGTAAGCTCTGTGGAAAAGTTCCCGCATCCGCAGGGAATTACAGGGGGTCTCTTTACTTTGCACAGAATTTAGTCTACTATCACCACGTCATTCATGGTGCACGGGAAACACCGGTGCAGCAGAGCGACACGGCGATGCCCCAATAGCTCAGCTGGATAGAGCACTTCCCTCCTAAGGAAGGGGTCGCGCGTTCGAATCGCACTTGGGGTACTACAGGACTCTGCAGGAAACTGCAGGGTCCTGTTTCTGTATCGGGAGAATCAGTCGTCCAGGGGTTCGGGAGTGGTCATGCTCCGGTAGAATTCAGCGTACCTGTCACGGTTGGTCTTGTCCTGCCTCAGAGCGATTGCAGGCCGGGGATGTTCGTTGAGAATTCCGGTGATCATGTAGGGAATCAGGTACCCCCATTCAATCTGCTCTCTCAGGTCGAGAAATTCAGTCTCAAGGATCTCGAGAATAGGTTCAAGTGAGTATTTCGGGTTCTTCAGGAAGCTGAGGAGGAGTTCGAGAGGACAGTTCCCGGCACCTCTACCGATACCGGAGATTGTCGCATCAAGATAATTTGCACCCTTTCTGATCGCTTCGATGGTGTTAGCAAACCCGAGCTGCTGATTGTTGTGCGCATGGAAGCCGATCGATTTCTCACTCAGATTCTTCTGGAAGATATCAACGAGGTGATGAACACTCTCCGACCAGAGAGCTCCGTAGCTGTCCACGATATTCACTGCCGTAACATTCGTTTCCGCTTCAATCTGCTTGAGCCCTTCGATGAGATCGAAATCATTGACAGAGGAGATGGCCATGATATTGATGAAGGATTCATACCCCTTCTCATGAATATGATTCGCAAGTGCGATCGCCTTGTCGACATCATGCAGATAGGTGGCGACACGGATCGAATCGAGAGGACTCTCATCGCAGGGAGCGATATCGTCCCACTCAAATCTTCCGATATCGACCATGACACCGAGCTTCATATTGAGAGGTGTATCCTGAATGATTCTGTTCACATCCTCATCTGTCGTGAATCTCCAGGGACCGAATACCTTGGGGTCGAACATCTTCCTCGAGGCACGGTAGCCGATCTCCATATAATCTGCTCCAGCCTGATTCACAGCAAGAAAGACCTTTCTCACAAGATCATGGGAAAACTGCCACTTATTGATCAGTCCGCCATCGCGGATCGTTGCATCAGTTACTTTTATCTCTTTACGGTACATACTTCTTCCTCCCCTCTCGGCCGGTCGGCACACAGACATTTCTGTCTGCGTGTCCATGCACTATATACATAATTTCAAGCTCTGTGAAGAGAAATCCCCAGAATAAGAGTATAAAATGTATGTAAATTCTATTTTTATGCAATAAAGAGAATATTTCGATACATGATTCCCTATGACCGCCCCTCCCTCCTTCCCTGAAGTGGATTCCATCCCCCGTGAGCTACTGCCTCTCTTCAGCTTTCCGGTACATCATCTCTATCTCTTCAGATGAGATAAGGCGGGAAAGAATCGATGCAATGAGTATGATTCCCGGTATATCGATCAAAAGACGGGTGAGTGCGAAGCGCGCACCGAGAGAAGTAAGTTCGAAGAGGAACATCGGAATCTTCGTCGTCGACCAGGCGCCGATGAAGATGAGGACATTCCTGAAGGTCACTCCCTTCTTCATAAAGACCGAGGCTACGGGAAAGGCCCCGTACAGGGGTCCTGCCGCTGCAGAGCCTATGAGAAAGGCGAGAAGAACACCTTTCACACCTGAACCTGCTCCCATGAACCGGACCATCGTCTCCTTGGGAACCCAGACATCCAGGAGCCCGAGAAGGATGAACACCGGAGGAACGACGAGAAGCAGTTCCTTCAGCTGAACGGCCGTGATCTGAACCACAGACTTCCCGAAACTCAGGTTGAAGTAGGCTGTGATACCCAAAAGGAGAAAGACGATGAACAATGTCCGGTACTTCTTTGCCAATGCTTTCATACGAGAGCCTCCACATAGCCGATCAGCGCTGCAACGAGAAAGGAAAAGATGAAAGCAAGAGCATTGCGGTAGAGGGCGAGACGTCTGCTGAAGTAGACGGTCTCCACCGGCAGGGTGACGATTCCGACCATCATCAGGGTTGAGACGAAGGCTGCTATCTGCATATACCCGGCTCCTCCGTCGAGGAGCATCGAGGCTGTCGGGAAAGCGACGAAGCCCGGGATAAGAGTAACAGCCCCTACCACGGCTGCAATCACAACACCGATCCAGCCTGATTCATGACCGATGATCCGGATGATCGTCTCGGTGTTGAGGAGTGTAAGGAGCACTCCCACCAGGATAAGGACGACCAGAATCTGCGGAAGGATATTCTCGAAGGATTTCCAGGCCTTCTTCAGCGCCGTTTTTGTCTTCTTCCTATCCCTTACAAAAGAAAAAATAAGCAGCAGTGCAGTCACACTATACAGTACCAGATTCACATCCCACCCTCCACAGCAGTCTATCCCGTCTCACAGGAGCAGTGCTCAAGGGGAGCCGGGATCTGCAAAGAGTACCAGAATTCACTTTGGGAAACCAGAGGGAAGGACGTTTCCCTGTTGACTCATTCTCCCTCACAGGGCACTATTTCCCTATCTTGAGTCCCGGAGGATTATTATGAGAGAAAAGGGCGTACTCGCTATCGGACTGAACCCCGTCATGCAGAAGACCATCGTGCTGAAACACCTGTGGGAAAACGAGGTGAACCGAAGCGATACCTATCTGTTCAGTGTAGCAGGAAAGGGTGCGAATACCGCTCGAGTCCTCACGGAGCTCGGAGTACGGACTATCCACATCTCTCATGCGGGAGGCATCTACCGCCCGACATTTCTCTCAATGCTCGAGAGCGAAGGGGTTGAAGTGCATGTTGCAGATTCCGGCAGTGATATCAGGCTCTGCTACACCCTGATCAACTCGGAGAAACACACGGTGACCGAGATCGTTGAGGAAGCTGTACCTGTAGGAGAAACCACAGATGAACAGGTGCGTCAACTCTTCCTCGATTCCCTTGAAAGTGTCGACACCATAACGATCAGCGGGACAAAAGCCGCAGGGTACTCTGAAGATATCATCCCGTGGATGGTGAAAGAATCCTCTGAGAGAGGAAAGAACGTCATCCTCGATGTAAAAGGTGCCGACCTCCTGAACTCCCTTCCCTACCGGCCGACGATCATCAAGCCGAACCTGAAAGAGTTCAGTGAAACCCTCTTCCCCGAGTACATCTTCAAGGAACATGAAACCGACGAGGAGATCCTCCTCGCCGCGAAGGAGAAGATGATCGAGCTGGAAAGGGAATTCTCCGTCTCCACGGTACTGACTCAGGGGGCGAAAGCTGTCTTCTCTCTCGAACAGGGAGAAGTTATCGAGACTCCCGTCTCTGCCGTACAGCCGGTGAATACCATCGGCTGCGGAGACTCGTTCACTGCCGGTCTGGCGTACGGCATCCACAAAGACTATCCCTTGAGAAGATCAGTTGAAATCGGTATCGCCTGCGGGAAAGCCAATGCCCTCAACCTGAAACCCGGAACGATATCAGGAGGAGATATCCCCCTTTGAGAAAAAGATCTTCTTGCCGAGCTTGTCTCTCTGACGTATATTAATACTACCTAATAAGGAGTGTTTACATGAAAGAGTTTACCGACTACCTGAATGCCATCACGAACAAAGATCAGAGAGCACGTCTGGAGAACATATTCACCTGGATTAAAGAGACCTTCCCTCAGCTGACACCCCGCCTGGCATGGAACCAGCCGATGTTCACCGACCACGGGACCTTCATTGTAGGTTTCTCAACCGCAAAGAATCACATCTCGATAGCCAACGAGTTCGCCGGTCTTGAAGAATTCAAGGACCAGATCCTCGCAGCAGGATATACTCACGGAAAGATGCTCTGGAAGATCACGAATGATCAGGAAGTCGACTACGGACTTCTTGAGAGGATGATCACCTTCAATATCGAAGAGAAGAAAGAGTGTACAACCTTCTGGAGAAAGTAGGATATCCCTATCTTCCCTTCCTGTATTCGACGCGTTTCCTTCTCGTCTCGAAGATGGAGTACAGGATGATGGCAATCAGGGAGATTGCATAGGGGATAGCGAGAAGGAAGTCGGACGGGATATTCCATGCCCCCTGGGCATAATTCGAGAACGCCTCGGAGGAGGCGAAGATGAAAGAAGCCGCAAGGATACCTGCAGGTCGTTTCTGTCCGAGAAAGATTGCCACCAGTGCGATCCATCCCCTCCCTGCCGTGATATTCGGGACGAAAGAGCCGAGATTGAGCGAGAGCGCGGCACCTGCGAGACCGCAGTAGATCCCTGATAGAACGAACGCCGTAAACCGGTAGCGCTTGACCGATAATCCGAGAGAGAGCAGTGCCTTCTCATGGAACCCAACCCCTCTGAGTCTCATCCCGAAGGGGGTCCTGTACAGCAGAACCCACGCAAGGGCAAGCATGACAAGCGAAAGATAGGTGAGCAGATGGTACCCCGCGAGCAGGGGAAGTGTATCGGCAGCCGAAGAGAAGAGGATGGGAAGTTCCTTCAGAGAATCGAAGGTGATCACACCCCGGTTCCCGAACAGATGGAAGGAGAGAATCACCGTCACTCCTGAAGCGAAGAGGTTTGCGGCGAGCGAGGTGATGAAGACATTTGCTTTCAAATACAGTGTGATACCTGCAAGGAGTGAAGCGAGTGCGACCGCACTCAGCATCCCGATGAGAAGACCCATTGCAAGAGAGTCAGTCAGGTAGACGCCCGCGATGGAGGCAAAGGCTCCCACGAGCATCAGGCCCTCCAGCGCAATGTTGAGCATCCCCGAGAGTTCGGTGAACAGACCCCCGGTTGCTGCCAGAAGAAGAGGAGCCATGATGGTGACTGCGCTGATAGTGAGAGTGCTTAGCGTATGCATCATACACGTCTCCTTCCCAGTGCCAGGCGCTGGAGAACTGTTGATGAGATAAGGAAGAAGATGACAGCCTGTACCACATACGAGATCTCATAGGTGACATCGGAGTAGAACATGGCGCTCCTGGCCCCTGCATCTATGAAAGCGAAAAAGAGCGCTGCAGGTATGATCGCCGCAGGCTTGAACCTCGCGATGAGTGCAACAAGGAGTGCATTCCAGCCCAGTCCTGCGGAGAAGCCCTTGATCGTTGCGTGGTAGGTACCGAGAATCGACAGAGACCCTGCGAGACCGTAGAGTGCACCGCTCAGACTCATCGGCATGATCCTGTAGTACGTTCCTCCCACCCCCGCGTAGCGGGCGAACTCCTCATTGTCGCCGAACATCCTGAGCTCGAAGCCTCTCCGGCTCCGGTAGAGGAAGAGGTGAGCAAGCACGACACCCCCGAGAGCTATAAACATCGAAGAGTTGAGCTGAGACGGACTGAGAATGTAGGAGAAGAAGTACGATTCATCAATGAACCGGGTGCTGATCAGATTGGTTTCAGGATCCACGAAGGGATATGCGACCAGGTAGTCTACGATCAGTATGATGATATTCGACAGGAGGAAGGTCGTGATCAGGTCACTGGCATTCCATCGTGCTCTCAGATAGCCGCTGAGCCCCGCCACGGCTCCGGTTATAGCCATGGAGGCAAGAACGGCGATAAGAGCTCCTGCGAGACCCCAGCCCGGCAGGGCGACGGCAATGATCGTCGTAACGATTGCTCCGGCATAGACCTGCCCTTCCCCCCCGATATTCATATTCCCCGACCTCATGGCGAGAGAAACTCCCACGGCTCCGATAGCGAGCGGGACCGCGTGATCGAGCATATTACCAAGGGCATAGAGTGAATTGAACGGTCCGGTGAAAAAACTCGTAATTGCTTTGACCGGTTCCTGACTTAGAAGAAAGACCGCAGCGATGAGAACGAGGAGGGATGCCGCTACAATGGCGAGAATGCCGAAGAGGGAGCGGATAAAGTATTCGAAGGCTGAAAAGCGCTCTATCTTTCTCATCCTGTCGCCTCCATCTTCTTCTTTCCCAGAAGATAGGGAGAGAGCATATCCTTGGTGAGTGAGTTCATCTGTTCTCCTGAGAACTCAGCACAGATACCTCCCCGGCTGAAGATGAGAAGCCGGTCTGAAAGAGCAAGGATCTCGTCGATATTACTTGAGATGAGGAGAATCCCGATCCCTTTATTTCTCAGATCGACAATCTGTCGATGGATGAAGCGTGCAGAATTGAGATCCAGGCCCCAGGTAGGTTCACAGCAGATGAGAAGATCCTCGATCCTGTCTATCTCCCGTGCAAGTATCATCTTCTGGATATTCCCTCCGCTTAATGTCCCTATCGGGGATGAAGGAACGGCCGCCACCTGATACTCTTCAATAAGCGATGCGGTATAGTCCTCTGCCTCCTTCCTCTTCGGAGAGAAGAACGAGAAGAATTTCTTACGCGAAGTCGCGATGACATTGTCAGAGACACTTGAGGCGAGTGAGCACCCTGTGTAAAGGCGGTCGCTCGGAACGAAAGGAATTCCCAGGGTCCGGGTCGTCGCGGTGTGATGAGCACTGGTCAGTACCTGATCGCCGTAGAGAACCTCCCCTTCACTTACCGGAAGGTTTCCCAGAAGTACCGACTCTATCTGTCCCAGACCGTTTCCGCTGATCGCCGCACAGCCGAGAATCTCACCGCGACTCAGGGAGAAACTGATATCATCAAGGAGGGGATGATCCTGGTTGTGACGGAGAAGGGACACATGAGAGAACCTCAGGACAGGTGCTCCCTCTCCTTTTCTCTCTTCCTTCTGGACACTATCTCTTACCGTGTCGCCCATCATAGCCCGGGCGATATCTTCCTCTGAGAGTGCAGCAGTCTCCCACACCCCGACCATTCTCCCTTCACGCATGACAGCAACCCTGTTCGAGATATCCTTGATTTCATGAAGTTTATGGGTAATGAGAATTATCGAAACGCCGCTCTGCTGGAGTTTCCTGAGGGTTCTGAAGAGGGAGTCGATCTCAAGTTGGGTAAGCACCGAGGTAGGTTCATCCAGGATCAAGATATCTACATCTCTCATCAGCATCTTCAGGATCTCGACCTGCTGCTTCTGGCCGACACTGAGAGAGGAGACAAGCGCATCGGGAGAGAGGGAGAAGTGGTTCTCTTCTATGAGCGCGGAAACGCGCTCCCTGCTCTTTTTCCGGTCGAGCAGTCCGAGAGCCGTCCGGGGCTCCTCTCCGAGCATCACATTCTCTGTGACAGAGAATTCCTCCACCAGCATGAAGTGCTGGTGAACCATGCCTATGCCTCTTTTTCCTGCTTCTATAGGGGATGGGTGATGGAACAACTCACCGTGAACGGAAATTGTTCCCCCATCCGCATGAGTGAGGCCGTAGAGAATTTTCATGAGAGTACTCTTGCCGGCTCCATTCTCTCCGGCAAGAGAAAGGATCTCTCCGTTCAGGAGCGTCAGGTCTACCCCGTCATTCGCCTTATTGAGCGTTTCGGGATAGACTTTCACGATGGATTCCATCCTGACAGCTGCCGCAGAGCCCTCTCCCATCAGTCAATCCCTTCCTTAGAGCTCAGGGAGCGTATAGGGAATATCCCCTGCTTCCAGCTCCTGCATGAACTGCGCGAATTCCTCTCTGATTGCAGAGGGAACAGCCTCAGTATAGAGAGGATCCTCATCAATGAATCTGATATACCCCTCTTTCAGGCCGACGACAGAGGCCTTTCCCCATTCGACTTTCCCTGCAAGGGCTTCCTCAAGAGCCTCAAGGGTGATCTTCTTCTGCTCCATTGAGCCGCTTCCGACCACGTAGGGAGGAATCATATCGTACTCGTTTGTGTTATGGTGCACGACGTACACACCCTTCTCGCTTGCGACCTTGAACAGCCCCTGCGCGGCACCGCCAGCGATGACGGCAAAGACATCGACACCGTTGCTTATCATACTCTGAGCAAGTTCAGCAGTCTTGTTTGCGTCATACCAGTTCCCTATCACCCGGTAATCGAGGGTAATATCGGGATTGACCATCTGAGCTCCGCTCAGGAATCCCGGAACCATGTGCTTGTTCAGGAGGGGGAATTCCTGAGCCGTAATAAATCCTATCTTCAGATCCTCATTGGCTCCGCTCATATCACTGGTAGTCACAAGACCCGCAAGGTACCCGAGGAAGAGGGATTGTTCATACTGGTTGAACAGGTAGGTTCTGATCTGGTCGTTTCCTTCCCAGTAGGCATCGGTGATGATGAATTTCTGGGACGGGAATTTCTTTCCCACCCTCTCACAGATCTCAGGAAAGGAAGGATTCGTCCCGATCACAAGATCGTACTCGCCGGTGGCGACGAGGGAGGTCAGCTGCTCTTCCCACTGGGCCTGGTTGAAGCCTGCCTCGTAGACCTTGAGGGTAACTTCCTCATGTGCTGCTGCGAACTCCTCGGCACCTTCAACCATCGTCTCATACGGTGGTGATCCGTCGGTGACTCCGGTGATATAGACAAGTATAGAGAGCGTGTTATCTCCAGCTGCCTCAGCCGTTCCGCCTGCGCTCAGGGGAAAAGCAAGGGCGGCAAGAATTGTGATGATAAGGGTATTACGTATGAGTCTGTTCATTACATCCTCCTTGAAATTTCATTTCCAATGTGCGTTAGACTGTATCACACCTGAAAAAAAGACTCCAGAGAGTTACCATTTATAGCACCCACTTCCCCTGTAATGACGCATAGATTTCCCGGTAATGAGCGAACAGTTCATCGTACATCGGTTTCATGGAAAGATCGGGCTCATACCAGGCGGAAAAGGAGACCAGATCGAGCGAGGCTTCCGCTCGGGAGGTGTAATACCCGTCAGCCACCTGAGCAAGAATCATCGCTCCGGACATCTCAGCATCCTCGTTCGCGGGAACGCCGACCGCCCTTCCTGTGATATCGGCTTTCATCTGCTGAAGGATTCCGTACTCGCTCCCGCCTCCGATGGCTCTGAGGGATCCGACCGGAATGTCACACGATTCTATCACCTCGATCACATCACGGACTGCGAAGAGGGTTCCCTCGACAACACTCCTCACCATCGTCATCGGGGTGGCAGAGAGAGTGAGCCCGCTGAAGACTCCTCTTGCGGAGGGATCCCACAGGGGAGCTCTCTCTCCCGCAAGATAGGGAAGGAAGACCGGGCGTGAGGTCTCCGGGGGAAGGTTCCGTATCTGTTCATAGAGTTCGTGGTAGGTATAGTCAGTGAGACTGAGCAGTTCCCTGACCCACGACACGGCTTTCCCTGAGGTATTGATGATACCGCTGATATTGTACAGGGGTTCGACAGGATGGAGGAATGACATCAGCCTGTTGTCCTCAAGAGGCTTCTCTGAGCAGACGTTGATCCCCTCGCTTGTTCCGCTCCGGTCACAGACGAGAGATGGAGTGACCGCTCCGCTTCCAAGAATGGAGATGATGAAATCGGGGCCGCCTGCGATGACGCGGGTATCAGGACTGAGGGAGAAGGTCTTCTGAGCAAGGGGCGATGCTGTGCCCACAACCTCTCCCGGAAGGATCAGTGGAGCGAACTTTCGTTCGTCAAGGGAAAGAGCGGAAAGGAGGGTAGCATCATAATACCATCTTCCGGAGTCCGGGGAATGCTTGATCGCCTTAGTCTCTCCTGTCAGCAGGTAGTTGATATAATCATAGGTACTAAGAAAGACCTGAGTCCTGTCGTACAGTTCTCTCTCCTGACGTGCAATATAGAGTGCTTTCGGAAGGAAGAAACTCGCATCAACGAAAAACCCTGACACGCTCGAGATCTCCTGTGCTTCCTGAATCGCATTACGGTCAAGATAGAGCCTCGTCAAACCGCTCTCGGAACTGAGGATGCCATCTATCAGGCGGGGTTCTGAGGTAACGGGGACAAGAGAGGGGCCGCTTCCTGTCACGATGATCGTCTCAATCATCTGAGGTGATGCGATATGTCCCATCAGGGTTGTCAACGCTATGCTGATCGCCGAGGTATCCACTCTCTGGGAATCTGGAGTGAAGGCGTGGGAATCGAAGAGTATCCTGTCATGATGCGTACAGAGGCCGTCTCTCGAATAGATCGCCGCCTTACAGCTCGTGGTACCGATATCGATTGTAAGAATCATCCTAACCCCTCCGCTACAGACTTAGCATATAGCGCTTCGCTATCCCTTGCAAGAAGCATGGCAGGAAAACACGAACGTGAGGTTATCACCGTGATGAAGTCACCAAGACTTTCGTTGACCACTGACCTCTATGCTGTTATGTTATCGGTGTACAACAGAGTAAGTAAAAAAAATAGATCATAGAGGAGGCAGCATATGGCTGTAATTATGTATAGTACACCGACTTGCGGGTTCTGTAAGATGGCAAAGAGTTATTTCCAGAATAACAACATCCCTTTCACAGAATACAATGTGGCAGTGAATTCGGAGAAGGCTCAGGAGATGGTCAGAAAATCAGGCCAGATGGGAGTACCCGTCATCGACGTCAACGGAAAGGTTATCGTCGGTTTCGACAGAGCAGCGATCGATTCAGCTCTCAAGAGATAATCACTCACACACGAAATTGAATGATGAAAAAAGAGCACGCGGAGTGCTCTTTTTTCGTGTTATACTGATCTGTATGAAAAGCTACTACCGCTATCACATAGATGATTTCTTTATCACGATCATGGAATCAGACGGATTCATCACCGATGTATGGGGAGATCGGTCCGATGGAAGCCCCGCTCCTCCCGTACCGAAGAAAGAAACTCCTGCCATCAGGAAGATGAAAGAGGAACTGGAAGCCTACTTCAGCGGAACGCTCACCTCCTTCACAACCCCGATCGCTTTACGGGGGACTCCATTCCAGCGCAGAGTATATCATGCTCTCATCGAAATTCCTTTCGGCTCTACCGCCTCCTATAAGGAGATCGCCGAGAGAGTCGGATCCCCGAAAGGATTCCGGGCCGTAGGCCAGGCTGTCCACAACAATCCTCACCTCATCATCGTCCCCTGCCATAGAATCATCGGGAGTGACAAGTCTCTTACCGGCTTTGCCGGGGGACTCGACATGAAACGACACCTTCTTGAAATAGAAGGAGCACTCTAGAACGAAGGGGAGAAATTGAGCGATATCTATTTCCCGTCTCCATCAACCTCCGAGCCTCGAATTTTCCCTCTCTCCCCCTTATTCCGCTTTTTGAGAAAAATCAGAAACAGATGAGAAAATCCCATTATACAGCCCGTACGGGCTTCAAACAGGCGTAGGCAACGGAAGAAACCAATATTTTTCAGACTTTCCCTTTTCAAAACAAAAAAACGGGTCTAGTATGAGGAACAAGAAAGAAAATAAAGAGAAATAAAAACAATGCTAGCAACAGAACGAAGAATGAAGATTCTGGAATTCATCCAGGAAGACGGAAGCGCACGCGTGAGGACTCTCAGTGAGATGTTCTCCGTCACGGAACCGACGATCAGACAGGACCTCGAAAAGCTTGAAGCTGACGGACACATCGTCAGAGAACATGGCGGGGCCTATCTCAAAACCATGTCTCAGCAGGTCAGCACCCTGTCTCTGCAGCATACCGATCATGTGAATGAGAAAAAGAAGATTGCGGCGAAAGCTCTCGAGTATATAAACGATGGGGAATCGATCATTCTCGACTCAGGCTCAACAATCACCGAACTTGCAGCTATGGTCAAACAGAAACACTCTCTTACAATTTTCACCAACGCACTCAATATCGCCCTCCTAGTAGGCTCTAACCCCGGATTTGAACTCATGGTCACCGGAGGTGAATTCAAACCACCGACACTCTCCCTTACCGGAACGAAGGCGGCAGCCTTCTTCGAAAGCGCCTTCGTCGACAAACTCTTCCTTGCTACAGGCGGAGTAGCGAACACCTTAGACCTCACCTACCCATCCTTCAATGACCTTGAAGTGAAACAGGCAATGATCCGCTCAGCTAACGAGACCTATCTTCTCGTTGACTCAAGTAAATTTGGAAAAGCGAGTATAGCTTCTCTCGGCAGCCTTTCCCAAGTGGACTATCTCATCACCGATGAAGGCCTCCCGAACGAATTCAGGGAACGGATCATCGACCTCGGTGTAGAAGTTATTATAGCCTGACTGCATAGAAACGCCGGACATTCAGAATAAAAAACACTACTCATTGAATCATGCTAAAGTCGGTATCAGACAGAGTATTGTGATAATATACGCATATTTTCAAAAAAAATAGAAAGCTATTTCGTTGACATATGAAAATCCTCATATTACGATTCCCTTGATACTCTGTAGGAATTTCCTCCAGAACGAACAGCATACAACCCTACAAAGACCGGGAGTCAATACCATGGAAAAGAAACAGACATGTTTTGCAGTGATCGTCGGAACAAGAGGATTCTTCAATCCTGAACTGGCGATGTCAGGAAGAAAAGACCTTATCTCACTTCTCGAAAAGAAAGGATACGATTACGTTATCCTCGATACCGATAAGACAGAAACGGGAGTTATCGAAGGCTATGAGGATGCCAAGGCCTGTGCAGAACTGTTCAAATCAGAACGGGAAAGAATTGACGGCGTGATCGTTTCACTGCCGAACTTCGGTGATGAGATCGGTGTCATCAATACCCTGAAGATGGCAAAGCTCGACGTTCCTGTCCTCATTCATGCCGCAAATGACGAGAATGACAAGGTGAATGTCTATCAGAGACGAGATGCCTTCTGCGGAAAGATCTCCGTCTGCAACAACCTCTATCAGTACGGCATTCCCTTCACGAACACCACTCACCATACCTGTGACGTCCTCTCTGAGGAGTTTGAGAAAGACCTCGCACGTTTCGCCTCCGTCTGCCGGGTCGTATCCGGAGTGAAGAAAGCACGCATCGGGGCAGTAGGCGCACGCCCTGCCGCATTCCAGACGGTCCGCTTCAGTGAGAAACTGCTCCAGAGAGCCGGAGTTACCGTCGTTCCTGTCGACCTTTCAGAGATTATCGTAGCCGCCAATTCCCATGAAGACAGCGATGAAACGGTCACCGGCAAGGTACAGGATATACGGGAATACGGGAATGTGGAGTCTCATGTAAAAGGGACGAATGTCTCCAAACAGGCACGCCTCTCCCTCGCCATCGAACAGTTCGTTGAAGAGAACGAGCTTGATGCCACTGCCGTCCAGTGCTGGGACAGTATCGAGAAGAATTACGGCTGTGCCACCTGCCTCACCATGAGTATGATGGGAGAGAAAGGATATCCGTCGGCCTGTGAGATGGATGTAGCCGGTGCTCTCTCCATGTATATTCTCCGCCTTGCAGCTGAAGAAGCCCCCGGTTTCCTCGACTGGAACAATAACTTCGACTACGAGAAGAGCCTCTGCGTCTGTACCCACTGCAGCAACTATCCTAAGAGCTTCATGGGTAGCGACCTCACCTTGGGAGAACTCGATGTACTTGGAACCACCCTCGGAAAAGAGAGCTGCTTCGGAGCCGTGAAAGGAAAGGTCGCCGCAGGCGAAATGACCTATTTCCGGGTTTCTACCGATGATAACAAGGGAATCATAAAAGCCTACGGCGGAAGCGGAGCCTTTGTGGATGAACCCTATGATATGGATGGCGGAATCGCTGTCTGTCATATCCCCGACATCGATAACGTCATGAATCATATCTGCAGCGAAGGCTTCGAGCACCATGTCGCCATGGTGAGAGGGGATGTTTCGGAGATTATCGAAGAAGCCCTCACCAAATACCTGAAATGGGAATACACAAACCTGTAAAGGTGAAATAGAGAGGTTGAGAAAGGAGCTGAAGCGTTATAACCTCAGCTCCTTTTTATTACACTGTAGGTATTTCTGCAACTTATCCTTGACCGATACCACAAAAAGGGGCTACTATGGGATATCTGGATGATTTTTATCTGGGTCATTGTTCTGTGGTTGCATATTCCAAATCGGGGGAGATGGGATATGCAATCTTTTTTTGTCCCAGAGTTTCTCAGTTCAGGAAATTTCCCTCATCAAGCTGACGGAAGGCCTCGCTCAGCTCAGCTCTGGTATTCATGACGATCGGTCCTCCCCACGCAATACTCTCGCGAAGCGGTTCACCTTCGAGGTAGAGGAAACGGACAGAACTCTCCTGTGTAGAGACCTGTACAGTGTCGCCCTTTTCCAGTTTCATTGCATGACGAAGCGTGTAGGAAGTCCCGGAGGTATCGAAACTCCCCTCTCCCTCCAGGAGAAAGACGAGAGTTGTACGAGATTCCGGCAGCTGAATACTCCAGGTAGAGTGAGGCTTTACCGTCACATCGAGGTAACGGACAGGAACGATACCGCTGGAGAACGGCGCTTCAGCGCCCTCATACTCTCCGGCAATCACCTTCACCCGACTCACTTCGTTCTCGCTGACAGGAACCTCTGTATGCAGGATATCCTGATAGGCAGGGAGAGTCATCTTCTTATCTGAGGGAAGATTGACCCAGAGCTGACAGCCGAAGAGACGAGGAGAGCTCAGAGACATTTCCTGGTGGATTATTCCCTTGCCAGCTACCATCCACTGACAGTCTCCATCATGGATGATCCCCTTGTTACCGAGTGTGTCCTGATGTTCTATCTCGCCTTCTATGAGATAGGTGACCGTCTGAATTCCCCTGTGAGGGTGCCAGGGGAACCCCTTGATGTAGGACTCAGGATCGCTCGAGTCGAACGCGTCAAGGAGAAGGAAGGGATCGAAAGACCCGGCTTCTGCATGACCGAACACCCTGATGAGATGCACTCCAGCCCCGTCGACGGCAGGCTTTCCTTCTATGACATGTGTAACGTTCCGTATACTCATAGGCTTTCTCCTTTTTCTAACTATACCCGAACGGTAGGAAATAATCCATTTGTTCCGCAACAACTCTCATGAATCATCATATAATTATAATCATTTTAAATTATAACTGAAAAGGTTGAATATAGGTCTTCACGTGAGTAGATCTTTTGGTTACACTGATACATACAGATACCAACTCATAGGAGGATAAGTATGAGCGTGACATTTTATCGCTGTGCACACTGCGGAAATATTATCGAAAAAGTTGTAGACAAAGGTGTGAAGGTCGTATGCTGCGGAGAACCCATGGGGGAACTCGTTGCTAACACAACAGACGCTGCTACAGAAAAGCACGTCCCTGTCGTTGAGAAAGCAGGTGACAAGATCACAGTCACTGTCGGTTCCGTCGAACACCCGATGACAGAAGAACATTACATCCAGTTTATTGTTGCCGTGACTGACAAAGGCATGCAGAGAGTTGATCTCACTCCCGCCGACAAGCCCCAGGCGACCTTCTGCGGCTCTGACATCAAGGAAGTGTACGAATACTGCAACCTTCACGGACTCTGGAAGGCTGACGTATAAAACCTCTCCTTATTCCAAAAAAGACTGGCGGGTTGTTCCCTTGCCAGTCTTTTTTGTTGCTGTTTTCTTCTATGAATCAGTCAAGAACGAGAGAAGGTGCTGAGTACACCCGTGCCTTGAGCTGCTGATCAAGCATGTACAGTCCCCGGCTGTCACCGAAGAGTTCATACTTCCTGATATTATCTTCGGCGTTCATCTCTTCTTCACCCTGCTCCTTCACAAACCATTCAAGGAACTGAATAGTCCGGTAGTCTTTCACCTTCTGGGCTTCCTCATAGATTGTGTTGATCGACTCGGTCACGAACTGTTCGTGCTTGAGTGCCTCCTCCAGAGGTTCCTTATAACTTGTATACTCAGCATAGGGATCTGCCAGTGCACCCATCTGCACTTCATACCCGTTGTTCAGGATATACTTTCTGAAGAGCATGGCATGGTCTCTCTCTTCCTGGGCCTGGATAAGGAACCAGTTCTCAAAACCGCTGAGACCTTCCTTTGCATAATAGTTAGCCATATCAAGATAGAGATACGCTGAATAAAACTCTTTATTCACCTGTTCATTCAATAGTTTTACGACGGAATCCTTTAACATACTAATCCTCGCTTTATGTTTTAAAATCTGTAACAATTCAAATATACAAAAAAGTACACAGAAAAGCAAAGAAACAATCTCCAATTATTCAGATAAATTTTAATCGATAAGGTTGACTCGATTACCGCTTTTCCATATAGTTGCTCGTGTAAATATTTGCTAAGCGCAAATAAACAGAAAGGAGCATTCAATGGAAATCGATCTGTGCAGCATACGTACCATTCTTGCTGATCTGAAAGATATTGAAGAGAAAGTCAAGAACGAGACAGACCTCTCACTGAACGAGGCTCTCTGTCTCTGTCAGCATTATAAGGGAAAGAATGACCCTTCCTCCCTCTCGAAAGAGATGGTGCTCTCTCCTTCCCGTATGACGAGGATCCTTGATTCTCTGAGTTCCAAGGGCTTTATCGAGCGCATACCGAGTGAGGAAGACCGCCGTTCTGTCACGATCAAGGTGACAGGCAGGGGAAAAAAGATGACTCAGACCCTTCACTCTCTCACTATCGATATTCCTTCCTACCTTATTCACGCAATACAACAGCTGGAGACAGCAACAGGAGATAATTCATGAAAACATATGTAATAGTCGGAGGTGTAGCAGGCGGTGCCGGTACGGCGGCGAAGCTGCGGAGACTCGACGAGGATGCAAAGATCATCATGTTCGAACGGGGAGAGCATATCAGTTATGCGAACTGCGGACTCCCCTACTACGCCGGAGGCGCAATCACCGAGCGTTCACGTCTTTTCGTGGTTACACCGGAAAAATTCAATGAAGTCTTCAACGTCGAAGTGAAGGTGAAACATGAGGTACTTTCAATCAACAGGGAAGAGAAGTACGTCACAGTCAAGGACCTTACCTCCGGTGAGGAATTCAATGAGTATTACGATAATCTCGTGCTCTCTCCCGGAGCAGCTCCTGTACGTCCCAGAATTCCAGGGATTGAAGACCCTGCGATCTTCTCACTCCGCTCAGTCAGCGACATCGATGCGATCGTTGCGAAACTCGAAGGAATAAAAACCCAGCGGGCTGTTGTTGTCGGCGGTGGATTCATCGGCCTTGAGATGGCTGAGAACATGAAGGAGAGAGGCCTGCAGGTCACTCTCGTCGAAGCTCTCGAACAGGTGATGAATGTTATCGACTATGATATGGCATCCCTCGTGCAGCAGCACATGAGAGATATGGGAGTGCATCTTTTCCTCAAAGACGGAGTGAAGAGCTTCGAGAGAGAGAAAGGTGAACTGAAGGTGACCCTCTCCAGCGGTACCGTGATCAACACCGATATCGTGATCCTCTCGATCGGAGTACGTCCCGACACGAAGATTGCGCACGATGCAGGACTCACTCTCGGAAAAAACGGTGCTATCATCGTTGATGATCAGTTCAACACGAGCGATGAGAGCATCAAAGCAGTGGGAGACGCAATCGAGTTCCCCTCCCCCTTTACCCGCAGCGGTGTGACCGTCCCCCTCGCAGGACCTGCGAACAAGCAGGCAAGACTCTGTGCACAGTCCATCGTGGAAGGCTCCTGCAGACCCTACACCGGAACCATCGCGACTTCGATCGCCAAGATATTCCAGCTCACAGCAGGCTCGACCGGGATGACCGGCAAGCAGCTCAAAATGGCAGAAATCCCCTATAAGGAGATCATCACCCATGCAGGTAGCCACGCAGGCTACTATCCCGGAGCTCTCCAGCTTGCAGTGAAAGTCCTCTACGATGAGAAGAGCGGAAAGATCTACGGCGGACAGTCGGTCGGCTATGACGGTGTAGACAAGAGAATCGATGTCCTCGCGGCCTACATCAAGAAAGAAGGAACCATTCATGACCTTGCCGAGTTCGAGCAGGCATATGCACCTCCCTTCTCCTCTGCGAAGGACCCGCTGAACATGCTCGGCTTCATTGCCGAGAACGTGGAAGACGGCTTCAGCCGCCTTATCACCTGGGACCGCATCGAAGAGATGAGAGCAAAGAACGCCTTCTTCCTCGATGTCCGAAGCGAAGAGGAATTCGGCCTCGGAGCTATCGAGGGCGCAGTGAACATTCCTCACACCGAGATCCGCAGCCGCCTGCAGGATATCCCGAAAGACCGGCCTGTCATTGTCAACTGTGCCATGGGACTCAGAGGGTATCTTGCAGAACGGATGCTTCGTCTGAACGGGTACACCGATGTGTACAACCTCACCGGGGGCTACAGCACCTACCATGCAGTCGCCTTTGAGCAGGAGGCTCTCAAGCACCCGGCAGAACCCCCTGTATTCCACGCAGCGAAGGATGCTCTGGATGAAGACGGCTCTCCCAGACATAAGCAGACCGATGAGATTGCGCTCATTGACGCCTGCGGCCTGCAGTGCCCCGGCCCGATCCTCTCTCTCAAGAAATCGATGGATGCTCTCGGCACCGGAGATGTGCTCAGGATCGTGGCGACCGACCCCGGCTTCAACCGCGATGTACAGTCCTGGGTCAAGATGACAGGCAACAGGCTCATGAGCCTTGAGATGCATGACGGCAAGATCGAAGCGATGATCGAGAAGGGCGGAGCGGAAAGTCCGGCCAAGGGTGCCTCAGCGGTTCCCGTTCCCCTCAAGGGTTCCACTATGGTCGTATTCAGCAATGACCTCGACAGAGTCCTTGCCTCCTTCGTACTTGCGAACGGCGCTGCGGCTTCAGGAAAGGATGTCACCCTCTTCTTCACCTTCTGGGGACTTACCGTACTCAGGAAGAAGAGCCCCGGAAAGGTCAGAAAGGACTTCATGGGCAAGATGTTCTCCTCTATGATACCTCAAGGTATGGATGACCTCTCCCTCTCCCAGATCAACTTCGGCGGAGTCGGACCGAAACTGATGAAGAAAAGAATGAAGCAGAAGAATGTCGATCAGCTCAGAAGCATGTATGCTCAGGCCAGAATGGCTGGAGTCAGGATGGTTGCCTGCCAGATGTCCATGGATATCATGGGAATCACGAAGGAAGAGCTTCTCGAAGGTGTCGAGATCGGCGGTGTGGCGACCTACATGGAAGCCGCAAGCGAAAGCAACGTCAACCTTTTCATATAAAGCATCTCATGGTATACTGAGATTCGGTATACCTGAGACCGAGAGGGACCCTGCCGGGTCCCTTTTTTCATGGAGGAATTATGATCTATAGACCATTTGGAAAGACGGGAGAGTTTGTATCTGCCATCGGCATGGGCGGCATGAGATTCAAGGAAGAGAGTTATGCGGCCAAGCCCTACACGGATGCAGTCGCTATCGTCGAGCGTGCCCTGGAAAAGGGAATCACCTACTTCGATACCGCCCCGAACTACTGTAACGGCATGAGTGAGAAGATTTACGGAGAGGCGTTCACTCAGGTAAAGAGAAGTTCGTTCCAGGTATCAACGAAGTGCGGACTGTGGAACGCGAAAGACAGTGACGGGGCACGGAAGATAATAGAGCAGTCCCTTGAGAACCTGAAGCTTGAGTATATTGATTTCTATAATCTCTGGAATATTCTGACACTTGAGGATTACCACACCTTCATGGCTCCGGGCGGCGTGTATGAAGGAATTGTAAAAGCGAAAGAGGAAGGTCTGATCAGGCATGTCTGCTTCACGACCCACCTCCCGGGTGATCAGATTCCCCAGGTGATCGACAGCGGCCTGTTCGAAGGCATGACCCTCGGGTACAACGCGATCAACTTCGCCTACCGGCAGGCAGGAATCGATGCAGGTGTGGAAGCGGGGATGGGAATTGTCACGATGAACCCGCTCTCCGGCGGTATCATTCCCTCCTACCCTGATTTCTTCTCCTTCCTGAGAAAGAACGAGGAATCGGTTGTTGTCAGTGCCCTGAGATTCATCCTTGCGCAGAGAAAAGCCACCGTCGCTCTTGTCGGGTTCTCCCATCCTGATGAAGTCGATGAGGCGGTACAGGCGACCGAGAATCTCGAGGAAGTATCGGAAACCTATCTTGAGGAGATGTCATCCCATCTGAAAGGTGAGATGAATACCCTCTGTACCGGTTGCAGATACTGTGATTCATGCCCTGAAGATATCCCGATCCCGGCTCTCATGGATTCATACAACCTCAAGCTGCTCACCGGTGATGAGAAGAAAAGCCTGAACAGAATGAAGATGCACTGGAGTGTCACGCAGGAGCAGGCAGCGCTCTGTATCGCCTGCGGAAAATGCGAAAAGCTGTGCACACAGCATCTGCCGATCATTGACCGGCTCGCTGAAATCACAGGCTTCTCCCTCTAGGTCAGAGGGAAAAAGGGCATAAGAAAAGAGGGCGGCTGCCCTCTTTGTATTCCCTAGAACTTTCAGTCTTAGTAGTTCTTGGAAACAAGTTCGAAATATGCCTGGGGATGTGCACAGATGGGACAGACCTGAGGCGCTTTCGTACCGACATAGATGTGTCCGCACTTGCGGCACTTCCATACCTGTTCGTCATCCTTCTCGAATACTGCTTCGTCTTCAACATTCTTAAGGAGAGCGAGGTAACGTGCTTCGTGTTCCTTCTCGATCTTTGCAACGCCTTCGAACAGTGCTGCGATCTTCTTGAAACCTTCTTCACGTGCAGTCTCGGCAAAACCGGCATACATGTCGGTCCACTCGTAGTGTTCACCTGCAGCGGCATCCTTCAGATTGCTTGCGGTATCGCCGATCTCACCATTCTCCTGAAGAGCCTTGAACCACAGCTTTGCATGCATTCTTTCGTTGTCAGCTGTCTCTTCGAAGATACTTGCGATCTGTTCGTATCCATCTTTTCTCGCCTTGCCAGCCCAGTAGGTATATTTATTGCGAGCCATTGACTCACCTGCAAACGCATCCTGCAGGTTTTTCTCTGTCTTTGAACCTTTCAGTTCCATACAGTCCTCCCGATTATCGAGTATTTTTATTCTTAGATGATACCATTGTACACGTATGTTAGCAACAGAGTTATAGATATTTATGAAACCGTTTCAGATTTTCTGAAGCTTTTATCCTTTTATTTATATATACATAAAGTATCATCTCAAGCATCAGAAGAGGGAATCGCCCAGATCGACCTTCTTCTCCACTTTCTGCGGAGCATACCCTCCTGTCATCTTCTGGAACCTGATCCCCAGTGTAAGGAAGTGATTCACCACTTCCTGTTCGTCAGAAAGAGAACACGCCCTGTGGAATACCTTCGCGCAGTTCACCGCATCATCGAGGGCATGGTGCGCTTCATAATCAAATCCGAAGTGTGCCGATATCGTGGTGAGTTTGTGATTGGGAAGGGAGGGAAAGGATACTCGAGAGATTCTTACCGTATCGGTATAATGCAGAGGAGGGACGGAGAAGTCATAATGAGCAAGGAGAGCCTTCACGATGCCGATGTCGAAGGGGGCATTATGGGCGATAAGAAGATCCCCGTCTATAAACATCAGGATATCGGGCCAGATATCCTGAAAGGTGGGAGCCTCTTCAACATCTTCGGGGTGTATGCCGTGGATCGAGATATTGAACGGAGAGAAATAGCTGCTGGCAGGACGTATCAGGGAGTAATAGGTATCAATGACCACACCGTCTTCCATCTTCGCAAGCCCGACCGAGCAGGCGCTGATCGGGGAGTTGTTGGCAGTCTCAAAGTCGATCGCTACATATCTCATACCTCTTCCTCCGCTCCGACACTCGCAGTGACAATTGATCCCTCAAGAGTGAGGGTATAGGAAGGAATCGAGGCGGGTATCAGAATGATGTCTCCCTTCATCACTCTCAGATCCTGTTCTCCCCACTGATATCTGCCGCTTCCCTCTGTGACCAGTGCAATCTCCACATACTCACGATCGGTAACTCTGGCCTCTCCCGATTCACTGATCCTCAGGGAAAACTCACTGCTTTTCACATCAAGAAATGCATCGGTTCCGCTGATCCGTCTCAGTGGAGTCTTCTTTCCGTCAAAGGGTTCGAAGCTGACGATCTCAAGAAGCTCTTCAACATCCACATGTTTCGGCGTAAGACCGGCTCTAAGGACGTTATCGCTGCTGCTCATGATCTCCACTGCATGGCCGGAGACATAGGAATGAAGCATCCCGGGCCTTACATGGAGAGCTTCTCCGGGACGCAGATGAATGAGCTTGAGCAGGAAGGGAGCGAAGACCATGATATCATCTGGATAGAGCGAAAGGAGCTTCCGAGCTATCTGACGTGCAGAAAGGAATGGTGAATCGATATACTGCCACTCCTGCTGAACATAGTCAGACAGGGCGGAGATACAGGCTTTCCGCTCCTCTTCAGAAAGAGAGATAAGCGTGCGAAACAGCTGTTCAATATTTTCTGAGGAAGCCATCACAGCAAAGTACTCCCCCACGATCTCTTCCAGGAAGGAAAGACTCTCCTCGAGCTCTCTGAATCCCGCAAGGGCTGTCACTTCATCAAGAGCTACCAGAACCTCATCCTTCTGATACGGGTCAGTATAGTTCTTCACCCCATCAGTACGCTCCTGCTCCAGTGCAAACATCTTGACAGCCCTGGCGGCGTCTGGGTGCACCTGCAGGCTGAGAGGCTCTGCGATAGCAAGGACTTTCATCAGGAAAGGGAAACGGTCATGAAAGCGCTCTTCATGCCGGGTTCCGAGGATCTCTTCCCGGTGAGAGTCAATGAACCGGTCGAGCGGTTCATCTGTTTCCAGAAGAGTGCTCATTCCGTTCGGATGAACGCCCATCCACAATTCCGCCCTGGTTCTCGCATCAGGGATCTGTCCCAGAAGCGAGGAGATAAACGTCGTATCTCCCCAGATATACTCCTGTACAGCTCCACGTAGTTTTATCATATCCATGGTCTCACTCCTGCAGTCGCTTGAGTATACCAGAAAAAAAGAACCTTCGAAACACATCGCTTCGAAGGTTCTTTTGAAAAGCAATCAGATGAAATCAGCCGTCGATTCCCAGATTGAATCTCACGGTAAGTGCATCAACCGGCTTGTCACCGATGTTAGCACCGAACTCTCTCCAGTAATAGGCTGCATCAACATGGAGGATCAGGAGATCGAAACCGGCACCTAACGAGAGGTAGCCCTGATTCAGTCCTGCCCGTACATCAACCATCGAGAGAAGTTTAATCTCAGCTCCGGCGATCAGGTGATCCCAGATTGCATCCGGATCTGCTGAAGCCTCTTCACTGAGGGTAATCACGTCAACCAGATCCACTGAGAGGGTCGGTCTCAGAAGCTTCGCGAGACCTCCCTGGAGAGGGGTCCAGCCTAAACCGAGATCGAGAGTCCAGGGGACTTCAACGGTAATTCCTTCTGGATCAGTCTCCGTTCCTTCGTAAACCGGGTCTACTTCTGCCAGTTCAGTCATCTCGTTCAGCCAGGTACCGGCTTCCGTGTAGCGGTTCATCGTGTAAGAGCCGTTCAGGTTACGGGCGACAGCACTCAGCTTCAGTCCGGCAGGTCCGTTGATATTCACACCGACATCAACCGGTACTGCATATCCTGCTACGAGCTGGTTGCCTCCGAGAAGGCTCTGTGCGATATCTGTTTCTTCGCCTTCTTCTTCTTCGAAGATCGTACTGATCAGACCGGGAGCTCCGATTTTCTGTGTGTAGGCCTTGTAGGTGGGACGCACGACCGCACCGGCATCAATAGAAAGCATATCCTTGATCAGGGAGAAATTAAGGCCGATACCGATTCCAGCTCCGGCATTTACTTCAGCAACAAGGTTGGTATCAACT
The DNA here is from genome assembly GCA_963676605.2 of Sphaerochaetaceae bacterium. Lineage (GTDB taxonomy): Bacteria > Spirochaetota > Spirochaetia > Sphaerochaetales > Sphaerochaetaceae > SABI01. The sequence goes on along the minus strand of CAXXSP010000045.1, from coordinate 25,905 downwards.
CCGGTTCCCTGATGATGAAGCTTCTCCTGGATGTTCAGCGTGAGTCCGAACCCGCCGCCGGAGAAGCCTGTCTGGATATCAGTCGTGAGAAGTTCTCCTTCCTTGGCTGAGATCGTTTCGAGGTAATCGGTAGCTGTATCGGCTCCGGCATTTCCATCCATTGCATTCTGTATGATCTCCTGATCAATCACACTCTTGACGTTATAGGTTGTCACAGTAATGGTCGGCAGGGAGAGCGCGAACTTCTGGTGAGCCAGATTCGCGGGGTTCAGATAGAGCGAATCCATTCCTCTGGAGGTTGCAATACCGCCACCTCCCATACCTTCGCTTCGTGCGCTGGTAGGAACGAATGTCTGTCCCGGGTTGAAGAAATCCGGGAACGTATAAGCTGCCACAGTGGAGACTGAAAGCAGTACGATTGTTATCAGTAATACTAATTTTTTCATCATTTCACCTCCCCTTATTCAGCCAGATCTGCAAAGAACTCAGTCAGCATATCGGTTACGTACGTGTTCTCTTCAACGTAATTAGAGAGTGCGAGAAGCGTATTCTGGATCGTAGTAAAAGTTGACAGTCCGTAGATTCTGTTCATCATCGCTTCGACGTATCCACTGGTCAGCCACGGCCAGTCAGGTGCCTCACTCGTATCCCCGTTAAAATAGTCGTGAACAAGTTCAAGGAGCTCTATCATCGTCGGATAATCGATTTCGTCTGTTGTATCAGGATCGACAGGGAGCATCTTGTCGTTCTCTGTCAGGATAACGGCAAAAGCGTAATGGACTATATTCATCAGCGTTCCATTCTTCACACCCGTCGCTTCGGCAACGACCTGAAGATGCGGTGCAATGCCGTCAATGGTTGAACGGGCCTGTCCGTACTTATTCTTCGCAGTCGTGAATTCCTCAGCAGAAATCCCTGGGGTGCCGTCTGTATCAATCGTATTATACAGAGCTTCAAAAATCGGACCTGCCATATCGACAAAAGTATCCAGATCATATTCCTCTTCAGGAGCAGGATCAGTTAACCGTGTAAGAGCTCGTGTTTCAATCAGAGTATCAGCAAGAGGTGAACTCTTCGTCAGTTCGGATAGAAGATCGCCCAGAGCGCCTGTAATGTCCATGGAACCGATAGCCGAAGTCTCTACGATGAATTCCAGAAGTTTTTCACCGTCTGCGACGATCGCCTCTTTCTCTTCAGGTGTTGTATCTTCGTCCACAGCATCTAACTCATCTTTCAAGCCCTTCATGAGAATGACAGCGACAAGATCTCCTTTATCTTCAATCACAATCGTGCCGCTATCGAGTCCGAGAGCGTCTTCGATTTCAGCAATATCGGTTTCCAGCCCGACTGGAATCTCTTCATCCTCTACAGGTTCTTTCATATCCTCTGCCGCTGCACCGGTTTCTGATTCACTTTCGAGAATCTCAGCGACAGAATCTTTGAGATCATCAATCTGTTCAGGGGTTACAGGTGCATCGCTGCCGATTCCTGAGAGTGTTGTCGAGACTGCCTCAACATGTTCAGTTGAAGGCACGTATACACCCTGAGTAATCAGGACGTTCTCTCCTGTCTGTCCCATGAAATCGCTGAGGTTTTCAAAGATATCCCCTTCACACGAAATAAATGAGAGAGCAACGAGAGAGGAGATGAGTAACAATAGCAATAGTTTCTTCATGCAATTCCTCCTTCGTGTATGAGAATTCATACACATCTAAACAATCGGGGAAGCAATGAGTCTGCAGTTCCCCGCATTTTCTTTACTTACTCTACACAATATAACACCCGATCTTCAATTATGTCACAAATATCCTGAAAGTTTTTCAAAAAAAATGTTTTACAATAAGGATGACATACGTCTCCACTCCGCCATAATCTCACAGATAATCATCTCCTCATCCCCGCAAATTCGACGTAATTCACGCATCACCCTCTACTAACCCCTCTATTTTACATAATTTATAAAGGCTTCAATATTCTCTACCCCCACTCCTCATTTCAGCTCATTTATGTCAGATGTTCATGTAAAGGAAAGGATCTGCAGGCATGCTCGGAATTTTCATCCACCTTCTCAGAATAGGAATCATTCCTATTGACTAAACCTGATAATCCACTACATTAGTAGGATATGAAGGAAACTGAAAAGAGAAGCATCAAGAAGATCATCCTTTCCTCTTTCGCGGGTCTCGCCCTCGGCCTTGGCCTGATCGGGATTGCGCTCCCGCTTCTTCCGACGACCCCGTTTGTGATCCTGGCGGCAGCACTCTACTCGGTCAGTGATCCCGAGAGGGCGAAGAGGCTGGAGGAGAGCAGGATATTCGGGGAGTATCTCACGCACTGGAAGACACATCAGGGGATCGAGATGAAAACCAAGGTGCGGGCTATCATTTCCATCTGGACAGGTCTCGGGATCTCGATGCTGATCGCACGTTCACTTCTTGTCACCATCATTCTTTCAGTTATCGGTACGATTGTTTCATTACACCTGATATTCATTAAAACCAAGGAGGCGACCGATGAGATTCTCAAGCCGCAGACAGCTGATTCTTGAAACACTTATGACGTGTTCAGACCACCCCACTGCTGAAGATCTGTATGAGAGGGTTCGCGTCTCCATGCCTTCCATCTCGCTCGGTACGGTGTACCGCAACCTTAATCTTCTGGTTGATACCGGTGTAATACGGAAATTCGAACCTCCCGGTCAGATGAAGGCACGCTATGATGCAAAGAGGGAGGAGCATACTCACCTCGTATGCCGTGAATGTGACACTGTCTATGATGTTGATCTCCCTACGGTGAGGGAGTTCGACAGGGAAGTGAAGAAGCGCACGGGCTTCCTCACTGAACAGCATGAAATAGTTCTCAAGGGTGTATGCAGTTCCTGCACCGAAGAGATCACTTCGTAAAGAAGAGTTCTTTCACCACCTCGATATTCTTCTCATCATTCTCATCCGTGTAGATCTGCGCGATTCGCTCTGCATAGAACTCGATCACCTTGTAGCGAACGAGTTTCATCGTCGAATTCACGAGCTTGTCATCCTCGCTGAAAGGCTTCGCTATCAGGGCGAAGCGGGAAGGAATCCACTGGGAGGGGATCACTCCCTTCGCTTTCTCTTCGTAGGCACGAAGGAGAGAGAGAATCTCTGCATAGGTGTCTTCGGGACTTTTCAGCTGCTTCTCTGCTATCAGTTTTGTGATCTGATCCTCCTGAAGGGTGACGAGAGCAGAGGTGAACGGTTTCTGGTCATTATAGACAAGGAGCTGATTGATCACCGGCGTGTTGTTGATCATCACCTCTTCGATCTCTTCCGGTGAGTACTTCTCTCCGTCCTTGGCGATGAGCAGCGCTTTCGCCCGTCCGGTTACCACAAGGAAACCGTCTTCATCGTAGTATCCGAGATCTCCGGTGAACAGCCAGGTTTCGCCGTCGATCACCTTCAGGACTTCTGCAGTAGCCGCGGGATTCTTGAAGTATCCTGCCATCACGTTATCACCCTTGATGACGATCTCTCCCTTCTCTCCGGTTTCAGCTTCCTCACTCTCGCTCTTCATGATCCGGCAGGTGACTGACGGGGCGACGATACCGCTGGTACCGAACTTATGCTTCTGAGGAGTATTGCTGCTGATCACCGGGGCTGCCTCGGTGAGGCCGTACCCCTGATATACAGGAACACCGATGGCGGCGAAGAAGTGCTGCTGCCGTGCTTCGAGGAGGGCACCTCCGCCGACACAGTACTCTATCTTCTCACCGAACACCTTCCTCAGCTTGGAGAAGATCAGTGTGTCTGCAAGGAAGTGGGGGAAGAAGGTCGCGATCCGGGTACCGAGGGACGGCGCATGGAATCCATCCCCGTTCCGTCTGATTCCGGCGGCGAGTCCGCGTTCGAAGATGCCGTAGATGAATGAACCCTTCTCCTGTATCCCCTGACTCATTTTCTTCATGAAATTGCCGGTAATGGAGGGAACGGTCATGATGAAGGTGGGACTCACTTCTTTGAGATTGATGGGGAAGTTCCTGATGATGGCGCTGTTCGCCCCGCGCGCATCAACAAAGTGGAGGGTGATTCCCCTCAGCATGGAGGTGTAAATCCCGACAGTATGTGCGAAGGAGTGGTCCACCGGGAGCACGATGAGGGTTTCGAAGGAATTAGGCGGTATATCGAACAGTGCGACAGAGTCGTGGGCATTCGCCCAGTAGTTCAGATGCGTCAGCATGATTCCCTTCGGGTTTCCCGTCGTTCCGCTGGTGTAGCAGATATTCACCACATCATCCTCGGCAATCTGCGCAACCACGGAGGATACTGTTTCCGGATTCTTTGTAAGAACCTTCCGCCCTTCCTCTATCAGCTGGGGAAAACTCACATACTGCTCACCCTTCTTCCATTTCTGCTCTTCTTCGCTTTCTTCAGCCTCTCATCCTCCTCATCAAGATAATAGAGGACAGGAAGAGGGGTTTCCATGACCTGAAAGGCTTTGAGTATCGTATCGAGGGTATTCGAACTTGCGATGACTCCCAAAGCCTCGGAGTGCGTGAGACGGAAAGCGATCTCCTCCGGAGTGAGCTTGATCGAGAGAGGGACCGAGATAGAACGGTTCTTGATGACACCCATCTCTGCGGCAATCCATTCGGGACGCCCCTCAGCGACTATTCCGAAGGTACCCTTCGCTGGGACACCCCGTTTCTGGAGAGCCGCACACACAGCATCGGAGAGCTCCTGTACCATGGCGTAGGAATAGGGAATCCAGCCTTCCTCCCCCTTCTTCGTCGCATAGGCTCTTTCGGGAAATTCCCTGCAGGCATCAGCCAGCATCGTGATGATTGTACGCATACTCAGTATCTCCTTTTTCTTACAGACTTTTCAGTGCCCACTACCATACCGGAGAGAGTCAATGCTGACCTGATACCGCCTGAAAGGGGAACGCCCTAAGAAGAGGATCCGGTCAGATCTACTGAAAAATTATATTCAAACAGGTTCCCGTCATACACGGTATAGTTAATGGCTATAAGTGTTCCATCCTCTCCATACAGCCTACTCTTCTTCCAGAGCTGAGCTGCCGAGGGGTGAGTTCCGAGAAGGTCGGAGGTTTCCCTGTCCGGAACGATGGTGGCTATCGAACTCTCCACCTTTGAGAGACTGATTCCTGTCACCTTCCCACAGACCTTCAGGAAGGGATGCTCGGTCAGTTCTTTCCGGTCTATGGCCTCTGCAATCGAGGCGGGAAGGAATATGTTCTGTACCGCATAGGGAGTATCATTGATAGAAGTGAGCAGTTGAATACGGTGAAGGGCTTCATAGGATTCACGGGGAATATTGAACTGGGGAAGCAGGTTGACGGCGATATCGCTGTCGGGGGAGTATTCGAGATCCTGAATGACTTTGCTGGTAATCGGATGATCATCCTCATCGCCGATGGGGTCTACGCCGCTGGTATGGTGGTCAGATATCTTCCGCGCTCCGCGAACGAAGGTACCCCTGCCCCTGGCCCTCTCGATCATACCCGCCCGGGTCATCTCATCAAGTGCCCGGCGGATCGTGATCCGGCTCACGCCATACTTATCGCATAATTCCAACTCGGTCGGAATCATCACCCCTTCAGGCCAGATACCTGTGACAATCTTATTCTCCAGATCATTCAGTACCGCCTGATACTTCAACTTCATTCTCAACAACTCCCTCTGTCCGAGTCATACCGTGTACAAGCAATCAGTACAAACGACACTCTGCCGCAGGAGAACATCCTGCGGTAAATACATCGTCATGTATGGAGTGTATCCTATTACATCCCCGTCGCTCCCCATTATATCATAATTTAAAGGCAGAGAACTATCGAAAATCAGAATAGTTTCAGATATCAAATCTCTCACCCCTTCATATGGCGGGAAAGCTCGTACATATGACGGGAAATATGGGAGAACAGGAGATGTGCATAATACTCTTCATTCTCATCCCAGAGTTCAAACAGGTCATCTGCGAAGAGTTTGTTTCCCTCTGCATCCTCATCGGTGAGGATCGGTCCGTAGGTGATATGAATCAGCTGCCTGCTGTCGTTATGGTCGAAGAGCTTCACCAGCTGCTCGTCCGAGAGTGTGTCGATATCGGGAATCCGCGTGATATCGGTCGTCACGTGGTAATACTGGGTAACTTCGTCGAATTTGGACAGGGCATAGGCATGCACTTTCCGGTAGAGGTCAGGACGCTTGATGGCCACGAGCTTCATAGCCTCAAGCCAGTTCGTACCTGCCGTCTTCACATGGAAATTACCGTGGCTGATGCGGCCGAAAATCTCGAAGACGCTGAATTTGTCACTACCCGAGTGGAGTGAGATCTTATAGCCGAAGTGTGTGGCGATCGACTGATGAATGAGCAGTTCTTCCTCGAACTGTGAAACGTCCCCTATATAATCGACACCCTTCTGGAATTCTCCGCAGAAGCGCGGAGCGAGGGTGGCGAAGCGTACGCCCCTCTTGGTCAGCTCATTGGCGATGAAGTAATGTTCCTGAGGGGTTGTGGTTGTCGTGGTCTCATCGATCGAGATCTCGAAATCGGCTTCGTAGGCCCCGTCTTTGAAATAGGTGTCGTAGATCGAGAGAGCATGGGTGAGGACGTCACGGTAGGTCATCACCATCCGCTTCATCTCTTCCTCACTGTAGGTAAGGACCTCTCCTCCCGAGAGGATGATCTTCCGCCCGATATACTCGGCTTCGATCTCAGGGTCGCTGACGTACTTTGATTCAAGTTCTTCTGCGTCTATCAGCTCGAACTCATTGTTCATCTGCTCGGAGCAGTCGAGGGTGATCATCGTATACCCGAGAGAGAGGGCATGACCAATCTCTTCGGATGTCTTCAGGTGGTCACCGTCAGCTCCCCAACCTTTCTTGAAACTTTCCTGGAAGACAGCGAAGGTCGCTGCATCGAGGACATCCTGATAGGTGCGCTTGGTAAGGTTCAGCTCTCTCATCGACTGCTGTGCAAGAATCGGGTAGGCATCATACTCCTTGAAAACTCTGATATGGCCGGGGCTCGCAAGACCGAGACGGTCACCGCAGCCGATTGACCGTTCCTTCGAAAGGACACGAGAGGGGGCAGTGAACGGGAACACCTCCCTGAGAACTGCAGCGTTGGTGCTGTTGAGCTCCCCAATGATCACTTCCTTCTCTCCGATCCGTTCAGATTCACCTTCAAATCCGATAGAGGGTCCGACAGAGACAATACGTTTATCACCATGAATACGGGTCATAAAAACCGTAGTCTCATCACTGGTATGTATCGAAAGGGGATACACACCGTATTCGACAGGGTCGACTTTACTCTTCATCAGTGGAATGAATTTCCTCACATCCTTCATGGTTGACTCCTTTCTTGTATCGTATCTTGTATCAGCTGCTGTAAAACGTTTCAGATATATGGTTATATACTACCATGAACATCCGCCAATTCAATCGAATAGTTGAAATTCGGACAAAAATTATCAGCATGGGAACCTTTCTCACCGGATACCTCTACGGCTATCTCCAATGCAGCGAGTTTTCGCTCTCAAGGTTCCTCCTCACCGCGGCAGCGGTGCTCTGTGTCGATATGGGAACTACCGGTTTCAATACCTTTTTCGATTTTATAGGAGGAACAGACAGGAAAGAGAGGAACTTCGAGGAGGATAAGGTTCTCGTGCATGAAGGTGTATCGCCTCTGAGCGCGCTCATCATAAGTGCTCTGCTCTTCTTCACAGCAGCAATCCTAGGCCTCATCATTGCTGGCATGAGTAGCTTTCTGCTTATCCCTGTCGGGGCGATCTGCATGCTCATCGGCTTTCTGTACACAGGAGGACCGCTGCCTATCAGCCGCACCCCGTTCGGCGAACTCTTTGCCGGAGGCTTTCTCGGGACCATCCTGTTCATGATAAGTGCGTACATCAGTTCACGAGAACTGAGGATGGAGTACTTCTTCGCATCGCTTCCCCATCTCATCTTCGTCGCCATGATACTCACAGTCAACAATACCTGTGACCGTGAATCGGATCTGAAAGCAGGAAGAAAGACTCTCACCATCTGTCTGCCTGAGAGAGCGGGCACGGCACTGCTCACTGTGCAGATTGCTGCAGGGTATATCGCGACGGTCATCCTTGCCCTCATCGGTATACTTCCCGTCTGGAGTCTTATCACGTCACTGCCGGCGGTTCTGTTCTCCGGGAGGATCTTTTGGAGGATGAGAAAACGGGGATTCTCGCTGGAGACGAAGGGAGCGTCGATGAAAGGGGTTTCCGGGATGTTCCTCCTCTACATCATCTCCTATGCGGCCGCCCTCACCCTTCAGCTCTCCTTTCCCCTGCACTGGCAGATATAGAGACTGGCCGTCTTCGTGATATCCGTTACGGAGAGAGAGGTGAAATGATCCCTCAACTCCTGCTCGACTCCTTCGATGAAAGAGAAATAGTCACCCTTCTCGAGGTATTCGAGGATGTCTGTGATGAGTGAACGGTTCGCATTGTAGTCGTGGATCACGACCGTCCGGGAGGCTATCCGTTTCATCTCCTCATAGAACCTGAGCCTCTCTTCCTTCTTCATGCCATGGGCGACATGCGAGGCGATCACCAGGTCGAAGGAGTCATCGGGGTAGATGAGTGTCTCGGTGACATCCGCAACAGTATAGGTGACGGAGGGATCTTTCTTCCGTGCAACGCTGATCATCTTCTGTGATGCATCAGCACCGCTCACGCTGAAGCCTTCATCACTGATAACCGAGCACATAGCACCGGTTCCGCATCCGAGATCGAGAATACGATCCCCTTCCTTCAGCGCACCCTGTGCCCTGAGATCGGCGAGCATTCTTCTGAAACCTTTTTTCTGATACCCGTAGAACCATCCGTATACAGATGCAATCGAGTCAAACACCGTGTTGTACATATTCAGTCCTCTGAGGAAACTCTACCCCCCCTTCTTCTTCTGTAAAGGCGTACGATTTCCAAGAAACACTTTCTCTTTAGATATAGTTGACCATACAACTAAAAGTCTCTATATTAGTTGTATGAACAACTATAAATCAGCAGGACATAAGATAGCGACGATAAACCGCCTGGGAACGATCTACTTCAATAATGAGCTCCCGGATATAGATCTGCACGGGCCGGGCCAGATGAGGATCATTCTGGCCCTCTCGAGATGCGAAGACGGCATCACACAGGAAGAACTGGCACACCACCTTCTGGTCGACAAGGCAAGCATATCACGGATGATACGCCCTCTTGTGGACGGAGGTATCATCCTCAGGGAGAAGGATCCGCAGGACCTGAGAGCCTACCGTCTCCATCTATCCGATGCAGCACGGGAGAAGATGGGAGATATCCAGCAGAAGGCACACGGCTGGACAGAAATCCTGATGGCGGGTTTCTCCACGGAAGAAAGGGAGCTCTGTTTCTCCTTTCTCGACAGAATGCTTGAGAGTGCACACGAACATCTGAAAGGAACCTGCCATGGCAAGAAAAAGAGCTGACCTGCTGAAAGGTCCCGTTAAGAAGACCATACTCTCGATGGCCGGCGGAATGGTGTTCGGCCTCCTCGCCATGTCGGCCTTCAATGCAACCGATACCTATTTCGTCGGTCAGCTCGGTCCGGTTGACCTGGCTGCCATGAGCTATACCTTCCCTGTCGTCATGATCATCGGTTCCATCTCTCTCGGTCTCGGCACGGGACTCTCCTCAACGGTTTCACGTGCGATCGGAGGTGGTGACCATCATAAGGTCCAGCGGCTCACCAGTGACGGGCTGCTCCTGTCTCTCCTCATCGTGGCAATCCTTGCGCTCCTCGGACTGCTCACGATAGAACCGCTGTTCCGAGCTCTCGGAGCCTCGGGAGAGACCCTCCGGAAGGTGAAAACCTACATGAGCATCTACTATATCGGGACTCCGTTCGTCATCATCCCGATGGCCGGCAATAACGTCATACGTGCAACCGGTGATACCTTCACTCCCTCCCTTATCATGATGACCTCGGTGGCGGTGAACATCGTACTCGACCCGCTTCTCATCTTCGGTATCGGCTTTTTTCCCGAAATGGGGATAGCAGGTGCCGCTCTCGCAACGGTATTCGCCCGCTTCACCACCCTGCTCTTCTCACTCTACATCCTCACCTTCCGGGAGAAACTCATCACGTTAGAGAAGGTGAAACTCTCCGAAAGGCTGAAGAACTGGAAGGAGATCGCCTACGTCGGGCTCCCCGCAGGACTTGTGCAGGCGATCAACCCCATCTCGCTGAGCATCATCACCCGTGTTCTCAGCCGCTTCGGTGACGAAACGGTCGCCGGCTACGGGGCGGCCACCCGTCTTGAGATGCTGGTCATGATCGTCCCGATGACCCTTTCAACAGTTATAGCACCCTTCACCGGGCAGAACTGGGGAGCACGGCAGTATCAAAGGATCAGGGAAGGCATACGGTTCGCCAGTCTGATCTCGCTCGGCTGGGGAGTCATCGTCTTCGCATCCTTTCTCTTCGGAGCTGAGCCCCTCATGAGACTGTTCAACACCAACCCGACGGTTGTACATTCAGGCTCTTCCTACCTGATGATAGCCGGATTCAGCTATGGACTGCTGGGTATGATGATCATCTCTTCCCAGGCCTTCAACGCCATGAACAAACCGCTCTATGCTGCAACGGTGACGCTGACGAAAGCGTTCATTCTCAATGTCCCCCTTGCTTTCCTGGGAGCTGCTCTTGCAGGCCCCCTCGGAGTCTTCTCTGCGACCTTCATCTCCAATACCGCAGCGGGAATACTCGGACTGACGCTTGTACTCCGGCTCATGAAGCGGATCAATGCAGAGGCAGAGAGCGTGAAGGTCCCATCTCCTGCAGGAGAAATTGTATAATCAGAGGGAATAGGCTATGCTCCTGAGTGGAGGCTTTCATGGCAATCAATCTCGCTGAGATCATCATCATCTGTTTCATCGCAGATTACCTGATGAAGAAGATTCATATCCCCGGGCTCGTGGGAATGCTCTTGACGGGCATACTCCTCGGCCCTTCAGTATTCGCACTTCTCAATGAAGGCACGCTCTCCATCGCAAGCGACCTGAGGAATATCGCATTGATCATCATCCTCCTCAGAGCCGGCCTTCAGCTGAAGAGAAAAACGTTGAACGACATCGGACTGAGAGCGCTCCTGCTCGCCTTCATCCCCGGGCTGTTCGAAATGATCACCGTCACCCTCATCGCTCCTCTCTTTCTCCCCTTCTCCCACCTCGAAGCGGCGATGCTTGCGGCGATACTCGCCGCCGTATCTCCTGCAGTGGTCGTACCTCTCATGGTGAAGTTCCAGGGGGAGAAACGAGGGACAGAAAAAGGGATTCCGACCCTGATCCTTGCCGCAGCCAGTGTTGATGATATCAACGCGATAGTCATTTCAGGAATCGTTATCGGCATCTATACGGGAACCTCGGTGAATATCACATGGGCTGTCGCTTCCGTACCGCTGTCAATTCTCATCGGCGTCGGTGTAGGCCTCCTCACCGGCATACTGCTGTACCATCTGTTCGACCGGTTTAAACCGAGAGCGACGAAGATGGGACTTGCCGTCATAGGGGTCTCCATCCTGCTCTTTCATGCAGGCAACAGCCTGGACCAGCTTCATATACCGTTCGCACCCCTCATCGGGGTTATGGCGCTTGCGTTCATCATGATAGAGAAACGGGAAGAGAACGCCCACAGGATATCGGGGAAGCTCGAAAAGATCTGGGTGTTCAGTGAAATTATTCTGTTCGCCCTGATCGGTGCCGCAGTCGATATCGAAGTCGCGTTCAAAGCAGGACTCGCCGGGGCTGCTGTCATCCTCATCGGCCTTGCAGGCCGATCTCTGGGGACGCTGACTGCCCTCTCCCGTTCCCGTTACACCTGGAAGGAACGGCTATTCATCACGGTCGCATATATCCCGAAAGCAACTGTCCAGGCTGCCATCGGTGCGACGCCTCTCCTCGCAATGAAGAGTGCGGGCATGGACGGCGCCGCAGGAGAGATTATCCTTGCGGTGGCGGTCCTCTCAATTCTCCTCACTGCGGCTCCGGGAGCCTGGCTTATCGAGCGGACCGGAAAAGCCTGGCTGAGCGTCGAGTCCTGATCAGACCACCCAGCAGGCCGCAAAGTGGCCTGGAGCGACTTCCTTCATCGGAGGATATTCCACCTTGCACTGCTCTGTCGCGTACGGACAGCGGGGATGGAAGTGACATCCTGAGGGAGGATTGATCGGAGAGGGAACATCGCCCTGGAAGATGTGCTTTCCTTCCTTACGCAGTTCGGGGGAGGTGACCGGCGAGGCGATGAACAGCGCCTTGGTATAGGGATGTACATGCCGTGCGACAAGCTCTTCCTTGCTCGCGATCTCAACTACCCGTCCGAGGTACATGACAAGGATTCGGGTCGAGATGAACTCGACAACCGCGAGGTCGTGTGCAATGAACATATAGGTGAGGTTGTGCTTCTCCTGCAGATCGAGAAGAAGGTTCAGGATCTGAGCCTGGACTGAAACGTCCAGGGCTGAGACCGCCTCGTCACAGACGATGAACTCAGGCTGCAGGGCAAGGGCGCGGGCGATTCCGATCCTCTGCCGCTGGCCTCCGCTGAACTGGTGGGGATAGCGGGCGCGGAAGCGGGGGTTGAGTCCGACCTCCTCCATCAGGTGTTCGACACGCTGAAGCCTCTCAGCCGGCGTCCCGATACTGTGGATATCGAGCGACTGCCCGATGATCTTCGCAACCTTCTTCCTCGGGTTGAGGGAGGAATAGGGATCCTGGAAGATCATCTGCATCTTCTTTGTCAGCTCCTTCATCTCGCTCGCGCTGTGGGTGAATATATTCTCACCGCGGTAGAGGACTTCTCCCGCACTGCGGTCGTAGAGGTTGAGTACGGTCTTGCCAAGGGTCGATTTACCGCACCCCGATTCTCCCACGATACCGAGGATCTCTCCTTCATGTACGTCGAGGGAGACGCCGTCAACCGCTTTCAGAAGGGAGACGGTCTCCGTCGCCCCTTCGCTCTTGATATGGAAATATTTTTTCAGGTCTCTGACTTCAACTAACGGACTGCTCACTGTACATTCTCCCTTTTCACGCTCTCCCAGTTATGGCACCACACCGAGTGGGAATCATTCAGCACCTGCTCTGCAGGGAACGATTCGTCGCAGAGGCCGCTCGCGTAGGCGCAGCGGTTTGCGAATGGACACCCCTCTCCTATGCTCAGGAGGTCGGGCACCGTCCCGGTGATCGCCTCAAGGCGGGAAGCCTTCCGGTACTTCGGGTTCGAGGGAAGAGAGTTCAGAAGTCCAAGGGTATAAGGGTGGCGGGGTTCGGCGAAGATGGCGTTCACATCCGCCTCCTCGACCTTTCTTCCCGCGTACATCACGACAACCCTGTCAGCCATCTCCGCCACGACTCCCATATCATGGGTGATCAGGAGAATCGACATGTCGACATGTTCCTTCAGGTCACTCAGGAGATCAAGAATCTGAGCCTGGATAGTCACATCCAGTGCCGTGGTCGGTTCATCAGCGATCATAAGTCCCGGCTCGGGAGAAGCGAGAGCCATGGCGATCATCGCTCTCTGCCTCATGCCTCCGGAAAGCTGGTGAGGATAGGAATGCACCCTCTGCTCGGGAGCGGGAATCTTCACCAGACGGAACAGCTCTACAGCCTTCTCCATCGCCTCTTCCTTCTTCATACCCTGATGGGTCATGAAGACATCGGCTATCTGGGAACCGACAGTGAACACCGGATTCAGTGCCGTCATCGGCTCCTGAAAGATCATGGAGATCTGGGTTCCTCTCATCTTCTCTATCTCCCCCTTCCTCAGGGTGAGGAGGTCGGTGCCGTTGAAGAGGATCTTACCGCTGTCGACCTGTCCGGGCGGCATCGGATTGAGCTGGTTGATCGAGTGTGCTGTCACGGACTTCCCGCAGCCCGACTCTCCCACGAGAGTGAGTGTCTCACCTTTTCTGATGGTGATGGAGAGGTCCCGAACCGCTCTGACAAGTCCCCTCTGGGTCTTGAAGGAGAAGTTGAGATTGTCCATCTCAAGTAATATATCGTTGTGTGTTTCTTTCATTGTGTACTCCTCTAGTTTCTCATCTTCGGGTCGAGAATATCTCTCAGACCGTCTCCGAAGAGATTGAAGCCGAGGACGGCGAGAAGGATCGCGATACCCGGGAGGGTGACGATCCACCAGGCATTGGTAATGAATTCCTTGCTGCTCGCGATCATCAGTCCCCATTCGGGCGTCGGAGGCTGCGCTCCGAGGCCGAGGAAGCTGAGTCCTGCCGACGAGAGGATCGCTTCACCGACACCAAGGGTCGCCTGAACGATCGTCGGTGAGAGGCAGTTGGGAAGAATTGTCAGGAACATCAGTTCCGAGTGCTTTGCACCGAGAGCCCGTTCGGCAAGGACATAGTCCGATTCCTTCTCCGCAAGGACCGAGGCACGCACGACTCTCGCGTAGCGCGGAATCTGGGAGATCCCGATCGCGATCATCGCATTGAGCAGCGAAGGGCCGAGAAGGGAGACGATAACGATCGTCAGGAGGATATAGGGAAATGCGAGCATGATGTCGATCAGGCGCATGACGATCTTGTCGTAGACTCCTCCGAAGTAGGCGCTGGTCACTCCGATGAGTATTCCGAAGACGAGGGAGATACCTACACTCACAACCCCGATCGCCATCGATATCCTCGCCCCGTAGATCAGCCTGGAGAGCATGTCACGGCCGAGGTCGTCGGTTCCGAACAGGTGTCCGTTCGTGAACATCGGCGTCTTGCGTTCATCAATCACCTGGGCAAGGGGATCGTAGGGACTGATGAGGGGTGCGAAGAGAGCCATGAGGACGAACAGGGTTATGATACCCAGTCCCACCATGGCTGCCTTATTCTTCTTGAGATGAAACCACGTCTCCTGAAAGGGAGTGGGATCTTTTATGATGATTTCTTCTTTCGTTGCTGTATCCACTGCGTTCAATTCCTTATTGTAATCTGATCTTCGGGTTGACGACCGAGTAGAGGATGTCGACAGCCAGATTGATCAGGACGAAGAAGATGGAGATGAAGATAATCCCTCCCTGGACGGAAGGATAGTCTCTCGCCCCGATGGCGACGTACAGCCACTTCCCGATACCGGGCCAGCTGAAGACTGTCTCGGTGAGGATGGCTCCGGAGAGGAGGAGTCCGAACTGGATACCGATGACGGTTATGACCGGAAGGAGCGCGTTACGCAGGGCGTAGCGGTAGACAACTCTCTTCTCTCTGATACCTGCAGAGCGTGCAGTCTTGATATAATCCTGCTGGAGCACTTCAAGCATGCTTGACCGTGTCGTTCTCGCGATGATGGCAAGGGGGATGGTCCCCAGTGCGATGGTCGGGAGAATCAGGTGCTGGATTGCCGAGAGCAGGTACTTGGGATCCCCCTCCTTGAACAGGAGAATGAAACCGTCGATCACGTAGAAGTTCGTAATCGGGGTGAAGTAGTACCGGATATTCATCCGTCCGCCTGTGGGAAGCAGGTCGAGCCACACCGAAAAGATCATGATGAGGACAAGACCGAGCCAGAAGACCGGCATGGAGACTCCGAAGAGTGCACCTCCCATCGTGGTGTAGTCAACCCAGGTGTTGCGCTTTATCGCGCTTGTGACGCCGAGCAGGATGCCGAGCACCGAAGCGAAGATCATCGCCATGAGGGCAAGCTCGATCGTTGCAGGAAACAGTTTCCCTATCTCCTCAGAAACCTGCTGTCCGCTGGTGATCGATTTCCCCAGGTCGAAGCGGGCGATACGGGCAAGATAGAGTCCGTACTGCTTGATAAGGGGCTCATCAAGACCGAGTTCGGCTCTCAGCTGAGCAATCTGTTCAGCGTTCGCTCTTTCTCCGAGCATGACCCTGGCAGGATCTCCG
This sequence comes from Sphaerochaetaceae bacterium, assembly GCA_963676605.2. Lineage (GTDB taxonomy): Bacteria > Spirochaetota > Spirochaetia > Sphaerochaetales > Sphaerochaetaceae > SABI01. Next base: position 10,000 of record CAXXSP010000045.1, on the reverse strand, counting down.
GGAGCAAGGGCGATCATAAAGAAGACCAGCGTCACCACCCCGAGAATCGTCGGGAGAAGCAGTGCCAGCCGTTTGAGAATATGTTTGACCATACGATGTAAAACTCCAATAGCGGATTCACCCCCTTTTGCAGAGGGGGTGAACCGTTGATCCGGGGAGTCTCCCCGGACCTGAGAAAATTAGTCTTCGAGATAGACGTGCTTGAACACTCTCTTTCCTGTAGGATAGATGACGAAGTCCTTCACGCTTGTCTTTGCGGGAACAGTTACGACTGAGTGAGCGATAGGTACCCACGGAGCCTCTTCATGGAAGACGACCTGAGCTTCTTCATACAGTCTTGTTCTTTCTGCCGAATCGGCATTCTCTTTTGCCTGCTTGATCAGGTCTGTGAACTCTGCATTCTTCCACAGTGCGATATTACCTGCGGGGAGCTCTGCAGCCTGAGCTGAGAGGAGAACCCAGAGGAAGTTATCGGGGTCACCGTTATCACCGGTCCAGCCGAGCATGGCTGCCTGGTGTTCACCCATGTCAGTCTTATCGAGGTAGGTACCCCATTCGTAACTGATGATCTCAGCATCGATACCGACCTTTGCAAGCTGAGCCTGCATGATCTCTGCGACCTTACGGGCGTTCGGGTTGTACGGACGTGCAACGGGCATTGCCCAGAGTTCGGTCTCGAAACCATTCGGGTAGCCGGCTTCTTTCAGGAGAGCCTTCGCCTTCTCGGGATCGTAGCCGTAGTCTTCGATGTCATCGTTGTAGGACCACATGGTGGGAGGAAGAGGATTCTTCGCTACCTGGCCTGCGGAACCGTAAACAGCCTTCACGATCTCTTTCTGATCGATGGCATAGTTCATTGCCTGACGGACGAGCTTGTTGTCATAGGGCTTCTTCTGAGTATTCAGTGCAAGATAGCCGACATTCAGTCCGGGCTGCTGGATCAGCTGGATGTTTGCATCAGCTTCCATGGCGGGAAGGTCTTCAGCTGAGGGGAAGTCGATCAGGTCGACCTCGCCTTTCTGGAGTGCCAGCCAGCGTGCGGTTGCATCGGGAATCACCTTGAGGATCAGGCGGTCAAGATAGACCGGTCCATCCCAGTAACTCTCGTTTCTGCTGAATACAATATCGGAATCCTTGTTCCACTGCTCGAAAACGAATGCACCGGTACCGACAGGATTGTTCTTGAAGTCATCGCCGTACTTCTCGACAGCTGTCGGGGAGACGATCGATGCGAAGTCCATTGCAAGGTTTGCGATGAACGGAGCTTCCACTACCTTGAGATTGAATCTGACTGTGAGATCATCAACAGCGACCACGCTCTCAACGATATCACTCATACCCATGTAACCCCAGTATTTCCAGGGACCCTGATCATAGTAAGGATGATCTTCTATGAACTGACGTTCAAAGCTGAACACGACAGCGTCGGCATTGAAAGGAGTTCCGTCGTGGAATTTCACGCCTTCTCTCAGGTGGAAGATATAGGTGAGACCGCCGTCTTCAATGTCCCAGCTCGTTGCAAGAGCAGGTTTCACTGCGGTTTCTCCGGGAACGAATTCGACGAGGGTGTCGAATACCGCGGTACTTCCGTAGAAAGATTCACCGTCAGTTTCACGACCCGGGTCGAGACTTACAGAGTCGCCTGAACGGCCGAATACAAGAACGCCGCCCATCTTCGAGTCGGCAGCTCCTGCTGCGGACTCTTCTGCTGCTCCTGCTGCGAACATCATCGCTGCGGGGAGGAGAAGAATCAGTGCTAACAGTACGAGTTTTTTCATAGTTACCCCCATAAAAATTTATTATCCCTGAAAGTATGCATCACTTCACATAATAATACAATAATTATTCCTTTATTTTCAAATTCCCCATATCTGTCAAGAAAACGATCACAATCAAAGACAAACCGAAAGGGGACAGACAGAAATAGAAGATTCCCGAAAAAACTGATACAGGAGGATGGGCATGATGTACGAGACTTCCAGTGCTGCGGCACTACTCACAGGAGGGTCTGAACGGTACGGGAGCAACCCCTGTTCTGTGGTCTTTCTGAGGCTCTCTCGCACAGGCAAGAAGCAGGTCTGCTGATCTTATAGCTACAGAACAGATCATCTGGGAGCCCTGCCGCTCCATGATGATAATCCCGCTCTCTTTCATGACGGCAAGGTGCTTGCTTGCCGAGGACTGGCCTAAGGAGAGAGCCTGAGCGATCTCGGATACACTCAGCTGCCGAGGGATCAGCAGATCTAGAATCTGCACCCTTACGGGATGCGAGAGGGCTTTGAATACTGCTGCGGCGTCGTTCAGTTTCTGACGCTCTTCGGGAGTTATCATAGGGTTGATTGTACCCGAATGGGAAATTCTGTCAATCTTCCTCCCCCTTTTTCTCTCTCCTCCCCCCTGAGAAGGAAAAGTAGACACAATTCAATTCATTATATTTATTAAAGTTATTCCATTTTCTCTTTATACATTACATCTACCTGAGCAGGCTATGAGGGTGTACACTCTCTTATGGAGGCGTACAGTATGGAGACCGCTATAATCTATTTCTCACGAAACGGCAGCACCCGCATTGCAGCTGAACTGCTGAATGAAAAGCTCAAGGGAAAGATCGTTGAACTGAAACCAGAGAAATCCATGAAGAACTTCTTCCGTGCAGGTTTCACCGCAGTGAAACAGAAGGATCTGAAACTGAAGGAGGATCCCTGGAATGAAATCGGCAGCGAGGAACGTCTGGTTCTCATCTCACCGGTATGGGCAGGCAGGAAGAATCCTGTCATGAACTCCTTCATCGAACACTCGGATTTCTCAGGACGGGAGGTGCATCTTCTCACACTCCAGGCTGATCCCCAGAAGGACAGCACGGAACGTGTCCTTCCTCTCTTTCAGGAGATGATCGTCTCACGGGGCGGAAAGGTCGCATCCCAGTTCGCCCTGCACGGAGCAACTCCCGGAAGAGTAGCCGAACGGGGAACACCTGAGCGAACAGCTCTCTTCCTGGCAGACCTGATGAACGGAACCAGAAGTTTTTCAATTCGATGTTAAGAAAACTACTATATCCATTTTTTTACTCATCAATTATAAAAACTTTTGAAAGAGAAGTAGCGCCGCTGCTCAGGCTGAAAGAAAATTACCCGAAGGTTCTCATTACTCTGGACGAAGAGAATGAGTCGGATTACCAGGGGATCAGAATTGTCAGTGCATCCGACTTTCTCCTTCACAGGGAGTCTCCCCGACTTTAATGTTTCAGCAGTGCAGGCAGGAGGATGAGAGAGAGGATGGAGGAGAGGATCATCGTCACCCACATCAGGATTGAAAGATTTGTGAGGATCTGCAGAGGGGAGAGCAGCAGGAGAGTGAAACCCACGCCGAGTCCCGTGATATGCGCGAGGATCGGTGCCCCGATGCTCCCCATAGCCTTACGTGCGGGTTCAGCTTCCCCTGTTCTTCTCAATGTACGGTAGCAGGAGACGTAGTGGATCGCATAGCCGAGAGAGACCCCGATCGTCACAGAGCTCATGACACTCGTCATGATGCTGTCTTCTATTCCCGCATACCCCATCACGGCACACTGCCCTGCCAGCGTCAGTGCAGTCGGTACGATTGAGATGAGAGAGAGTTTCAGCGATCTCAGAAAGAAGGCGGTGATGATGATCACAGCAGCCAGGGCAAGGAGCACGGCCTGTATCTGCCGGGGAATGATCATCCTGTTCGTCTCCATGATACCGAAGGCAGAGTCTGCAGGATGGAGGATCAACTCTCCCTCTGAGAGCTCCTCACAGGTTGTAGCTATCGAATAGAGGAGTTCAGTATCGATGGAATCGAGGTTGAAAATCACCCTCAGATACTTCTTTCCGCTCTCTCCGTCTTCCCGGAGAAAGGAGTCGATCATCTGTGGCTGGAACTCCCTGAAGGTCTCTACCGTCATCGAAAGCAGTGCAGGATCTGAAAGGACCTCTCCTTCAATCCCCGCCTCCTCTGCAAACGAGGCTATCAGAGAGTAGAGAGAGACTGATGCGTACTCCTCAGAGGATGTGAGTTTCCTCACTGCATCAATCGTCTCCATACTGAAGATATCATCGGTCTCGACGAGGACTGTCAGAGGAAAGCCACCTCCCATGATATCACTCACTGCATCGACCGACTGCCGCACAGCCGAGCGCTCCCCGTACATCTCCACCGGGGAGAAGTCCGCACTGAGTCTCAGGATTCCGGGAACAGAAAAAGCGAGCAGGAGAAGGGAGAAGATGAGAACAGGAGTTCCTTTCATCTTCCCGGAAAGCCGCACGGGACGGAAGTCTTTCCCCCTCTGTTTTGACTGGAGAGGTTTCTGATGAGAAAGAAGGATCGGGAGAATCACCCAGGTGATGATACCTGCGAGCAGGATACCGCCTGCGGCGGTCAGTGCCAGCTCCCGGAGGGCGGGAGAGTCGATGATAAGGAGAGAGAGAAATGCTGCCGCAGTGGTGAGACTGGTCATGATGACCAGGATACCGACCGTTCTCAGGGCGCGGGAGATTGCTTCAGGGTTGCTCTTCCCCTTCCCCAGCTCATTCATAACATGAGAAGTGACATGCAGAGCGTCGGCGGAGGTGAGGGTGATGATGAAGACCGGTATAAGAGAACTCATAACCGAGATCGATCCCCTCACCCAGGTGAGGATGCCGAAAGTGAGAGTGGCACCGGTCACCGCGGGAACCATCGACACCAGTGCAGCCCGTGCAGAGCCTATCCTGAGACGGAAGACCCCGAGCAGGAGAAGGATTACCACGGGAGGGAGGAAAAGAAGGATATTCAGGATAGAGGTGTACATCTCCCCTTCCAGATAGGGTTCACCCGACATGTAGAAACCGGGAGCTTTCTCATCAAGAACAGCAGTGATTTCACCGATCGTTTGTTTCAGCGGGCGGGAGCCGTCAAGAAAAAGGCGGAGCACCTGATACGAGGCGTACTCGCACTTGTCGGCGAACAGCGGGATGCCGGTATCTGGGGGAGTATGGGAAAGGTACGCACGGATCTCTGTCTCTGAAAGATCCGAGAGGGAGGATGGAAGAGGACTGAACACCTCCCTGATCCCCGATAGCTCCTGCAGCTCTCCTGCCAGGAGGGAGACGCGTCGGATCTCCCCGGCCTCTTTTCCCGCGGGGACAAGAACCAGAAGCTGCAAACTGCCTCCGAAGGTCTGTTCCAGCAGTTCTGTTCCGCTCTCATAGGAAGAGTGCGACGGGCCAAACAGTGTGAAACTCGCCTCGATGGAGTGCGGAAGATTCCGATGAGAGAGAATATCAGAAGGAGGGAAGTCAGTAGGAGAAAAGGCTCCCCCCGTTTCGTCAGCGCCGCAACATAACGGTCTATTCTCCTGTCTGTGCTCATAGGGACAAGAGTATCAGACGAGGAAGGAGAAGGACAGAAGGTACTGCATTCAATTCTGTGAACCTTCGTCTTCCCGGGCTATCAGGGCACGCATCTCATCGACGTACCTGTCGAGCTTTGTAACCACCCGACGGTCTATCAGACCGGCCTCCGTCATATCCCAGATCACCTTCATGGCATCTTCCACGTTCAGCGGCTTCCGGTACGGCCTCGCCTCAAGCAGGGCCGTAAAGATATCTGCAACGGCAAGGATCCTGCTTCCCAGAGGGATCTCAGGCGCACTGAGACCGAAGGGATATCCAGTGCCGTCCAGTTTCTCGTGGTGGTACCCTGCCCACTCGGCAATCGTGGTGAATCCGGGAATCTTTGCAAGGATGATAAATGAGTAGTAGGATGCTGCTTGATCCTGTCGAACTCTTCCTCGGTCAGCTTACCCGGTTTGTCTACGATATCATTCGGAATACCGAGCTTGCCGATATCGTGAAGGAGACCTGCAAGGTACATCATCTTCCCTTCGTTCTCGCTGAAACCGACGCGCAGGGCAAGATGCTCCGCAACCCGGGCGTTGTTCATCGAGTGGGAATAGGTGTAGGGAGAGGTCCCGTCGATGATCACCGAGAAGATCTCGGAAAGGTTCGTCAGATCCTGCAGGTTGAACCGGTCGGTCGAGATGATATTATTCTTCACTCGGATCGTATCGATCGAGTTCGGTGTTGTGATATCGAACCAGAAGGAATCCTTCTTGGCAAGGTCTCTCACCGTGTCGACGATGAAAGGATCGAAGATCAGGTTGTCATTGAAGTGGGAGAGAATTCTCTTGCGCTGCTTGAGGATATGCTCGCTGCTTCTCACCTGCACCTCAATCCTGTCAGCAACATGGAGTATTCTGCTCAGCAGCGGAATCTCCTCACCCGTCAGTCCGCTCGGGTTTCCCCCGTTGTACCTGTCATGGGTGGTATCGCACGGGGGTAGCGATCGGCGCAAGCTTCTCCGACTGCATCAGGATGTGGTAGCCGTTCTCCGCGTGGTGGAAGACCTCATCATCTTCCTCAAGATGAGTGACGAAGTGTTTTTCCTGCCAGTTCGCTGCGGCTCCGATATCATGCATCATGGCTGCATTGACCAGCGTCTCGAGATCCTTATGGGACAGATTCAACTGCAGACCAATGTGGGCTGAGATAACGGCGGTCCTTCTATGATGGGCAACAATTCCCACCGAGGAGAGCTCTAGGGCAATCGACAGAGCATCGATGAAATCTGACTGGTTAATATAGAAAGAACTGTACATAGCACGACCTTTATTGAAGACTCAATGATTAGAATACGCATGCAGGAAGGCTTTTTATTCATGGCACAGCTGTTCAGCTCGCCGGGATAAAACGTCTCTGCTGTCACAAAATACCCACTACATCTCAAATAGTACCACAGATGTAGTGATTTATCTATAACATATGGCACTACCTTTATTTGATTGAATGTTTTTTTATAATTGTTTCTTTTTTCAGTCACTGGTGGTGGAGACAGTCGGGAATAGAAGTTTTCAGAGAGCGCCGCGTGGGTATCAGCGCGAAGATCATCGGGAGGAGAGTCCCGGTGGCAAGGGTTTTCAGGAAGGTGGAGATGGCCCATACACCTTTCATGAGTCCCTGAACCCGGTAACCCATGTCCATATCTCTCATCATGAAGGAGAAATCGATGCCGTATTCTACGAGAAAGATATTGATAAGAGCGCCGAGTAACAGTCCGGCAAGAGAACCGAGGAGGCCGATCCAGCCCGCTTCCAGGAAGAACAGGAAGATGATATCCCGTTCTTTCATGCCGAGGGAGCGCATCATGCCCAGTTCACGCGTTCTCTCCTGCACCGACATAAGCATCGTATTCGAGATTCCTACGGCTGTGATGATGAAGACGAAGAAGAGCATCAGGTCTGCAGCCCCTTCATCGGCTGCGGCGAAGGCGAAGTAATCGGCTGCAAGTTCCCTCCAGGTCATCACCTGATACTCTCCGGCGAGATTTTCAATCTTCGCCCGTTCGGTTTCGGCATCAGCAAAGGGAGGAAGGGCTATGTCTATTTCAGTGACGGCCCCGTCCATCGCGAGGTAATCATCCACTGTCGAGAGGGGCACCAGTAAGAGGCCTCTGTTCACGTTGGGATTGGGACAGTTGACGATGCCGGTGATTTCAAGGTCCATCACCTCATAGAACCCGCCGTTCCCCCTGGTGACCAGCGTGATATAATCACCTGCCTCAGCCCCGATATCTTCTGCAAACCATGATCCGATGGCCACCTCATCCGCACCTTCCGAGGGGAAACGTCCCTTTTCCAGAGTACGGGAGAACTCGAAGACGGTAAAATCGGTTTCCGTGTCAAAGCCGGTCACTTCGACAGCAAGGTTTCCATCCTCACCGAAATCCGATGCGCCCAGAATCATATCGGCAAGGAACATAATCCTCCTCGTTGCGCGGTACCCATTTTCCTTAAGAGCTCTGATCAGCTCTTCAGGATCGGAGATCGACTCATCGAGCGGACGCATGAGACGGTCCTGCCAGTAATCCTGATGGAGGATCCTGATATGTGAGGTTTCATAGTCTCTCAGATTTCGCTCGGAGTCGCTCTGCATTCCTATGATAAGGGAATCAAAGATGAAAAAGAGCATCAGGCCGAAAGCAATAGCCGACGCTGTGATCAGCGTCCGTCTCTTATAACGGGAAAGATTTCTCAGTGCCAGAAGGAGGATGAATTTCATACGGCTGTCTCTTCTTCCCTATCATAGGCGATAGAGATAGAAGAGCGCAAGGAAAGAAAACCTTCCGGCCGAAGAGCCTCGAGAGAGACCACGGCCGGCCGGAAGTAAAGGAGTCATGATATCGCGTGGATCTGCTTGAGAAACTTCTTCGTTCTCTCACTCTCAGGTGAACTGAAGAACTTCTCCGGTTTCTGCCGTTCCACGATCGTGCCTTCATCCATGAAGATCACCTCATCTGCGACTCGTCTGGCAAACCCCATTTCGTGGGTGACACAGAGCATCGTCATCCCCTCCTCTGCCAGTTTTGTCATGACTTCCAGAACCTCTCCGACCATTTCAGGGTCGAGAGCGGAAGTCGGTTCATCAAAGAGCATGATCTCGGGGTGCATGCATAAACTCCGGGCGATAGCAGCTCGCTGCTGCTGCCCTCCGGAGAGCTGAGAGGGGAACTTGAGAGCATGCTCTGCAATGTTCACCCGCTTCAGGTAATGCCATGCGGTTTTCTCTGCCTCCTTCTTAGACTGCTTGCGGATCCAGATCGGAGCGAGGGTCAGGTTATCGAGGACATTCAGGTGAGGGAAGAGATTGAAGTTCTGAAAGACCATGCCCACTTCACGTCTGATCTGTGAGACGTTGCTCATGGCGTGCGTCAGTTCGGTCCCCATCACCGTGACCTTTCCCTTCTGGTGTTTCTCCAGCCTGTTCAGGCATCTGATGAGGGTCGACTTCCCAGATCCTGAAGGACCGCAGATGACGATCCTCTCACCCTTGAGGACCTCAAGGTCGATATCCTTCAGGACGTGAAAGTCTCCAAACCACTTATTGAGACCGTTGATACTGATGACAGTTTCAGGCGTTGATGATTTCATATTTCTTTCCTTATGTTCAGGCACCTTCGTGCACACGTCTTTCGATACTCCTCGTGATACGGGAGACGGCGAAACAGATGATCCAGTAGACAATGCCCGCGAAGATCAGCCCCTCGGGCTCCATACCCAGCCAGTTGCTGTCATTCACCAGAGGTGTCACGATTCCCAGCAGATCAAACATCCCGATGATGAGGACGAGAGTCGTATCCTTGAGAAACGATATCGAGATACTCCCGATATTACTGATGACCGCCTTCAGCGCCTGCGGCAGTATGATGAGATAGGCTTTCAGCCAGAATCCGAAGCCGAGGGCATCTGCCGCCTCGTACTGACCTTTGTCTATCGACTGCAACCCTCCCCTGATCACTTCCGCCAGGTAGGCTGACTGGAAGAAGGTCATTCCGATCACGATCCTGACGATCTTGTCCACACTTGCACCGGGAGGGAGAAAGAACGGAACGACGACTGAGGACATGAACAGAATGGTGATCAGGGGGATTCCTCTGAAGAATTCAATATAGGCGACCGAGAGTCCCCTCACGACGGGGAGTTCGCTTCTCCGTCCAAGTGCCAGGAGCAGTCCCAGAGGGAAGGAATAGGCGAGCCCCATCAGGGCGAGAATGAGGGTGAGAGAGAGCCCTCCCCCAGTTCTGTGTCCCTACCTGGTGATCACTCCATCCTCCATAGATGAAGATGAAGGAGATCAGAGGAAGGAGAATAAGGATCAACGCGAAGAGGAGGAGTTTATGCGGAGTTCTCCGTATCAGCAGTGCGATGAGGGGAACTGCGGTTACAACTCCGGCCACATTGATCCTCCACAGCTGATCGGCGGGATAGAAGCCGTAGAAGAAGAACCTGATTTTATGGATGATGAATGCCCAGACAGCTCCGGAGGAGGTCACCTCCGCTCTCGAATCCGCGATCCACACGGCATCTAGAATCGCCCAGGAGAACAGGGCCGAGAGCACTTTCCACAACACGGCGAGCATCGCCAGCGTGATCAGAGCCTGAAGC
>CAXXSP010000044.1:0-6522 GCA_963676605.2 Sphaerochaetaceae bacterium | reverse complement strand
ACAGACTCTTTCACAAAAAAGAAGTAGAGCAGATGCCTGTTGAACAAGAAGCGAGAAAAGTGTATCTTGCTTCACGATTCGCGGCCAAGGAAGCTTTTGTGAAAGCGGTAGGTGAAGGTTTCAGGTTCTGCGCCCCCCGTCAGATCTGCGTTACCTCGGACTTGAAGGGTAAACCCGTTTTTCTCTTTGACGATGAGGTCACCGACCGATTGCCTGAGAACATCACAGGCATTCACCTCTCGATAACTCATGAAGGTCCTCTGGCGGTCGCCTTCGTAGTTCTGGAGGTTTCTGATGGAGAACACTGACCGCATAAGGAAGACCATCTTCCCCATCGAAGACGGGAAGAGAAGGATAAAACTGACTATTGCTTATAACGGGGCCGCCTTCCACGGCTGGCAGCGGCAGCTGTCTGCCCGCAGTGTCCAGCAGGAGATCGAAGAAGCACTCGGCAGGATAGTGAAGGAGCCTGTGACAATTCACGGCTCGGGAAGGACAGATAAGGGAGTTCATGCATTCGGTCAGGTTGCCCATTTCGATACTTCGAATCATTCGGTTCCTGTAGAAGCTTTTGCATTGGCTATCAATCATCTGCTTTCTCACGAAATCAGAATTCTTCAGAGCGAACAGGTTGACGAAACATTTCATGCCCGTTTTTCATCAAGGGAGAGAGAGTACAGGTACGTTATAAAGACGAACAGGGACTTCACTCCCTTCGATGCCGACAGAGTCTGCAGGGTCCGTTCGATTCCTCCCGTCAATCTTCTCAATGAATATGCGAAGGCCCTGGTGGGAGTGCATGATTTCACGGCTTTCTGTTCTGCCGATGACCAGAGTCTGTCAAAAGTAAGAGATGTCTATGAATCGAAATTCGTATACGACTACTTTTTGTCCAACAAGCCGAACCTTGTCTATATCGTGAGAGCGAACGCCTTCATGATGCATCAGGTCAGGTCGATGGTTGGAACGATGCTCCAGCTGGGAGAAACGCAGCAGCCTTCATGGAGGATGAAAGAAATCCTCGAATCGAAAGACCGTCTTATGGCCTTACGTACAGCACCTCCCGACGGGCTGTATCTCTACAGGATAACATATGGAACATGATACGTTGAGTGATCTACTCCAGGCCCATTGGCTGCTGTATGATCAGGTTGAACAGTTCATCTCGGGCGAAGAGAGCAAAGAGCAGATGCCCGATTTTTCCTCATTCGCTGAGAGTCTCGCCGAAAGACCGGCAGATGAATTCAGAGAGAGTGTGGACAAGGCAAATATCAGTCAGCTTGCTTCTCTCATCAGAACGTGTGAATTATGCCCTCTGTCGCAGACTAGACTGAATGCCGTTCCCGGTATGGGTGTGATCAATGCGAAAGTGATGATCATAGGTGAAGGTCCGGGAGAATGGGAGGACAAGTCGGGAGTTCCGTTTGTCGGAAGAGCGGGGAAGTTTCTCGATGCATGGCTTCAGTCGATCTCTCTTTCAAGAGATGAGAACGTGTTCATCACCAATATCGTCAAATGCCGTCCGCCGGGAAACCGCAATCCGAAACCCGAAGAAGAGGCGGCATGCGAGATGTATCTCGATAAACAGATTTCACTGGTGAAACCCGAGGCGATTCTCTGTCTGGGTAAAGTGGCCGGCAATCATATCCTTCAGCGTCAAAGCACGCTCTCTTCGATGAGGGGCACTTTCCACCAGTACCGCTCGATTCCCCTTGTGGTTACCTATCATCCTGCCGCAGTGCTGAGGAACATGTCTTTGAGAAGAGATGTTTGGAATGATCTGAAAATGCTTGCGGCCTTTCTCAAACTCCCTCTTGTCACAAAAAGGGGCACATAGATGTATGTGAAAGTGGTGATAGCCAAGCCTCTGCATCAGCGGTTCGTATACTCTTTTGATCCTGCCGAGACACCTGTAGAGGTCGGAATGCGTCTTCTCGTCCCCTTCGGCACGAAAGAGATAAAGGCCTTCGCCGTAGAACTGTGCGAATCGATCGAAGAGACTTCCTATACAGTCAGAAAGGTGAGCAAAATAGTTGATGACGTTGCCATTTTCACTTCCTTCCATATAGAACTCGCCGTCTGGATGAGCAGACTCTATCTGTGCAGTGAAGGGGAGGCTCTCAGTGCCATGATCCCTTCGAATAAAAGAGAGGCACTGGAAGATAGTCCTCCTGAAACGGTCTTCGATTCCCGTCCGGTCAGTTTCGATCAGCTCACAGATCAGCAGCTCTCTGCGATCGATTCGATCAGTAGCTCGCAAAAGAGTCTTCACTATCTGTTCGGAGTCACCGGGTCAGGAAAGACCGAGGTCTTCTTTCAGGTGGCCGAAAGAGTGATCAAAAACAATAAGAGCGTCATCTATCTTGTTCCCGAAATCACACTGACTTATCAGATATCAAACCGGCTGGAGAGCCGATTCAAAGGCCGTGTAGCTATCCTTCATTCGAAAATGACCGGTTCTCAGCGGCTGAAGATGTGGAGAAAGATACAGCGCAGAGAGGTCGATATCGTCATAGGCGCGAGATCGGCGATCTTCGCTCCGTTCGAGAATCTCGGACTGATCATCATCGACGAGGAACATGAAAGCAGCTACAAGGCTCAGAATACACCGCGCTACCATGCAAGGCAGGTCGCACAGAAGATCGCTTCGATGCACTCGGCCAAGATCATCATGGGAAGTGCTACCCCCTCTCTAGAAGCGTATCAGATGATGGAAAGCGGCCACATTGTCAAACACGTTCTTTCTAAGAGAGTTGCCGGGGGGACGCTGCCCTCCATCGAAGTGGTCGATATGCTCAACGAGAAAGAGATGTTGTCAAAGAAACTGACAGCAGAGATAAAGAGTACTCTCGAAAAAAAACGGCAGGTCATTCTCTTTCTCAACAGGAGGGGTTTTTCATATTTCTTCCACTGTAATTCGTGCGGATACGAGATGATGTGTCCTCACTGTTCAGTCTCTCTTACCTTTCACAAAAGCGAGAACCGGATGGTCTGCCATTACTGCGGCTATACCACCAGACCGATTTCAGTCTGTCCGGAATGCTCCTCCGTGGATGTCGGCTACGGAGGCTTCGGGACTCAGATGGTGGAAATGGAGATCAAAAACAAATTCCCGCTCGCTTCGATAGCCCGGCTCGATGCCGACAGCAACAGGAAACGGGGTGAGGGAAAGAGGATCCTTGAAGATTTTCAGGCGGGAAAGACAGATATCCTTCTCGGTACACAGATGGTGGCCAAAGGTTTGAACTTTCCTAAAGTCGATCTCGTGGGGATCGTCCTTGCCGACGGAGCCCTCAATCTTCCGGACTTCCGCGCGGCCGAAAGGACCTTCTCTCTCATCGTGCAGGTGGGAGGGCGCTCGGGAAGATACAATACGGAGGGAAAGGTGATCGTTCAGACCTATCATGCAGATAATCCCGCAATAGTCCTTGCCTCTTCAGATGACTCAGAGCAGTTCTACGAACAGGAACTGGCAGTCAGGCAGCAGACGAACTTTCCTCCCTTCTCCCGCCTGGTCAATATCGTTGTCCGGTCGAAAAGAAAGGAGTTGTGTATACGGGAGATCGCAATCCTTGAGAACAAAGCACGTGAGGGAATCTCCTTTCTCCCTGACAAAAGCGGGATCGAGATCATGGGCGTGAGCGAGTGTCCGATAGAGAAGATAAACAATAATTACAGGTACCATATATTGCTGCGTTCGAACGACATCACCGCTTTGCTGCAGGTTGTCACTTTCATTCACCGTTCATATATTCCCAGACATTCGGTCTACATCGAGATCGATATAGATCCTCTCCATCTGCTGTGAAGTTGACCCTGTCATCGTTTATGGCTATTATGTGATCATGTTAGATATCTACACGTTAGGAGAAGACGTTCTCCGTGAAAAAACCCAGAGAGTGACCGAATTTGATTCCGGTCTTTCCATATTGATCGATGCGATGTTCGAAACGATGCAGGAGGCTGACGGTATAGGACTTGCCGCCCCCCAGATAGGAGTTGCCAAGCGGTTTTTCGTCGTGGATACACGCCGACCGAATGAGCAGATCGCTTTTATCAATCCCGAGATAATCGAGACTAGCCATGAGGTGGGAACCTATGAAGAAGGGTGTCTGAGTATCCCGGGTGTCTACTACGATATCGTGCGTCCATTGAGCGTCACCATTCAGGCTCAGGATATCCACGGGAAGGCCTTCACACTGAAAGCTGCAGACCTCCTTGCCAGAGTGATCCAGCACGAATATGATCATCTCAACGGTACACTGTTCATCGATCGAATGGAGGATGCTGCAAGAGAGAAGCTCATAAAAGCCTATAACAGAAAACATAAGAAACGGCGTTAGGAGATTCGTTTATGGCATCAGACACTTTGAGAATTCTCTATGCGGGTAATCCTGAGCTCTCGGTGGAAACATTCGAAGAGCTTTGTTCGCATTTTGATGTGGCAGGTGTGCTGACACATCCCGACCAGGTCGTTAAACGGGGCAGACTGCAGCCGATGCCGGTCAAGGCAGCCGCCATCAGACGCAACGTTCCTGTCATAGAAGCTGAAAGACTCACCGGTGAGGTGAGAGATGCCGTACGGCATCTCGAACCGAATCTGCTTATCTCGTTCGCGACAAGTCATTATTTCGGTGAGAAATTTCTCTCTCTGTTCTCCCTGGGAGCTTTCAATATCCATCCGTCGCTTCTTCCTCTTCACCGCGGTCCATCACCGATTCAGTTCACCATTCTGAATCAGGACACAAAGGGCGGAATCTCGATACAGCATATCGTAAAAGAGATAGACAGCGGGGACATCCTGAACCAGATAGAATTTGAGATCGCGAAAGACGAGACGACCGAAAGTCTCTCAAACCGGGTATCCTCTCTTGCTGCTGCGATGGCAATAGAGACTTTTTCTGATTTCGAATCGTACAAGAGCAGGCAATGGGAACAAGACCACAGCAGGGCGACCTTTACCAGAATGTTCACGAAAGAGGACGGACTGATAAACTGGGATCAAAGCAGGGATGTTCTCAGCGCTCATATCAGAGCAATGTACCCGTGGCCGAAGGCCTATACCTATTTTGACCACACTCCTTTGATCATCACCGAGGAAGGGGGGAAATGTGATCAGGTGAACGATTCCTATCTGCCCGGAACTGTCGTATCCTTCGAAAAGAAAAAGGGCTTGAAGATTGCCTGCGCCGATTCATTCATCTATGTGAAACGACTGCAGCTTTCAAAGAAGAAAGAGATGGATAGCGCCTCATTCGTTAACGGTAACCGGCAGATCCTCAACACCAGGTTGGGGGAGTATGAGAATCTCTAAAAAAACAATACATACGGCAATAGCTTTGATTCTGCTGGCACTTCTGCCTGCGAACGGTATCTACAGCGTTTCTCTGGAGAATCACAAGTGGGGTGACAAACTCACTGTAGCTCTCGTCCTTTCCGGAGGAGGTGCAAGGGGTTTCGCCCATATTCCGATAATCGAGGCGCTTGAGAAACATGATATTCCGATCGATATGGTCATCGGAACGAGTATGGGAGCCTTGGTAGGCGGTCTGTACGCTGCCGGATATTCTCCGAAAAATATGACTGAACTGATAGAAGAATACGACATGGCAGAACTCTTTTCGGTCTCAGCCTCTGGTGATGAACAGACGGAAGTCTCTTCCTTTGCCAATTATCGTGACAATATCTTCAACCTCTCGTTCGATGAGAAGGGACTGGGGTCGGCACCCGGAATCGTAGGAGACCAGAAGATTCTCGAAATGCTCAATGCATCGCTGATAAAAACATCAGCCATCACGAATTTCAATCATCTGCCCATCCCGTTCAGATGTGTAGGAACCGATCTTGTCAGCGGTGAGAAGATCGTCTTTTCCAGCGGCTCTCTGGTTGACGCGATCAGGGCCAGCATTTCGATTCCCGGCTTCTTCGCTCCCGCTGTCATCGATGATCGTATGGTAGTGGATGGGGGGCTTGTCGATAATCTTCCGATACACCTCGCCCGCGAGATGGGAGCGGACATAATCATTGCCGTTGATGTGAATGCCGTCGATTACAATGCGACTCAGGAAGACCTCACTTCTTTGAGTTCGATCCTCGGCCAGCTGATCAATATCATGACGAAAAATACCGTGATCGACCAGATCGAAGATTCAGATCTTCTCTTTCTTCCTCTGGTAGAAGACTACGGCATACTCGATTTTTCATCATATAAAGAGATCATGGAGATTGGAGCTGAAAGTGCCAGAGAAAAAGAAAATGAGATCGAAGTCCTGAGTAATCTTATTTGCTCCATGCGGCAGTGCAACGAAATCAATCCCGATAGAGACGGAATGTATTCCTATCTTCCCGACATCTATATCGATAACGTGTATCACACCTCCGTATCTCCTTCTATCGACGGCACATCATTCCCCATCGGTCAGTTCGAACGCTACACATCTCAATATCTGGATAAGGACATGATCGATCAGCTTCATTATCAGCTGGAGATACTGAGAGAGAAGGACAGATATGCGACCATTT
>CAXXSP010000043.1:0-11274 GCA_963676605.2 Sphaerochaetaceae bacterium | reverse complement strand
GTCGCGAAGGGCTGCATGATCGCCAATTCCCAGATAGAGACCCAGGTCATCGACTACAGCGAGGCGGACAAGCCGTCCCTCGGGGTCGCGAACTATGAACAGCTCCGATCAGGGACCATCACCATCGATGGGAAGCAGGTGAAGACAGCTCCGCTGTCGAGCCTGATGAAGGCGCGGAAGATCGCCGCTGAATTGAAGGGCTGGATAGAGGCCGGGGAGTTCTTCATTACCACCCCTGTCGAGGCATTCCCGAAAGAGAGCACCGTCAAGGGCCTGAAGCAGAGATAAGGGGTAGATGATGAAGAAGAGATATGTATTACGATTCTCACCGGAGATAGTGAAGAAACCGCTCGTCTCGGACCTGGTCAGGAAGTTCGACATCAGCGTGAACATCCTCAATGCCGACATCTCATCCGGGAGGAACGGGATGCTGGTCGTAGAACTGGAAGGGACGGAGAAGGCCCTGAACAGCAGCGTTGCAGAACTGCTGCGGGACGGGGTCAAATGCTCGCCCCACGTCAAGGCACTGGTGTTCCGGCAGAATGAGTGCGTTGCCTGCGGCAGCTGCACCTCCGTCTGTTTCTCGGGCGCCCTGCAGATGAATACCGAGACCTGGGAACTCGAGTTCGACCAGGATAGCTGCGTCGTCTGCGGTCTCTGCGTGGAGGCCTGTCCCTTACGGCTCTTCTCCATAACCAGGGAAGCTGAATAGCGAGCTGTCATGGAAGGCTACGGTCCCAGGATATACCGTGAGGCGATGGGGGGCGACAGGTTCGCATCAATCACCGTCTCCGTTGACCAGACCGACCTGTGGATCGGGATCGATGCCGGTCCTTCGGTGACCTGGATGCCGGGGAACTTGAACGCGTGACAATCCGTGAGATCCAGGAACTTCAGGAGACCATACGTGCATATGAAGAGACTCACAGGGGATTCATCGCATCATTGGTCCCGGTAGTATCTGATGAAGGTGCCCCGTACGTGGTCCGGCAACTCATCGAGGCGGGGAGGGCCGCAGGTATCGGCCCCATGGGGGCGGTAGCCGGGACCTTCTCCGAGCTCATCGGCAGGAAGCTCAAGGATGCGTTCCCCATACGTGAGATCGTGGTGGAGAACGGCGGCGATATCTACCTTGATATCGAGGAGGACCTGCAGTTGAGGATCTTTGCCGGGAGCTCCCCCCTCTCGGACAAGCTCGGGGTCCTGATCCCTGCCGGTGAGAGCCCCCTCGGGGTCCTGCACCTCCGCGGGTACGGTCGGGCCCTCGCTGAGCTTCGGCACAGCTGATGCGGTGATGATCGCCCACCGCAGCACGGCACAGGCTGATGCCTATGCCACGGCGTTCGGGAATGAGGTGCACAGCACCGGCGATGTGGATGGTGTGATTGAAAGGATCCGGGAGATCGATGCAGTGATATCGGCGGTCATCATCAAGGGTGACAAGGCCGGTATCTGCGGCAGCTGTGAGGTGAAGGTATACCGATGAACAGGATAGACAGATTATATGAAGAGGTTCAGAAGAGGATCCTCGTCCTTGACGGGGCAATGGGCTCCCTGCTGCAGCGATACGGGCTGGGAGAGGAGGACTTCCGCGGCGAGGTCGTCGACAGTATCCCCGGTGCGGCCTCCATCCCGCTCAAGGGGTGTAACGACCTGCTCTCGCTGACCAGGTATGATATCATCAGCGAGATCTACCAGGGCTACGTGGATGCGGGTGCTGACATCATCTCGACGAACACCTTCGGGGCGAATCCCATCACCCTGAAGGATTACGGCATGCAGGAGCTTGCCTATGACATGAACCTCGCATCAGCGGAGCTGGCAAGGATGGTGGTCGAGTCTTCTGAACAGGCAGACGGGAAGCCCCGGTTCGTCGCGGGTTCGATCGGGCCTACCAGCAAGACGGCGTCGATCTCACCCAAGGTGGATGATCCCGGCTACCGGGAGGTCTCCTTCTCTGACCTGGTCGACTCCTACTCCGTCCAGATCGCAGGACTCCTCGACGGGCGTGTCGACATCCTGCTCATCGAGACCGTCTTCGACACCCTCAACTGCAAGGCAGCCCTCTTCGCGGCTGGTACGCTCCTCAAGGAGCGCGGGTACCGCAGTGAGCATCCCTTCCCGATCATGGTATCGGGGACCCTGAGTGATGCCAGCGGCAGGACCCTCTCAGGCCAGACGGTGGAGGCGTTCAGCCTCTCGTTAGAGCATGCGAACCTCTTCAGCATCGGGCTCAACTGCTCGATGGGGGCGGAGGAACTTCGACCCCACCTTGAGACCCTCTCGGCCTGTGCCCCCTCCCTCGTGAGTGCCCACCCGAACGCAGGGCTTCCCGACCGGAACGGGGACTATACCCAGAGCGCGCAGAAGATGGGCGGGATCCTTGAGGGGTTTCTCTCCGACGGGCTGGTGAACATCATCGGGGGCTGCTGCGGGACTACCTATGACCATATACGCATCATAGCTGAACTGGCAGGCAGGTTCTCACCGAGGATCATCCCCGAGAAGGAGCATACGTCAGCCTTCAGCGGCCTCGAACCGCTCTATATGACCGCTGAGAGGAATTTCGTCAATATCGGGGAGCGTACCAACGTCTCCGGGTCGAGGAAGTTCGCCCGGCTGATCCGCGAGGAGAAGTTCGAGGAGGCGATCTCGATCGCGGGGAGCCAGGTGCGCAACGGTGCCCAGGTCATCGACATCTGCATGGACGATGCCCATGCTCGACGCGAAGGCTTCGATGGTACGCTACCTCAACCTCATCGCGGCCGAACCTGACATAGCCAGGGTCCCGGTCATGGTGGACTCCTCGGACTGGGAGGTGATCCTTTCCGGGCTCGCCTGCCTCCAGGGGAAGGGGATCGTCAACTCGATCAGCCTCAAGGAGGGGGAAGAGACCTTCCTCGAACGTGCACGGACCATCCGATCCTACGGGGCCGCGATGGTGGTCATGCTCTTCGATGAGTCCGGGCAGGCCGATACCTATGAGAAGAAGATCAGCATAGCAGAGCGATCCTACACCCTGCTCACCGGGAAAGCCGGCATCCCGCCGGAAGATATCATCTTCGACCCCAACGTACTCGCCATCGCGACCGGCATGAGCGAGCACGACCGGTACGCGAAGGACTTCATCGAGGCAGTCGGCTGGATCAAGGGGAACCTCCCCCATGCGAAGGTGAGCGGCGGGGTGAGCAACCTCTCGTTCTCCTTCCGCGGCAACAACACGATCCGGGAGGCCATGCACTCGGTCTTCCTCTACCATGCCATCTCCAAGGGTATGGACATGGGGATCGTGAACCCCGCCATGGTCACCCTCTATGATGATATACCGGCAGACCTGCTGCAGGTGGTGGAGGACGCGATCCTCTGCCGGACAGCAGATGCGGCAGAGAAGCTCATCTCCTTCGCTGAGCATATGGTTGCCGATGAGATGAAGGGATCGGCCAAGCTCCAGAACCAGGCGGACAGCGCCTGGAGGAAGGAGTCCGTCTCCCAGCGACTGACCCACAGCCTGATGAAGGGGTTCACCGACTATATCATCGGCGACCTCGATGAGGCAGTGAGAGAAAAGAAGGCAAATAAGGAACCCGTGATCTCCCTCATCGAAGGCCCCCTCATGGATGGGATGCGCCAGGTAGGGACCCTGTTCGGGAAGGGAAAGATGTTCCTCCCCCAGGTGGTGAAGAGCGCGAGGGTCATGAAGAAGGCCGTCGAGTACCTGCAGCCCCTCATAGAGGAGGAGCAGTCAGGTACCGGGTCCTCTTCGATGGGCAAGCTGCTCATAGCCACGGTCAAGGGCGATGTCCATGATATCGGGAAGAACATCGTCTCCGTCGTCCCTCGCCTGCAACGGGATCGAGATCATCGACCTCGGGGTCATGGTCCCCGCTGATGAGATCATCGCCAGGGCCGTAGAGGAGCAGGTCGACATCATCGCCCTCAGCGGGCTGATCACCCCCTCGCTCAACGAGATGATCCATGTTGCGAGTGAACTCGAGAAGCGGGACCTGAGGATACCGCTCTTCGTCGGGGGGGCAACCACCTCGATCGAGCATACCGCCATCAAGATCGCGCCGAACTACAGCGGCCCGGTAGTCCATACGAGGGATGCATCAGGCGGGGTGGAGGCAGCGATGAGGCTGCTGAACCCCAGGACCAGGGATGCGTTCGTCACTGAACTCGAGGAGACCTACCGCTCCATCCGGAGCCTCCATGGGGAGGGGAGTCAGGCAGAGGCGCTCCGGTCGCTCGAAGCGGTCAGGAAGCTCGGGAGTGAGACGGTCAGAGCTATCCCTGCACGAGTACCCCTGGTACCAGGGCAGCAGGTCCTCGAGATCCCCTTGGCTGAAGTAGAGCCGCTGATCAACTGGAAGATGTTTCTCCATACCTGGAAACTGCCGTTCACCGGCGATGAGGCCGACGAACTCACCCGGGATGCGCAGGAACTGCTCAAGGAACTCAAACTGACCTACGGGTATACCATCCGGGCCGTGACCGGGATCTATCCCGTCACCCGGGAAGCAGATGACCTGATCCTCAAGACCGGGGAGTCGCACGAGACGCTCCACTTCCTCAGGCAGCAGGAGACGAAGCTGCAAGGGTCCTCGATCGCGGACTACTTCTCGGCAGACGGGGACTGGATCGGGCTCTTCGCAATCACGGCCGGCATCGGCATGGAGGGGATCCTCTCCTCCTACGGTGACGATGACTACCGGAAGCTGCTCCTGCAGAGTGTCGCCGACCGGGTGGTGGAGGCAGCGAGTGAATACATGCATGAGAAGGTGATGACTGAATACTGGGGGTATGATACGATTCAAGGGGTGAGACCCGCACCAGGATACCCCATGTGCCCCGACCATTCCGAGAAGGAGACGGTCATCAGGGTCCTCGGCGGGACCGGGGTGACGGGCATCTCGCTGACGGAGAGTCAGGCGATGATACCGGCCGCCTCAGTCTGCGGGTATTATATAGCGCATCCTGATTCACGGTACTTCTCAGTAGGGAGTATCGGTGAGGACCAGGTCACGGAATATGCAGGACGCAAGGGGCTGGGCAGGGAGGAGATCCTTTCCTGGCTGAGCCGGTCCGTACAAACAGATGTATAAGGAAGAGAGATGAAAGTCATAGATATTATCGAACAGGCAAAACGCCCGTTATTCACCTTTGAGCTGCTGCCCCCGATGAAGGGGAAGAAGATCGACAGCATCTTCGCTGCAGTCGATACCCTCAGGGAGTTCGAGCCGGCCTACATCAACTTCACCTACCACCAGCAGGAGACCATCTTCAAGGAGCGTCCCGATGGGCTGATGGAGCGCCGGATCATCCGCAAGCGGCCGGGTACCGTGGCCCTCTCGGCAGCGGTGAAGAACAAGTACGAGATCGAGGTGGTACCCCACCTGATCTGCGGCGGGTTCTCGAAGGAGGAGACCGAGGATGCCCTCATCGAGCTCAACTTCCTCGGGATCGACAACGTCTTCGCCCTCAGGGGCGACCCGCCCAAGGGCGAGCGGCGGTTTGCTCCGCATCCCCAGGGATTGGCCCATACCAATGAGATGGTCGAGCAGATCATGGAGCTCAACAGGGGGAACTACCTCGATGAGCTCATCCAGAACCCGGACCCGACCAACTTCTGCGTCGGTGTTGCCGGCTACCCGGAGAAGCACTTCGAGTCGCCGAACATGGACCAGGATATACGGATGCTCAAGCAGAAGGTAGATGCGGGGGCGGAGTATATCGTCACGCAGATGTTCTTCGAGAACCAGTACTTCTATGATTTCGTCGATACCTGCCGGGAGGCAGGCATCACCGTACCGATCATACCCGGGATCAAGCCGATCTCCCTCCTCTCTGATATCCAGCTGCTGCCGCAGACCTTCAGCATCGACCTGCCGGAGGACTTGGTAGAGGCGGTGAACGCGTGCACCACCAATGCGGAGGCACGCCAGGTCGGGGTAGAGTTCACCATCAGGCAGTCGAAGGACCTGATCGCCCACGGGGTCCCGGGCATCCACTACTATACACTGGGCAAGGCACGGAATATAGCGAAGATCGTCAAAGAGGTGTTTTAGGGATATGGCAGACCAGGCATCGATCGAGGAACTGGAAGCGGAGATCAGGGAGTACAACCATGAACGGGAGCGGATCCGGCAGATGCTCGGCAGGATCGGCGGTACCACCGATATCAGGAAGCATAAGATGATCAACTGGCTCATCCTTGCCATCACGGTGGGGCTGTTCACGCTGGAGGTTACCACCCATATCATCCCAACCATGCTCTCCCTCGAGGTCGGTCTCCTGCTGGTCAGCCTGAAGATCATTATGCTGATCCAGTCGATCCTGAAGCAGAACCATTTGCGAGTTCTGGATGCTGCATACCATCGAGTACCGGATCAATGACCTGAACAAGCGGGTGATCGGTATCGAGAAACAGTACCTGGACAGGCAGGAAGGCGATGGCCGAAAGGAAGAAGAAGACTAAGACGCAGAAGATCAAGCAGGTGATCTCTCTCCTGCAGGTCCTCGTGGGGATCTACGGGATCCTGTTCGGGATCTCCGGGATCTCAGGCCATGCGCTCTTCTCGATCGCGCATGACTGGGGGGAGGCCAACCAGGCCCTGATCCTCATCATCTCGCTCCTGCTGCTCATCAGCGGGGCCGCCATGGTCGCCACGCTCTTCACGAAGAAGGGCACGATCATCATGAAGTGGGCTATGGACGGGGTGGTCGGTATCTGGGCTGTGGTGATCATCCTGCTCGATTTCGTCGGCCAGATCCATTCGGCCGCCCGGTTCAGCTTCATCACCTGGCTGCCGACGGTGCTCTCACACCTGATCATCCTCACCGTGCTGCTGCTCGTGAGGTTCGAGAAGCGTTAGGGAACACTTCCCCGCTGACCTGTCAGTGACAGCGGCATTCGCCTCCCCGAACCGGCTTGCCGGTATCCGTCCCCTGATCGTGATCACCGTCCCGAAATCCTCCTCCAGCGCATCAGCCTCACAGTCGGCAAGGATCGACTGGGCCGGGGTGTAGAGCTCATAGGGGATCTCGAGGCTGAACCGGCTCCGGTCGACCAGCTCCTCGGATGCGATTCCCGCGATCCCCTCCTGGGCTGCCAGGGTATAAGCCTTGACCAGCCCGCCGGTCCCCAGCTTGGTCCCACCGAAGTAGCGTACAATGAGGACGAGGACCCGGGTGAGGCCGCTGCCCTTGAGCACCTCCAGTGCCGGTCGTCCCGCGGTGTTCTTGGGGTTCATGGTCGTCACTCATCCCGAAGATGTCCCCGTGGTCACCGAGGATATAGGCCTGGACCACATGGGAAGCCTGGGGGTGCAGACCCCAGGTCTCCTTGAGGTGTCTCTTCACATCCTCAGTCGTCTCGACGGGGAAGGTATAGGTGATGAACTTCGATCTCTTGATCTCGATCTCGCATTCACGTGTCTCAGTGGGAACTCGCATGCTGATGAGTGTATCACAGAACGGCAGTCCCTACCACGTATGGCCGAAGATATTGTCTTCCTCATAGCACCGTGTCTGGTCAGAGACAGAGTCGAGCAGCCCCAAATGCTCATCCGACAGCGGCTCATCATGGGCGGCGAGCAGGCCTGAGAGTTGGTCTGAGTCCCTGCAGCCAAGGATGATGGTATCGACGGACTGCTTCCGGGCGATCCAGTCGATGGCGACCTGGGCCATGGACTTCCCGGTCTCCCCGGAGACCTCAGAGACTGCCGACACGATTGCCCTTCGTTCGCTCGGTATGCCCGCGGCGCAGCGGCACCAGCCGGTTCCTGGGATCCTCGGGGCCGAATGCCGCATCCTCCCGTGAGAGGAGCCCCTGGGCCAGGGGACTGTAGGCAGCAAGGGTGATCCCCGCTTCCCGGCAGAAGGGGATGATATCATCTTCCGGCTTTCGCCAGAGAGATAGGGAGTAGGCTGTCTGGAAGATATCGACCGGGACAGCCGCATGGAGCTCCCGCAGCAGGTGGGCAGGCAGGTTGGTCGCCCCGATGAACCGTACCAGACCAGCCTGCTTCAGCCGGGCAAGTTCCCGGTAGACCGGGATGATGTCGACCCCCCGCTTAGGCCAGTGTAGATAGGCGATATCGAGGTAGTCCGTCTGCAGCCGGGCGAGGCTGGTGCGGACCCGCTTCTCGACCGAGCCCGGGTCATAGGTGCTGACCTTCGTCGCGAGGACCAGCTCCTCGCGGCTGATGCGGGAAGAGCGCCTGCGCACCAGCTGGCCGACGAGCTGTTCAGCCCTCCCGTTCCCGTACCGGGCAGCCGTGTCTATATGGCGGATGCCGTGTCCCAGCGCATAGGTGATCGCTCTTGCCGAGTCTTCCTTTCGCTGCCCTCCCAGTAGGTATCGTCACCGAAGGACCAGGTCCCGATGGCGAGGGGGAACGAGGATAAGGGGCCTGCAGCAGCAGGGGTGGGGTCTTCAGGGCCTGTATCAGTCTTCAGCATATGGCTCATCTTCTTCTATTTCCCCGCGGGTGTCAAACCCTCACCCTGCCTATTCTCATTGCTCACGGTTCTTGATTCAGGTATACTGTTGGAACGGAGAGCCCAAGAGATGAAGATAATACAGATTCCCAGACGATTTGCCCCTGATGAACGCGGCGGCACCGAGGCCTTGTCGCGGAGACCTCTATGCGGCTGATGAAGGAAGGCCACTCCCCGCAGGTGATGACGACCACGGCCCAATGCGGCATCGCCGAGGAGACAGTCCAGGAGATCGGCATACGGCGGTTCCCCTATTTCTACCCCTATTTCGGGCTCAGCAGTGAACTGCGGCGCCGGTTCGACAGCGGGTCCGGTGACCCCTTCTCCTTCCCCCCTGCTGCGGGCCCTCGGCAGGGAGGCTGAGGTCGACATCATCCACCTGCATGCCGGGAAGCGGCTCGGGGGATCGGCAGGCATGTCGCGAACAGGAAGGGGATCCCCTACGTGATCACCCTTCATGGGCGTGATTCGCCGCCTCCATGGGTGAGGGACCGTCACGGGACGAGTCCCCCCGGGGGGTCATGGAGTGGGGGAAGCTTCTCGGCTTCCTCTACGGATCTCGCAAGGTGATCGAGGATGCTGCCGTCATCATCTGTGTCGACCGGGATGAGTTCACCGCGATCTCCCGGCTCTACCCCGGGAAGCGGGTCGTCCACCTCCCGAACGGGGTCGACCCCGCACGGTTCTCGGAAGGGGATGGGATCTGGTTCAGGACGCTCTACAGCATCCCCCATAAGAAGTTCCTGGTGCTGAACGTCGCACTGATAGACCCCCAGAAGAACCAGCTCTCCCTGGTGAGACAGCTTCCCGACATCCTCATGAAGGCCCCAGATGTCCACCTGCCTCTTCATCGGTTCTGTGGGGAACAGGCAGTATTATGAGGAGGTGCTCAAGGAGATCGCCCTCCAGAAGCTGGAGAACCATGTGACGATCATCCCCGGGCTCCCCCATGAGAGCCGGGACCTGATCAATGCCTACAAGGCGGCTGACTGCTTCATCCTGCCCTCCCTCCATGAGCTTTCCGGCATGGCTGTGCTCGAGGCCTGGCTGCCGGGCTGCCGGTGCAGCCGCGAAACGGGGAGTCCTTCCCCACCTCATCGAACACGGGAAGAACGGCCAGCTCTTCGATCCTGAGGCCCCTGCCAGGGTTCTCAGGGAGCATGAAGGATGCCCTCCTGCACCTCGTGCTCGACCGGAGAGCTGTTCCGCCTATGCGAAAGCCGGGCATGAGGAGGTGATGAAGCGCTACAGCTGGGATGTCATCACCAGCACCCTCATCGGTCTCTACACCGAAGCCTGCTCGAAAGTTTCCCCTTCCTGATTGGCAAGATCCCTCTGCTGTGGCATGATAGTGCCGGATGGAGGGCTGCCCATGTCTGGAGACCGTAAAGCCTACATATATATGATCCTTGCCATGACCTTCTACGGATCTCGTTCCCGGCAACCAAGGAGGCCCTGAAGGTGCTCGGTCCGATCACCATCGTGACCTCACGGCTGGTGATCTCCTCGATCTTCCTCCTGGTACTCAACGGGGTACGGTTCGGGAAGGCCGGCATCCCCAGGAAGGCGGACCTGCCGCTCTTCCTCGGGATCGCGCTCATGCAGCCGCTCGGGTATTTCCTCTGCGAGACCTTCGGGCTCAGGCAGGTCTCGGCATCCGTCGCATCGATCCTCATCGCGACCATGCCGGTGATCACGCCGGTCTTCTCCCGGCTCTTTCTCGGTGAACGGATCACACGGAACAACTATCTCGGGCTGGTCATCTCGTTTCTCGGGGTGTCCTGCTCGTCCTCAATGACTTCTCTGTCGGCGGTGATATGAGTGTACTCGGGGTACTGCTGATCTTCGGGGCAGTCTTTGCCGCGATCTTCTACACGCTCTTAGTCAGGGGACTCCCTGCCGGGTACTCCCCCGTCACGATCACGGCGGTCCAGAACCTCTTCGGCCTCCCTCATGTTCCTGCCGCTCTTCTTCGCCTTCGAGTATGACGGGAACACCTTGCCCGGGTCATCAGCGGGGAGTACGGCTGGGGGGCGATCATCAGCATCGTGTTCCTTGCCGTGTTCGCCTCCTCGCTTGCCTTCATCTTCATGAACTACGGGATCAAGGCTGTCGGACCGTCAAAGGCCAACGGGTTCGTGAACCTCGTTCCCGCAGTCACGGCTGTGGTCTCACTGCTCTTCTTCGGGGAGCGCTTCACCCTGCTCAAGGCCGCAGGCATGGCCGTGGTCATCCTCGGGGTCCTGCTCTCCAGCACGGCTCAGCTTCGATCCGCAGGGGGGAACAGCCCGGGTAGCGGGATGGTTCCCGTCTCATCGAAACAGGGAAGCTGTGGGAAGGCCTCCTGGAGGGCAGAAGCGAAGACCCCGGAACCGGGGATGAGCCTGCCGGAGAAGGTCCCGTCATAGACTGAGTGCAGGCCGCAGGAAGGCGAACGCGACTTGAGGAAAGCAAAGTCCAATTCCTGTCCCTCAAGCGATGAGAGGATCTTCCTGCAGCCTGCGAGGTATGCATCGGTGAGGTCCCGGCCCTCCTTATCGACCACCCGTCCATCGATCAGCTCGGCAGGGGTCCTCGGTGTGGGGAGCCCTCCCGCCTCTTCAGGGCAGACTGCCACCGCAGTCCCGAGATCGACAAGACGCTTCATGAGTTCCGTGAAGTTATGCGGGAAATCATTCCCGTCATACCGGCATCTCCTGCCTGCAAGGCAGGCACTGACTATGATCATACCATCCTCCTAGCGGTGTCTCGTGACACCAGATCTCCTGCACTGGC
>CAXXSP010000042.1:0-13830 GCA_963676605.2 Sphaerochaetaceae bacterium | reverse complement strand
GAACTCCACTCTCTCCCCTGTACTGCCATGCCGTTTCTCTTGCCTGTTCTCTGTTTTCTTTCAGGGTCGTATCCTTGACGGTTTCGAGCAGGATTTCCTTCAGCTGAGGGAAGGACTCAGGAGCGAGTTCTCTCCCGATTTTCGGAAGGATCCTGAACTGCCACGGATCCCGGGGGATATCATACATATCATAGGGACGCTGATCGAAATCTGCATTCACGTATAGAAAGGGACGATCAAAAAGGAAGGCATAGTCGAATATGACACCTGAAAAGTCGGAGATCATGATGTCGGTCTGGGAAAGACTTTTCAGGTTCTCTCTGTGAAAGTCCCATGTCATGTCCTCTGAATTCTCGTACCGTTTCATAAGGGGATCAAGCATGTTCTTCTCGCTGATCGAACTCTGGGGGTGCGGTCGAACAATTATCTGAAACCCTGTCTCGACAAGTGCATCTAGGAGCGATGCTCCGTAGAGAGAGAGAATACCGCTCGGGCCCCAGGAGGGGGCTACGAGGACAGTGAATTCACTGTAACTCCTTCTCAGAGAGGAGACTTTCTTCTGCAGGACATCGAGGTAGGTACAGCCGACTACCGGCAGTTCTTTCTTGTCGATTCCTCTCTGCTTCTCCAGCGTTCTGATGTCTTCTTTTTGAAAATCTCCGGAAAGAAGAACGGAGTCGAAATAATCAAGCCCAAAGAGACGATACGTAGTCGCATCACTGAGAGCATGGAGGATATGGGCATAGTGCTTCACCCGTTTCGAGCGCTTCAGCTGGTACACATCAAGTCCGGGGGTACTCATCAGGCAGAGATCTGCTTCAAGCCGGTTCAGGCGTGCGTAGGCCTTATTGCCCTCTCCAATGTATTCCCCCTGTACAGAAGTGAACGTATAGGTAAAAAAGGGATCATCCTGAGAAGATGTGAGATACATAAGAGGAGTGTTTCTTTCTTCGAACTCCTCGATAACGGGCTGAAACACACTCCAGTAACGGGATCCTTCTGAATAGATAACAACAGGATAGGAATCCTGCTGTTCCTGTCCTGCTTTCCCTCCGGTAACCAGGAATTTAATCTTAAGGAGGGCTGCCTTTCCGACAAAATAGAGCATCGTGATAAAGCCGACAACGAAAGAAAAAAGCATGCTGCCGGTACCCGGATCAATATAGAGAGCTATCATCATCTATTCTCCTCAGAGGTGATCGGCCGCCAGTTTGCTTCAATGAAGATGTTATCTTTCACCCGAAAACTTCGTTCTTCAACAATTTCAATCAGATGTCCCGTTTTCGGTGGAGCCCAGGGGCCTTTTACCACGGTAGGCTCCGACTTATCTGTCTCCTCAACCAGATTCTTTCCTGTAAAAGGGTTTACCGGGGAAATCGGGAGGTTCTCCAGTGCCAGCAGAGGTGTGTCCGCATTCGTCATAAACCTGCGATCTGTTGTGAGCTCATGAGTATCTCCGAAATCCTTGAAAAGCAGAAGAGGATTGTAATCACCGTAGGTACGGCTGTTCTTTTCGAATTCAGCGAAGGCTGGGATATATACGTCTCTTCCATGGTCAGCAACGATGATGATGCGTGTGTTGTCATACACACCCTCCTGACGCAGCCGGTCAAGCCAGAGAGCTATGCGTTTCAGTGATGCAGCATTCACATGGTACGTCCCGATATCACGATCATTGATCCCTTCAACACCTGCGAAAGGGTTGTAGATTTCTTTCAGGTAACTGGTCGGATACACCTCCGGGAAGGAGAGGAACATCGGCTGATGGGTAGTCTCGTTATCGATGAAGGTGTACGTATCTCCCTCTCCGTCAGCCGAGGTCATCTCTCTGAGGTAGTACAGCTCGGCATAGGAGGCAAGGAATTCATCGAAGTTCGAGGAAACACTCTGCGCAGAGAGGTAATTCCCCTTATCATAGATTTCCTCCCGGATGAACGGGGAGGCACTCATCATCAAGGTGAATACAGGGAACCGTTCACTGAGAAGGGCTGCACTCGCCTGCTGTGTATCGAAATCCGCCTGATGCTCTGCGATATAGGCTCTGCTGTACAGGCCCAGTTGATGTTTTACCTCAATTTCAGGATAGGATAGGAAAGGAGTAAAGTCCCCTACCCAGGCATAATTCGAAAGAGGAGGGTCTGTGACGAGAACGGAGTACCCTGCATCACTGAAAATTCTCGGGAGAACGAGCATCGCTTCGTTATGCTTGTCTACAAGAGCTTCGTCTACTCTTTCATTGATTGCCCGGGGAGTATATTCATACCCTCCCATAAGGGCGGGTGATCCTGTGAGCGTTCCGCTTCCGAACGATACGGTGTTAGGGTAATAGGTGAACCCTGCGTACTGGTCTGCGAGTTCAGAAAACTGCTCGATAATCAGGGGGAAGTACGAACTGATGGAACGGTCGAGCATGAGGATGACTACGTTCTTCCCCTCCTTCGAGAGGTGAATAACCGGATCGGGTATCCCCGTCAGCTCAGATCCCTCCTGAACAGCCTGAATATTCGTATATTCCTTATACTCTTCTTGAATATTCCAGATGCTGAAACCAGCGGCAACACCTTCTGCCGCCAGCAGAATGATAAGGATATGGACAATATTCGCTACCCTTTTTCTTCTGATCAGAAAAAGCGCGGCAAGGAAGAGTCCGAGGATGATGGTGAAGGAGAGGAGCGATGTCAGCATCGAGCCTTTCAGCAGTCCTGGATTCTCGAATACCAGTAAAGCATCGATGACTCCGTAGGAACTGCTGAACACGAAGACATTCAGGAGAGATGAGAGAGAGAGCAGAAATAAGAAAACAGCTCCTCCTATCCGCAATTTCTTCGCAGCAAGCCGGTAGAGAATGAGAGGCCAGAACAGGAAGATACCGCCGAATTTTAAAGCGGTATCCACGATAAGGCGCAGTGGATGCCCTGTGGGGTCAATGAGTGCGAATTCCTGTACGGAAGATGCTATGAGATTGGACGGGATGAGGATCCCGTGGAGAATCCAGAGAAGGAGACAGGAAGAAGTGAAGAGATGAAACGTCTGCTTAGGCGTCTCCTCCAGGACAGAAAGGATTCTTCGGTACAGGAAATTGAAGAACCTGAGCATAAAAGGAATGCTGATCACCGCAGCACTGAGCAGGATGACGAACACAATCTTCACCAAGGTGATGGAAGGGTTCTGCACTATAATGAATCCCGCGGCGAACACACTGCCCGCTGCAGCGAGAGCGTACAGCACCCTGAGAGGATGTCTCAGCTTTATAAAAAGATTCTTCCCCAGCGAGAATATATTATTCAGTGTCCAGTAGAACACCAGAGCGGAAGGAGAACGGTAGAGAAGCACGAGAAAAATAAGAGCTATCCCGTAGATCTGAATCTTATCTCTTCTCGGGAACCCCTGTGAATAGATCGTTCCAGAAACCACATTGATCAGCGTCATCAGAAGTGGGAGCACATTGATTGAGAATCCCCCTATCTTCAGGTACCCGTCCGGTGAACCCAGATCGTTCATGACAAGGAAGGAGACTCCGTTCAGTGCATCAAGATGACTGAGAAAATGATACGCCGCTATGAAGAACGGAATCTGGATCAGAAGGTTCAGGGAGTTTCTCAGGGCATACATCGGATGGTAATGATTCTGCCGATACAGCGTGGATAGCATCATATAGCGCTCATCACCTTTGAACACGGCCCGGATACGGTCAACTCCCGGCTGCATCGTCTTGCGCAGCGCACGTTCCTTCTGCTGCAGATGTTCTGCAGCATGGTAGAGAGGAAGCGTGAGAAAGCTCACCGCGATACTCACCCCGAAAATCGCAAGCCCTTCGACACCGAGAGCTTTCATGAAGAACACATACATCAGCTCAACAATCGCAGCTATCGGATAGATGATAATGTCATTGAAAAACGTTCCCACGAGACTGCCCACTCCCTCTTAATCTGATACACTCTTTCCGTCAAGCAGCACACCTTCGGTGCCGGTGGAAGTGTTCACTCCGTATCGGGTGATCATAGTGTTCACACATTCCTAACATAGGGGGCACACCTTTTCCTGTCAAGACAGCACAGAACCCACACATTTCGTGCAACCTTGGAAGTACAGTAGCTTTTTATCATCCCTCATGGTACGATTCCTGGTGTCGTAGTCGGGTCTCACTCGTGTGAACGACCCGGCCTTCTTGCTGCCATCATCATTCCATCTTCTCAGGATGAAGTACCCTGGGGATGGTCAGAGGAGACTATATGCAGGCTGTTATCCTTGCCGCTGGCATGGGGAAAAGATTAAAAGAACTCACGCAGAACAATACGAAATGTATGGTGAAAGTGAATGGCACAACCCTGATCGAGCGGATGCTCCGTCAGATTGGCATGCACGATTTCAGCAGGATCATCATTGTTGTCGGCTATGAAGGTCAGAAGCTTATCGATCATATCGAATCCCTTGATTCCGCTATTCCGATAGAATTCATCACAAACCCCGTCCTAATGATAAGACGAACAATATCTACTCTCTGGCACTGGCGAAGGAACACCTCTGCGAAGATGACACGATTCTGTTTGAATCGGATATCATATGTGCCGATGATGTCCTCACCACCATCGTGAATGACCCGAGAGAGACCCTCGCACTTGTTGACAGGTATGAGAGCTGGATGGATGGAACCTGCCTTACCCTCTCCGAAAACGACGAGATCCTCCGTTTCATTCCCGGGAAACACCTGAACTACACGGAAAAGCACACCTATTACAAGACGGTAAATATCTATAAGTTCAGCAGACATTTTTCCAGCACCTTTTATGTCCCCTTCCTCGAAGCCTATTCGAAGGCACTGGGAAACAATGAATATTATGAGCAGGTACTGAGAACGATCACGATGCTGGAGCATCCCCATATCAAGGCGAAACGGCTGACAGGAGAGACCTGGTATGAGATCGATGATATACAGGACCTTGATATCGCAGAATCACTCTTCGGAGAAAACGATGAGACGTCACTGGAAAAGCTTCAGGAGCGATATGGAGGGTACTGGAGGTACCCGAAGCTTCTTGATTTCTGTTATCTCGTCAATCCCTATTTTCCCCCGCAGCAGCTGATTGAGGAAATGAAAGCTAATTTCACGACACTCCTCACCCAGTACCCCTCCGGCATGAAGGTGAACTCACTTCTGGCAGCAAAGAATTTCAATGTTTCACCCGATCAGATTGTTATCGGAAACGGTGCTGCGGAACTGATAAAATCACTGATGAGCATCCTCAGGGGAAAAACAGGCTTCATCCGGCCGACCTTCGAAGAATACCCGAACCGGTACGGATCAGAGGAATCTATCGATTTCATCCCTGATAACGAGGATTTTTCCTATAGCGCTCAGAACCTGATCGATTACTTCACAGGAAAAGGAATCGCACATCTCGTGGTGGTGAACCCTGATAATCCAAGCGGAAATTATATAGGGAAACAAGACCTGCTGCGCCTGGTCGAGTGGGCGGGCACTGAGCATATTCAGCTGGTTATCGACGAATCCTTCGTCGACTTCGCTGATGAGGCAGATTCGACGTTGATACAGAAGGATCTCCTCTCTGATAATCCGCATCTGTTTGTGATGAAAAGTATTTCAAAATCGTACGGGATTCCGGGAATCAGACTCGGGATTCTCACTTCCGGTAATCAGGAAGTGATATCTCATCTGAAGAAGGATGTCTCCATCTGGAACATAAACTCGTTCGGTGAGTTCTACATGCAGATTGCAGAGAGATACACGGGAGATTATCAGGAATCCTTAATACACATCAGAGCCGAAAGAACCCGGTTTCTGAAAGAGTTACAGGGGATACAGGATATTCGCGTCATCCCGTCGCAGGCAAATTATGTCATGGTTGAAATACTCACAGACCGAAGTGCACGAGCTCTTACCCGCTCCCTGCTGATACGGCATAATATCTTTGTAAAGGATCTCTCGGGGAAAATCCCAGGGAGACAGCTTCTCCGTCTTGCGGTCAGAAATACTGAAGACAACAACCGGCTGATTGAAGGACTCAGAAAAGAACTCCGGTAGAGCTTCTTTCCGTTTCCTCATATACAGACCGCACACCTTCAGCTATACTTACGCCATGGCAGAGAAGAACAAGGTGAAACTCCTCTATATCGTGGAAAGTTTCTCGACGGGCGTGTACGCGATCATACGTGATATCGCATGTAATCTTCCCCGGGAGAGCTTCGAGATACATATCCTCCACTCTCTGAGGGACGATTCTCCGAAGAGCTGTGAAACAGACTTCGCCCAGGACAATATCACCCTCACCTATATCCCGATGGGATCGTTGAAGGAGTATCCTCGGGCTGTCAGGGAAATCAGAAAAAAGATCGATGAGTGGAACCCTCATGTCATTCATCTTCACTCCTCGAAAGCCGGAGTCCTCGGAAGACTTGCTCTCAGGAGAAAAGATAAGACTCCCCTCTTCTATTCTCCCCACGGGTTTTCCTTCCTCAGAGAGGACGTAGGAGCTTTCAAGCGAAGACTCTTTCTCACCTTCGAGCGAATGATAGAAACCTATCACCCTGCACGCATCATTGCCGTGTCAAACGGAGAAGCGGCACATGCAGAGAGAATCACAGATAACGTCATAACCATCAGCAATTTTATAGACACCTCACAGTTTTCCCATGAGAAGGGTACAGATACCGACCGATATATCGTCACCTGCGGAAGGATATCGCCCCAGAAACAGCCCTCTTTATTCAATGAGATAGCACGCTCTCTCCCGGACGAACAGTTCCTGTGGGTGGGAGACGGCCCTTTGAAATATCAGTTGACTGAAAAGAACATCACCGTCACAGGCCTCCTCCCCCGCACGGAGGCAATACGAAAGGTGAACGCTGCATCCCTCTATATACAGACATCCCTCTGGGAAGGGATGCCGGTCTCTATCCTTGAAGCGATGGCGGCAGGTAAAGCGGTCATCGCCTCCGATATCGTGGGGAACAGGGATCTCATAGAAGATGGAGTGACAGGTCATCTCTGCAATGCGCATGCAGCAGAACAGTTCACCCGTATCATCAGAGACCTGAAAGCTTCACCAACCCTGAGCGAAGACCTGGGACGTGCAGCGGCCGAGTATGTAGAAGAAGTCCACAGCCTCACAGGTGCCCTGAAGAAGTATGTCGCCTCGTATACCCCTCCGCGGCAGTAACCTGTCATTACAGCCGGCCTTGCAGAATCCTTTCTTCTCTCGTGCCGGACTCGTTCGGGTAGACAGACTTATAGGGATTCCTGATATACTACCTGCCGAGAGGTAGGTACAATGAAGAACATCATTCTCATCACCAAAGACGCACTCCCCTGCAGTTACCTGCCCGTATACGGGAACACCTATTGGAACACTCCCCATATGAGTGAACTTGCAGCGAAGGGAACGGTATTTCACCGTCACTACACGGTAACCCCGAGCACCTTCATGGCATTCACCAGCATGACAACAGGGATCTACCCCTATGAGACAGACAGAAAATACTATCGTAATGAATTTCCTCTGAACGGAACGACGCTTTTCGACAGGTACCATGAGATGGGGTATTCCTGCCACATCGCCTGGGATACCTTCTACACCGACCTTGTCGCTGAGCACTTCAAAGCTGAGGGGAATCATACAAAGATTCATGAAATCGTCACTATCCGGGAAAAACCCCGTCCTCACAAAAAAGGAGTCTTCGACTCTCTGGAGAAAAAAGAAGAAGAGACCGAACAGGCTCTGTCTCTGATCGATTCTCTGTTCAGTGAAATCTCGAATGATGAGAAACCTGTTATCCTCTGGCTCCATATTCCTCACGTTATCAAAGGGCAGAACGGCTACGGTTCCGATGTTGAATCCTTCGACCGGATCATCGGTCTTGCCCGTTCCTATTTCGCCGATGATGAGATCGCCTTTTCTGCCGATCATGGACATATGAACGGATGGAGAGGGAAGTATAACTACGGCTTCGATGTCCATGATTCTTCGATCCGGATTCCTCTGGTCACCCCGCGTCTTGAAGGACTCGAAGAGGTCCATGATCTCACCATTAATTCCCACGTCTTCGAGATGCTTGCAGAGAAGAGAGTATTCCGGGAGGATTTCATCATCTCAGACACGGCCTACTACGTGCAGCCGAAACGGGAGATAGCGATCATCAAGGATCAGTATAAACTCACCTACACGAAACAGAGTGACCGATACGGTCTGTATGATCTTGCCTGGGATCCTGAAGAGAACCATAACCTCTTCTACGCCGAATACTATGATGTTGACCGGGAGATCTGGTCTTCCACCAATCAGCGTTTCTTTTATCCCCGATGGGAAGAAGCTCATGAGATGCTAAAGACTCTCCTTGCCATCAAAGAAAAAATGTGGAGAAGAGGCCGACCTTCAGAAGAGCTGTATGAAAAACTCCTCTACAAGGCAAAGGCGTATGCCCGCAAGCTGCTCACTATCAAGCGGAATATGGGTCTTTAGGGCAGGAAAACAGAGAACCTCCACACAATCACCACACGCTCTCCACCCTCTACTCAGGAGTGGTTCACACCGTGAGTTTATGATACACTGCAGAGTATCTTATGCTAGGTGAATTACTCGTATGAAATCAGTGCTCTTTCTCATGAAATACTTCCTTGACCCTGAAGAAGGGCCGCCCTTCCCGAAATTCGACTACCAGATGGAAGCCATGAGAAATCTTGGCTGGGAAGTCTCCTTTCTGGGTATCAGGAAGGGGAAGATCTACCTCTGCACCGGGGAAACGGAGGAGGAAATTACAGCTATTCCCTTCTCCTCGATTCCTGGAATCGGAAGGCTCTCTCTGTTCAACGCACTGTTTCGTGCCGTAAGGATCATCGCGCAGACCCATTCCTTCTCTCTTGCATACGTTCGGCTCATGCCGGCTGTCTCGCCTGTTGAACAGGCACTTGATGCGCTGAAAGCGAGCGGTACCCGGCTGGTCATGGAAATCCCGACCTTCCCCCCGGAACGGGAAGAAGAGAAGGAGACCCGCCTTCACCGGAAATTGTTCTTTTCTCTTGCAAGAAAAAGCGAGACCCGTATGATCAGGAAATTCGATCTTCTCACACTGATCGGAAGAGAAAAGGCCGATGAATACCGAGGTGTACCTGCTCTCAATATCACGAACGGAATTTCACTCACCCGGATTCAGCAGAGAGTGTTCACCCCGATTGATCATCATATCCACCTCCTCGGAGTCGCGAATATTCAGGTGATGAACGCATATGACCGTGTGATTGAAGGAATCAGAAAGTTTCAGGAACACAAGGAAGACTCAGCCCCCGATATCCATTTCCATATCGTCGGACCTGACCGTGACGGGACAAAAGAGAAACTCGTCACTCTGGTAAAGACACTGAAGATGGAGAAGCTGATTCATTTCGAAGGCCCCGCCTTCGCTTCTGACCTTGAATCCTATTTCTCCTTCTGTGATATTGCGGTGGCTTCCATGGGGCTTCACAGGATCGGGCATACCGGCATCGCAACCCTGAAGGCACGGGAGTATCTCGCCCACGGAATACCCTATCTTGCCTCGGGCACCGATCCCATCATCCCTCAGGACCGGGGATGGTCTCTCACTTTCCCGCAGGATGATGAACCGCTTGATATGAACAAGGTAATATCCTTCATCGAAGAAGTGAGAAAGAAGGATGAAATCGGCAGCAGTATGCGAGAGTTCGCTCGCGTCAACCTTTCATGGGAAAGCCAGTTCGAACATCTTTTCAAAGCATTAGCCTTTGACTACAATACTGTCCACGATTCATCGAATACCACCGTCCAAAAAGGAGCTCCCAAGTGAACAAGACACGAAGACATCCGTCAATACACAACTCTTTCGTCCTCATTTTCCTGCTGATTCTCTTTATATCGCCTCTGAGTTCCGTTTTCGCGGTTTCCCAGCTCTCGGTACCGCTTGATCACCGGGTGTACACGGTCCTGCAGAGTGCAGAACTGCGAGGTGTGATTCCTCACCTGCCGTCAGTCAGACCCTACTCCACTGCTTTTATCCTGGAAAAACTCGAAATAATCAGAGACTCCGACCTCTCATCCGCAGAGCGTGATGAAATAGACCATCTCATCACCGAACTCTCAGGAGAGATAACCCCGACAGAAAAGATGAGCGATATGCTCGCAACCGGAAGTTATCAGGCATACTCAGAAAAGCACGATGTCACTCTCGAAGTGGGAGCAAATGCAACCACCCAGACGACTCTTTTACTTTCAGATCTCGACCATAAAGACCTCAGAAACTCTGTCCAGCCCTATATCAAGGGAGATATCAAGGATATCCTCTCCTTTTCGATGAACGTCGCTCTCAGCATGGACAGACTCGACAGCTATCCCTTCCTCGACGGAGACTTCTCCATTCCCTGTGAAGGATTCTATATGGACTTCCTTGATGGAGGGAAGAAACCCTCGAGCATCCCGATGGATCATTTCTACACGGGATTCAATTTCCACCCGGAGATCGGACTCTCCCTCTGGGACGGTCTTCTTGATCTGAGATGGGGTGCCGTACACAGAGACTGGGGTGTAGGCACAAACAACCTGATGCTGGCAGGACAGGCAGCCCCCTTTGAAGGTATTGAGGGTCAGCTGAACCTCACTGACTGGCTTCGTATCAACTTCGTGACCGGCTCCCTCGGTGGTTTCGCCCTCGGCGACGGCATAGAAGGAAATGATGCATTCTTCCCTCAGACACTCCACTCAACTGAATTCAGTAACAACTTCAGCGCAAACCGTGTGGAAGTTGATCTTCCTCTGGATCTTACCTTCGGAATCTATGAATCGGTCGTGTGGATCAAACGATTCGAGATCGGCTACCTTAATCCCTTTGCCATCCTCATGCTCCAGCAGAGTACGATGGGAGACTTCGACAACGTTCTCGCTGGATTTGATATGCAGTGGAGATTCAAGAACGCCCGTTTCTACGGATCGATGGCGACAACCGAGATGAATTCACTCTCCCCAAGCAACTTCTTCACCTGGTATAGAAACATACTCGCTTATCAGGGAGGAGTTGATGTGGACCTACCTCTCGGAAACTTCTCCAAGTTCACCTTCCAGTACACGAAGCTTTCCCCCTTCTTCTATACCCACTACCCCAGAACCTCTCAGAGTATAGAATATGAAGAGATAACAGAGGAGGAGTATAATACGGCAGGAGGAGATACAGATGATAACTACATTGCATCTGACGGAACCTACTACCATCGGGTCGTTACTACCGAACTCACCCAGACTTCATACGTGAACAAGGGATTCTCTCTCGGATACCCGATCTATCCGAACTCGGATGAATTCCTCATATCGACAAAGATGGGTATTTCCCCCTCCCTTCATGCATTCGCTACCCTGAAATATCAGAGACGGAGTGCCCAGTACGGATATGCTCTTGATATGTCAGTGAACGAGAATTACCGGGATATGGATGATATCGGCGAGAAAAACTTCAGTGACTATCTCTTCGAGAAGACCGTATCGCTGGAGCTCGGAGCCTCAAAATCCTTCGAACAGTTTCCTGTCACGCTTTACGGTTCCTACCGCATCGGAGCTACGACAGAGAAGGATCTTGACACCACTGTCGAATTCGATCATACACCTACAGGGGAGTGGAGCGACCTGACCTTCGACCATGTCGTACAGTTCGGAGTGACGATATACCCGTAACCGGGTGATAAGGAGTGTGATGTATGAGAGTACGGATACCTGTTCTTGTCGGAATATTCCTTCTGTTGTGGAATGTTTCGTCCGATCCTCTGTCTCGTATCTTCGAGGAAGACAGTCCGTATATCACCCAGATCAACGATCTGAGTATTGCATCGGGCATACTGCCTCTGTCTGCAGCTCCTCCTCTGAGCGGATATGAACTGCAGCGTCAGATTGATGCGCTCAGACAGACAACTCACCTCTCTCAAGGGCAGAAAGAAAAGCTGTCAGACCTTGAACGGACCCTCTTCCCACAAGAGGAGATCTATCTGCGAGGATCCATCACTCTCTCACCTGAATTCTATATGAACGTTGATGAGAATGCCGAGGAGTGGGAATGGGTAGACCGCTATAGCGAGAGAAACCCGATTCTCTCCATCGAAGCCTCAACCATCTTCGCAGACCACCTTTTCGGCATGTTCACCTACGGCATTGAGAAACGTCTGAATGAAGAGGATTTCCAGGGATTCAGCACGAGCTATCCCTTCGAGGACGACTTCTCGGAGACAAATCTGCAGAACAGCTTCCCCCATACCGCCTATCTTTCCTTTGCCTCCGATCACATCACGAGTGTTGCAGGACGGGATACCCTCTCCTGGGGTCAGGGCATGACAGGGAACCTCCTCATAGGGGATCATGCCCCCTATCACGATTTCTTCCTTGCAAGCACGTCCAATGATATCCTGAAGTACTCATTCCTCACGATACCGATGAATGAACTTGATGAGAATCAACAGGCAGTGATTCCCGCGAGTGACGGAGAATACTGGAAGACCCTCTTTCACGGTTCAAACGTCAGAATGACCGTTGCTCACCGCCTTGAAGCGAAATTCTCACCCCGGTTCAGGGTATCTATTACCGAGATGACGCTTATCTATTCCGACCAGATGGATCTCAGGATGTTCAGTCCCCTCATGATCATGCATAACTTCCAGAACTTTGGGGAGACTAATGCCACAGCAGCCCTGGAGATCGAATCAGTACTCACGGAAGGCCTCCTTCTTGATTTCCAGTTCTTCCTCGATCAGTTTCAGACCTCCGGAGAACTCGATGTATATGAAGATCCTCCCCCTTCAGCCTATGCAGCCCTTCTCGGACTCCGCTATGCCAGGGAGACCGAGAACGGGAAAATCACCGGTTTTTTCGAAGGTGCCTATACTTCTCCCTATGTCTATCTGCGAGCGGGTGATCATACAGAGAACTACGGCGATGATCCCACGAATTATAACCTTGATCTCCTGAACTCCGTCACGATGAGAGAAGGGAAAGGAAGTGTGAGTTACCTCGGATACAAGTATGGTCCTGACAGTATCGTTGTTGCCCTCCATGGAGGGTATTCAAGAGATCAGGAATTTGATCTCTTCGGTGATATCAGGTTCATTGCCCAGGGGGAGAATGCCGTACTGCTTGCTGACGGGAATACAGATCAGGAACTCGATTTCGGAGAGGCTGCTATGGAAGCAATCTCTCCTTCAGGAGACGTGACATACAGACTTATCACAGGAATCGGGGGATCGTACCTCCTGCCTGACATCCCCCTTACCCTCTACGGCGATACCTACTTCGTCAATACATGGGATGATAACGGGAGCTATTCGAATGATGTACAGATTACCTTCGGTGCCCGATATACGCTTGATGTATTTTCTTCCCCAGAGAATACTCGATGAGAAGGTTGAAACCTACATGAATCAGAGCCCTTTCATTGACAACAGAAAGGATATATGGAGAATAGCTACCTAGAGATGAATACGATAAAGCACGCCTGTATCTTTACGAATATCTTCCCCCCCTACCCGTTTTCCTCTTCGGGAATGTTTCTCTATAATTTGCTCGAACAGTTCGTAAGACACGGCATCTCCTGTACCGTCATCCGTCCGGTCAGTCTCACGAAACGACTGATCAAAGGGAATGCCTTACCTCCTGAGAAAGCTACGATAGAGACCTCCTTCGGAGGAATCACCGTATACTCTCCCCGTTTCATATCCTTCGGGGATGCATACAGAATTACTGCTGAAATGAGTTACCGAAACAAGGAACGGGCGGTCCTGAACCTCTTTGATCAACTCGAAGAGAACTTCGATATCGTATACTCCCATTTCTA